>JACQZM010000157.1:0-7617 GCA_016213885.1 Candidatus Rifleibacteriota bacterium | reverse complement strand
GACCGGTGGCCGGTGCCTCCGGACCGCCCCGGCGTCGTCGGCTCCCGGCCGTCCGGAGCGTCTTTCTACGGCCTGCTGGACATGGCCGGAAACGTCTGGGAGTGGTGCTCCGATCGGTACGACGTGGACTACTTCAGGCAACCCTTCTCGCCGGACCCGCACCTTCCGGCGGGCGGTGCCCCGGCGTCGATCCGTGGCGGGAGCTTCCTGAGCTTCGCGGCGACGCTCCGGTGCTCGATGCGCCTCAAGATGAGGTCGACCGACGACAACGATCAGACCGGGTTCCGCACTGTGCTGAGCCCTTGATCGGGGCGGAGGAGACCGATGACCGCGCATTCACGTGTCGCTGGAACGAAGGGCAGGAGCGCGACCGTCGTCACGGCTCCTGTCTTGCTGACGCTCGTCGCGGCGATCCTCTTCGGGACCTCCGGGTGCGGAGAGCCGGCAGTCCCTCTCGCCCGGCTGGAGAGCATGAGGGGGCACGTGTCGGTCAACTCGGTGGCGGCGCGGTCCGGCCTCGCCCTGTCGGCGGGCGACCTGATCGAGGCCGCCGCCGCCGCGGTGTGTGAGATCCGGTTCGCCGACCGATCGCTCGCCCGGATCCTGGGACAGGGGAGCGATGGAACCAGCTTAAAGCTGGTGGAGACGCGCAAGGGAACGCTCCGGACCACCCTGCTGCTGGCCCAGGGGGTGATCGGGATGGCGGTCGCCGCAGGCGAGAAGGGGTCGACGCGCTACGAGGTGGAGACCGCCAACTGCACGGCGTCGGTCGAGGGAACCGTGTTCCTGGTGGCTCATCGCGCCCGCCGGACAGAGGTGCTCGTCGCCGCGGGCACCGTCGTCGTGACCAACTCGCTGGGGCCACCGCTCCGGGTGGAGACAGGCCGGGCCGCCACCGTCGAGGAGGGCGCGCCTCCGAGGCTCGACCCGGGGTCGTACAATCCGAAGGAGGGTCTGGGCGAGCAGGTCGAGCGGCTGCTCCAGGACGCGACGTCGAGCCGGGTGATCGAGAAGCACGACGGGCGGGGTCCCACCCCCACACCCACCCCCTCGCCGGGACGATGAGACGCCTGGACTCCGGTCGCCTGTCCGGCATCCTCGCCGGGGCCCTCGTGGCTCTGGTCGGGCTGGCGCAGGCGCCGTGGAACCCGATCCTCGACCGGCTCGAGTTCGACCACCTGGTCCGGATCACCCGGAACCTTCCACCGGAGCTCGACTCCCCCGTCGCTGTCGTCGGTCTCGACGACCGGGCCGTTCGCGCGCTGTCGGCCACGACGGCACCCGGGTTCGACCGGGCGGCCTTCGCACGGCTGGTCGAATCGATCAGCGCCGCCGGCCCTCGCGTGCTCGCGGTGGACGTCTTGTTCAGGGAGCCGCGAGACGCTGCCGGTGACGAGAGCCTCGCCCGGGCGATCGCCGGAGCCCCCGGCGCGGTCATCGCGGCAGCGTGGCGATCCGGGCAGACCCAGCAGCAGAGGGTGCTCCTGGAGCCGATGCGGGCCCTGTCCTCCCGGGGCATCGCAATCGGCGTGACGAACACCTGGGCCGATGCCGACGGGGTCGTCCGGCACCTCGCGCTCGTCCAGACGCACGACGGCAACGAGCTGCCCCACATGGCGCTGGAAGCAGCCCGACGGTACCTCGGAACCACCTCGACCTCCGTCTCGGGGTCCCTGCTCGTTCTGGCCGGGCCTGCTGGTGTTCGGCGGGTGCCCATCGAGCCGCGGACATCCACGCTCCTCGTCCCCTATGCCGGACGGGACCGGTTCAAGATCGTCCCGGCCAGCGACCTGCTCGAGAACGGCCCACGAAGAGAGGCGGCGAGAGAGAAGCTCAAAGGGAAGCTCGTGCTCGTCGGCGCCACCGGCAACGCCCTGGGGGACCTGCACCTCACGCCGCACGGCGCACCCTACGGCCGCCCGGCGCTCGTGCCCGGCGTATTGATCCTCGCTCACGCCGCCGAGGGGATCATCACGGGAAAGCTCGTCGGCGAGCTCGGGGACACCGTGAGCTTCGTTCTGCTGCTGGGGGCCGTGGCGGCGGTGAGCCTGCTGTTCGCGGTGTTCTCGCCGCTCTTCGCTTTCATCGGCCTGGCCGGGATCGTGGGAGCGCTCTGGCTGGCCTGCTCGATCTCATTCGAGGCGGGGACTCTCCTCGGGGGGCTACGACTTCTGAGCGCGGTGGGCGCGACGTGCGTGGTCTGTCTGATCGTCCGGTGGGTCGAGCTGTACGGTCTCCACGCCCGGACCCTGAGGTGGAGCGGGTGGGACTGGCTGGACCGGTCCGGTCCCGAGCCGGGCACGTCCGGGGTCGCCGCGATCGTGAGTCTGGGCTCCCGGGACCTCGCGCGATCCGGGTGGCGCCGCTCGACGCCGGAGCTCGCGGCGGCGCTCGAGAGTCTCCTCAGGGTCGGGGGCGACCTGGAGGAGTCCGGAGCGTGCGTGGAGCTCGACGGACCGTCTCGCCTGCTCGCCGTCTTCGGGCTTCGCCGCGGTGAACCGAACTGTCCGGTGGCGGCCTGTACGGCCGTTCGCGGCGCCATGACGGACCTGACCGTTCGGTGGAGCGCGATCGTGCATGCCGGACCGGTCACGGCCGGCCGTCTCGGCGCCGGGCGACGCCGGTGGAGCGTCTTCCTCGGCCCCGAGGTCGAGCTCGCCCGCAGGCTGATCTCGATGGCGGACGAGTACGGAGTGGGCCTGCTCGTCACCGACCCGGTGAGGCAGCAGTGCGGGGAGGGCTTCACTTTCAGGGAGATCGACCGGCTCAGGGCAGGCGATCGAGTGTTCGCCGTTCACGAGCTGGTCGGCCTCGAGGAGGCGCTGACCGATCCGTTCCGGGCCCTGGTGGAGGCCTACGACAGCGCCCTGCAGAGGTACTATCGGATGGACTGGGTGGGCGCCCGGGACGACTTCTATCGAGCGCTGGAGATCGTTCCGGACGACGGGCCGTCGCGGCTGATGCTGACCAGGGTCGAGGCGTTCCGGACCCAGGCGCCTCCCGAAGGATGGGCGGGCGCCCGCACGATCGTCGACGGATAGCGGGCCGCAAGACGGTCACCGACGAGATCACCGGGCCGAGCATCCCTTGGCCCAGCAGGTCCAGAGTCCAGCCGAGCCGACAGCACGCTCGACAGTCGAAGGCTCTTCGGCAGAGTCTGCAAGTCGGCCGGCCCGGCCCCTGCGTGGAGCACTCCGGATCCCGACAGGAGGGCATTCCCGCCGTCTGCCGGTCCGGCGAGCCGACACCGGAGTGCGTTCTCGTGAGCTCCGCAGTTCACGCACAGGTGACGTCTCGTCCACTCTCGCCTTCATCCGCAACGGCAGGGGAGGAGCCGTGACGGGCTGGCCTCTGAGGGGCACCCAGTCAGACGGAGCGCGGACCGCACGCGGAGGGCCGGACTTCCCTCTGTCCTCACCGTGCGCGGCGACAGCCGAAGATGGCGCACCCGCCCGAGTAGCTCCAGCACTCGACGTGGTGCGTCACGCCGCAGCGAGGGCATTCCATTCGGGGCTTCCCCACCGGCTCGGCGCACACCGGGCAACGAGCCTGGACGGGTGCGGCCGGCGCGCCGTCCTCCACGACGATCCCCGAGGATTCTGGCTCCGACGAGCCGGGCCGGGGCGTCACCGCGACGCCGCCGGACGGGCCGCCGTCCGGGACGACCCGCGCCGCCGGATCGATGACCGGCGGCAGATGGGTGGTGGGCCAGCCCCCGGTGACGTGGCTCCGCAGAGCTCTGAAGCGGCTGCCTCCAGCATCGGCGATCCCCACGTGCTTCTCGATCTCTCGCAGCGCCGTGCCGATCCCGGCCAGCTCCTTTCGAGCCTGCGCCTGTTCGGTGGCGGAAAGGCCACGGCTGGCCTGGAGTCGCTTGACGAGCTCGAGGCACCGGCTCTTCAGCTGGGACAGCCGGGTCGCCCCGCGGGAGCGAGTCGTGGAGTCGGTGCCCGGCTGCTTCGTCGCCTTCCGCAGGGAGAAAGCGAGCTGCCGGCCCTCGAGACATAGCGCTCTCAGATCCGAGAGTATTGAGGTCATGGCGATTCGTGGTGGCCCGGGAACCACTGGCCGCCCCGGCTGTATCGACTCCAGCTCGCCGGAACTGCGCCCGATCGCGGGCGTGGCGCCAAGGTGCACCAGGTGCGAGGCGAGGTGGCGGTGTCGTGAGGATAGCACGGGGCCGGTGGGCGGGACCGGTGGTCGGGGCACCGGCACCGCCCTCTACCCGAGCACCGTGGCCAACCCGGGCGACGGGGCGCTGACCCTGCTGAACGCCTGCTCGAGCAGAACCGCGCCGAGAATCAGCGGCTCGAGAGGGGGCTCCTCCGCGAGGCAGCGCGAGAGTTCGAACTGTCCAGGCAACGGCCACGGGGGCCGGCCGGCCGGTCCGCTCCACCGGAGCGCCGGGCCGCCGGCACGCAGGGACGGTGACGCACTGGTCAGTGGTTGGAATGTCCGCGACCGGATCCGGTGCCGACCTCGGTCCGTGTGCCCTCGAAGGCGACGGTGCCGCTGGCGAGCAGGTTTCCTTCTCCGTCGATGAGCTGGGGGTTCCGGGGGCGCCTCCGGCCTGTCCGAGGGAGCCGGGCCTGCGATATAATCGAGCCATGAACAACAGCACGCCACCCGTCGTCGCGGTTCTCTCGCTGCTCGTCCTGCTGTCGGCGGCTCTGCGGGTGTCCGCCGGTGGGCCGCCTTCCGGGGAACCGCAGGGGCAGCAGTCGGAAACTCCGGAGGAGTTCCGTCCCGACGTCCGCCTCGTCCGCGCGTTCGGGCCGGGGGTCGGGCAAGGGCTCCCGGACCTGCCCTTCTGCGCCCAGTTCCAGAAGTGGGGAAAGAAGCTCTCGTTCGTCGCCACCATCCACGGGACGGACAAGGGGACGTTCAGCCTGGTACGGCAGGAGATCCAGCTCCTGAAGCCTCAACTGGTGATCAAGGAGTCCTCAGAGGTCGTCGGTCCCAACGCGGCCAACGACGCCCTGGTGCCGCAGAGGGTGTCGGCGGAGAACGGGCTGATCCGGGACATCCACCTGGTCCAGGTGATCGCCCAGATGCTCAACCGCAACGACCGGGTGGTGGTCGTGTACGGGGGGGGCCACTTCCAGACGGACCAGGCCTGCCTGGAACGTATGCTCGGCAGGCCCCGGTTCATCAGGCCACGATAACGCTGAGGCGACCGGCGCGGAAAGGCTCCATGGAGCGGGCCTGGAACGACCTCGACGACGCTCGAGGCCAGAGCCTCAGGAGTGGGTGAACGCCGTCCAGCTCGAGGCCGGGTCGGTGCCGCTGGCGTCGAGGCCCGCGTACACCCTCCATTCATGCCGCGCGTTTTTGCCGAGGTAGGTGTGCGGCGCATCGGCCGGAAGGGAGAACAGGCCCTCGAACAGGTACTCCTTGTTGGCGACCAGGGACTGTGCCGGAGCGATGTCGACCTCGGTCTTGAAGGTGGTCTCGCTGAGCGTCTGCTCTGTCTCGTGCTCGGAACCGGGCTCCTTGATCTTGTAGCGCACGGTCTCGAGCCCCTCCACCGCCAGGTAGACCCGCCCGATCTCGAGATCGGTCGAGGACACCACGGCCTTCACCCGCGCCGGGTAGCTCCCATCGTCGCGGCGGGGCCCGAGCTCCAGCGTCACGGCGGCGCTGCCGCCGGTGACCATCTTCACGGCCGACTTGATCTTGTCGAACAGGCCCATCGCTTCTCTCCTTGGACGTCACGGTTCAGGTGACCGGCGTCATTAGACCATCCCGCCCGCCGATCGTCAACGGTCCCTGGCTCGCGCCCCGCCTTCCGGGCGGACGTTCAGCGCTGCAAGGAGACCCCGAGAAGCTCCTGCAGTCTGCCCAGGTGATCCCTGAGCGGCTTGTCCCCGTCCATCCCGCCGCTCACGGTGTCACGGCCGGCCAGAAACGCCTTGAGCAGCTCGAGGTCCTTCAGCGTCACGCCGGCGAGGCGATGGGGCGCTGGCGAGTCCTCGAGCTCGAGGTGCAGCACCAGCTGTGGCGTCCTCACGTCCGGCGAGCACTTCTTGCAGTACTGCGACCCGTCGACCCCGATGCCGGACTTCTTGAGCTCCTTCACGAGCGCCCGGATCGCCGAGATGTTCGAATCGATCATCGGGTGGGACCAGCCTGCGGTCCCGACGGCGTGAAGGGTGCGCTCGCCGCATCTGGGACAGACGTACGTGGCGTGGTCCGGCGCCTCTGCCATGTCGTAGCACATGGCTCCCTGATCGACGATCCGGGGAGCGGGCCTGTCGGCCAGCTCCCTGAGCCTCCTGGCGATCTCGGCCCTCGAGAGCGCCTTGATCTCCCGGGCCGATGCGCCGGTCACCGGAACCGTCGGCGGTCCACCGGCCCCGGCCCGTGCGGTCCGGCCGCCCATCAGGAGCAAGCTCAGCAGCAGGATCCCGATGAGGATTCCGGCCACCATCGCAGGCATGGCACACCTCCAACGAAGGAAGGCGCTCGCCTTCCCCGGGTCGTCACGACCAGTCTAGCGGCCCACGCCCTCGAACGCAAACGGTCCGCAGGACGGGGGAGGAACGGGGTCTTGCCCGGCGAAGATCGGGTCGGGTCCGTCCACGGCCCACGGTGAAGAAGCCTGCGGCCGCCGAGCAGGTGGTGCCCACGTGAAGGCGCTCGAACGGGGCGGACGGCAAGAGGCAGCGGGGGAGCTCCGTGCCGACGCTGCCGTACCTGTCGGCGGAGCGGAGCACCTCCTCGGCGACGAGCAGCATCCGCTGGATCTGGTCGAGATCCAGGCTCAACCGATCGAGGTTCGCCAGGCCTCTGCCTCCGGGCAGGAAGCGATTCAGGAGCAGCCGGTCGGCCCCGGCCAGCAGAGCCGCGGCGATCGTCTCGTACAGCTCGTCGATGTTCAGCCGGGTCACCGTGATGCCCACGGTCGTTCGGATCCCGAGAGCCCTGGCCTCCTGGAACCAGCCCAGCACCGGATCGGGGTCGCCCCCTCCGGTGTGCTCGGCGAACGTGGCCAGGCCGGGCAGGCTGAGGCTGAGGGCCACGTCGAGACGACGGCAGAGCTCGAGCAGCGGTCGGGTGAGCGCCTGGCCGTTCGAGAGCAGGTAGAGCTTCGGTGGGGCCTGGTGAAAGACCAGCTGTCCGTCCCGGCTCCGGACGTGCTCGACGGCACAGGTCGCCGCGAACTCCAGGAGTTCCTCGAGCCCCTCCTTCAGGAGCGGCTCGCCGCCGGTGAAGGCCAGGTTGTTCACTCCCATCTCGCAGAGCCGGGCTATCGACCGGCGCCAGTCGGTCACCCCCATCTCCGGCTGACGAGGAAACCGCCCGTCCGGGGCGAACCAGGGACAGGAGCAGAACAGGCAGGCGTGGTTGCAGCGGAAGGTCAGCTCGAGCACGGCCGTGCCCGGCAGGAACGACCGAGCCAGTCGAGCCGTGTCGCCGGTCTCGTCCATATCACCGGATCTCCCTGCCGGAGGTGCCGTCTCTCGTCGCGGCCGTCGTCGGCTGGATCCGCCTGGCGCCGCTGCCGTGTCGTCAGGCCGGGCGGCCTCCGATCCGGCGGCAGACAGGCTGCCACCCCTGCGACGGCGCGAGCCGGGGATCGCGCGCCAGGACTCCCCAGGAACCCGGCGCAGCCGG
>JACQZM010000598.1 GCA_016213885.1 Candidatus Rifleibacteriota bacterium | reverse complement strand
GGCCCGGGGGGGGGTCCAGGGGGGCCGGTGCGCAGCAACGGCCCTCCTGGCTTCAACGCGTCCCGGCTGAGTCCCGGCGCAGCCGGCGAGCCCGGAGGGATCGTCAGCCGGGCCGGCCCAACCCGCTCCAGCGGGCCCATCGCGGGCGCCGCGACGGGGTGGCGCGAGGGGCGCATCAGCGGGCCCCCTTGGCGGTCCCGGGGAGCAGCTTCTGGTGGAACACGGAGGAGCTCTTCAAGATGTCCACGGCATGAGTGAGCTGCACGTCGAACTTGCTCACATGCATGAACGTCGTCCTGGTCGGGTCGAAGCCACCGAGGCTCTCGTTCATGAACTTGGTCCGCTCGTCCCTGAACTCCTTGGCCTGCTCCGGCGTCAGAGTGGGGAGCTCGATCTTGATGTCGGGCTGGATGCCCACGTTGTGGATGCAGGTGCCGCCCGGGGTGTAGTACCTGGCCGTGGTCAGCGCCATGGCCGAACCGTCGGCCATCGGCATGACCGTCTGCACCGATCCCTTGCCGAAGCTCTTCTCGCCGAGCAGGATCCCTCGCTTGTGATCCTTGATGGCGCCGGCCACGATCTCCGAGGCCGACGCGGACCCCCGGTCGATCAGCACGATCAGCGGGAAGCTGGGGTACTTGGACCCGGAGGTCGTGTAGGGAGTCTCGTCCCCGGTCCGGGCCTTGACGCTGACGATCCGGCCGCTGGGCAGGAAGATGCGACCCACGTTGACCGCCGCCTCCAGCAGCCCGCCCGGATTGTGCCTGAGGTCGAGGATGAAAGCCTTCATGCCCCTTTCCAGGAACTTGGCGATCGCCGCGTCGAGATCTCTCCCGACCGGCTGGGAGAAGCTGGGGAGGTAGGCGTAGCCGATCTCCTTGTCGATCATCTGGGCCCGGACCGACGGCACCTTGATCTCCTCGCGGGTCAAGACGAAGTCCAGGAGGTTCTTCAAGCCCTCGCGGTAGATCGATACCTTCACCTTGGTCCCGGGGACGCCCCGGAGGATCTTCACCACGTCCTCCACGGGCATACCGGACACGTCCTTGTCGTCCACCTTGACGATGAAGTCGCCGGCCAGGATTCCGGCCCGGTAGGCAGGGGTGTCGACGATCGGCGAGATGACCGTGAGCCGCTTGTTCTTCTCGCCCAGCATCATGCCGAGGCCGCCGAAGCTCCCCCGGGTGTCCTCCTGCATGTCCTTGTAGTTCTTGGGGGGCATGAACCGGCTGTAGGGGTCCTCGAGCTTGGCGATCATGCCCTCTATGGCCCCGTGGAGCAGGTTGGCCTTCTCCAGCTGCGCCGTGTCGACGTAGTTCGACCTGATGCACGTCAAGGCGTCTTTCACCAGGTTCAGCTCGTCGAAGGAGATGGAGATCCGGCCGGCGAACGCCTGATCCGATGAGGCGTTGATGAGGACCAGGTTCAACGCGAAGGAGCAGACGAGCACAACCATCGCGGTGGAGATGATCACCTTGTTCGAGCGTTGCACGTGTCTTCCTCCTGAAAGGCCCCTCAAGAATCAATACTCCCGGATCGGCGAGCGCGCAGGCCAGGCCAGTGTACCGCCAACGGGTCCAAACATGCCAGCAAGGCCGGGGCGGGGCTCTGGAAAGCCCGGTTCCCGACCGGTCAGTTCTGCAGCAGCTGCTCGTAGAAGATGTTGGTGCTGATCAGGAGGTTCAGCGCCCTCATCAGGGCCGTGTCGTGCCGCTTGACCAGCGGGAACTCGTCGAGGATCTGATCCGAGGGCTTTTCCGGCTTGCCAGGCGCGGGCTTCGGGGAATCCTCCTCGTCCTCGTCGGAATCCACGGGCGTTCCGGTCGTCGGGGCGGAGGCCGGCGAGGCCTGGGCCTTGGGGTCCTTCTTGTCGTCCTTCTCCCGGGCCGTGACGACGACACCCTTGCAGAAGTGGGTGAACTCCTGGCGGAACTTCTTCACCTTGTCGGCCGGAACGAGCTCTCCGTGCTCCACGATGTCGGGGCCGATTCCCTTGCCCATGATCTCCCTGCCACCAGGGGTGAAGATGTAGGTCGTGGCGACCTGTACCGAGAAGTCCGGAACCAGCCGCTCGGCGCTGCCGTAGACGCCGCCCCCGAAGGTCGTCTCGCCCATCAACACCGCTCGGTGGTTGTCCTGGAGCGCCGCGGCCGCGATCTCGGCGGCCCCGACGGTACCCTGGTTCTGCAGCACCACGACCGGGATGCGAACGTGGGTCGTCTTGGGCGTCGCCTGAAGCGACCTGACCCCCTGGACGCTGTGGACCTTGGCGATCACCCTGTCCTTGTCCGGGAGGAACGGATCGGCGAGCCGGACCGCGTGCTCGAGGGTGCCACCGGAGGTGTTGCGGAAGTCGACGACGATCCCGGTCAGCTTCTCCCGGGTCAGCACCTTGAGCCTGGCCTCGAAATCGGCCACGGACTTGTCGTCCACCAGGTTGATCTCCACGTACCCGATCTTGCCGGCGATCTTCCGGCTGTAGACCACCGACTCGGGGGTCTCGCGCTTGAGCTTCTCCTCCCGGTACAGGTTCGCCTGGGGCCGGAACACCGCAACCTTCACGGTGGAGCTGATCGGCCCGGCCAGCAGGGCGGCGATGGAGGGCAGATCCTTGCCCAGCACCAGCTTGTCGTCGATCTTCAGCAGCAGATCCCCCTGCTGCAGGTCATGACCGAACGCCTCGGAGTGGACCACGAGCGAGGCCACGGCGGGAACGCCCTCCACCATCCGGATCTGCAGCCCCGGCGTGAACTTCGCCTCCCCGGAAGGCCCCTCGTGCTTGCTCACGTACGAGTTGCCGCTCGGGTCGATCTCCCGGAGGATTCCGTTCAGCGCTCCGCAGAAGAGGCGGTCGTTCGGAGAGCGGCTGAAGTACGGCGGAAACAGCGCCTGGATCTTCTTGAGGCCATCGCCGACCATCTTCAGAAACTGGTCTTCCCCCGGGCCGGCCTTGCTCTCCAGGGCGGTCACTCGGGCCGGACACAGGGCCAGCACCAGAACAACCAGCGATCCCGCGACAATCGACACGAAGCGTTTCATTGCGCCAGTCATCTCCTATGTGGGGTCGGGGCGGAGTCAGCGCTCCAGCCAGGTCAGGGGGTCCGTCGGTTCCGCGTCTTTCCGGATCTCGAAGTGGAGCTGCGCCTCATAGCCGTTCTGGCCGGCTCCCTGGCCGATCAACGCGACCGGGTCCCCCCGCCGGACCCATTGTCCCACGCCGACCAT
>JACQZM010000597.1 GCA_016213885.1 Candidatus Rifleibacteriota bacterium | reverse complement strand
GGCGGGCGTACCGGTATGGTGATCGACGCGGCGTTCCCCGGCATCTGCGCCGCCGTGGCGCGCACCTTGAAGTGGTTCTGGCCGGGTTCCAGCGGCACGGCGCACGAGAAGCGGCCCTGACGGCTCACCTTGGTGACCGCGACCTCCCGCTCGGCCCGGTACACCACCACGGCGTCGGCCTGCGGCGCGACTCCGGTGAGCCTCGCCCGGGTGCCGTCCGGGTCGAGGACCAGATGAGACAGCTCCTCCGGCGCTGCCGGGAGCCCGGTCACCACCAAGGTCTGCGCCGCGCTCCTCAGCTCCGGCCGGCGCGCCAGGAACGCCAGGCAGGTGTACGTGTTGGCTCCCGAATCGAGCGCCAGGGTGCCCTCGAAGCTCCCGTCGGCCGACGGGACGAAGGTGTGGACCTGGCCGGCCGTCCGGCCTCTGAACTCGATCCGGGCGTCCGCGGTGGAGCACACGCCGCGAACGCGGGCCGACGTGCCATCCTCCGAGACCTCCGGCGGGTCGAGCTGGGGGGGGGCGGGCGGAGTCTCCAGCACCAGCAGGTGCGGCGCGGATCGGAGGTCGCCGAGCACGGCGAACAGCAGCGCGGAGCCGGGTCCCGGAGCCTGGCGGAGCCTTCCCTTGAACGACCATGGCGCTCCCCGGGTCGGACCGGCCGTCACGGAGAGCTGGGCGACCTCCCCGGCCAGTTCGGCCACGGCGCCGCAACCCTCCTCGACCAGCCCCTCCACCTCGAGGGCCCTGTCGGGCAGCGTCCGCCACGTCACGGAGGTCGGCGCCGTCGGCAGCGCCACGAACGGGGCCTCGCACGACCCCGCCTCCCGGCCCTGCGTCACAGCCGCCACGGTCAGAGTGTGCCGCCCGGGGGCCACGGCGAACCTGGCCTCGAACGACCCGTCAGGGCCGGACCGGGTTTCGGCCAGCGGACCGCCGCCAAAGATGCGAATCGTGGCGCGGGCGGGCCCGCGACCCGTGGCCACCACCTCGCGGCCAGCCCCCTGGACGACCTTCGCCGTGACCACCGGTCGGCCCGCGACCAGCCCGTGGAGCACGTTCCCGAGTGCGGCGAGCGCCGCCAGGACGACCAGCGCCACCAGGCCCGCCGGGGGAGTGCGCCAGATCCGGGCGCCAGGGGTCCATGCGCTGGCCACACCGTCCCGGATCGCCTGGACCCGGATCTCGTTGGTTCCCAGGTCCAGGGCGACCTCGAGAGCGAAGGCGCCCCCGGGCCCGGCTTCACCCTCGACGATCCGCTCGCCGACCTTGGCGCGGATCGTCGCGCCGGCGGGGCTCGTGCCCCTCAGGGTCAACCTCGACGATCGGGTCCAGGTGGATGGTGGCGCCAGCGAGGGTGGGGTCACCGGACGGACGATCCGCCCCGTGACCGGCTCCCGGCACTCCGCCTGGTCGACGACGCTCCAGGATCTGACGGCGTTGGGCCCGTCGTCGAGCCCGACATCGACGGCCCAGTCACCGCGATCGTCGGAGGCCGCCTGGTACTCTCTGTCTTGCACCTGGACCCGGATCAGGGCGCCCGGCGACGCCCGCCCGCGAACGACCCAGACCGACGATTCGACCCGGGCGGGCAGGTCGACGAGCTCCGGTCGCAGCGGCAGCGAGGAGACCTCGATCGGCTCGCTGCCCCTGGAGGAGCCCCAGCGGTCCTCGCTCCGGGCCGTGATGGTGTTGCGACCATCCCTGAGCGTGACCAGAGACGCGAAGACGCCGCTGTCGTCGGCCGTGGCGGTGTACAGCCGGGTGTTCACCTGGATCGAGATCCGCTGACCTGGCCGGGACCGTCCCTCGACCCGGATCTGTTTCTGCTCCGTGACCGTGGCCAGCGGCGACAGCGACGGCGGCCGGGCGTTCTGCACCCGCGGCTGCGCCGGCGGGATCTTCCGGCCCTCGAGGACCTTCCGCAGGACGTCGGTGGCCTCCCGCATCGTCTGGAAGCGCTTGTTCCGGTCCGGCTCCAGCATCCGCGTCACGATCGGATCGAGCTCGGGGATCGAGTCGGGGTTCGCCGCGCTGGGCGGCTGGAAGATCCCGGCGGGCAGGTCCCCGGTCAAGAGCTCGTAGAACATCACCCCCAGGGAGTAGATGTCGGTCCGCTCGTCCACGTCCCTGAACGAGACCTGCTGCTCCGGGCTCGTGTAGAAGGGGGTGCCGAACCTCGTGTCGGCCCCGGTGAGGTGGGAGCTCTCCGACCGGCTCCCGCGGCGCACCAGCCCGGCGAGCCCGAAGTCCAGGATCTTGACGCAGCGCTTCCGGTCCGCGGCCTCGTAGATCATCACGTTCTCCGGCTTCAGGTCGCGATGGATCACCTCCTGGGAGTGGGTGTAGGCCAGCGTGTCCGCGATCTCGAGCACCAGCCTGACCCGCTCCCCGAGATCGAGGAGCCCGTCCTCGATGACCTTCCGCAGCGACAGACCGTCCACGTACTCCATGGCGATGAAGTACCGGTCGTCGCTGGTGCGCCCCTTGTCGATGATCCAGACGATCGACCGATGCTGCAGTCGGGCCAGCACCAGCGCCTCCCGCTCGAACCGGTGGATGTCGTCCGGAGACTCGCTGAGCTCCTTGGAGAGCACCTTGATCGCGATGGAACGGTCGAGCCCCTTCTGCTCGGCCCTGTAGACCTCTCCGAAGGCGCCCTCGCCGATCTTCTCGCGGAGCCGGTAGCCCTCGATCCGAACCGTACCGGGGGGAACGCTCTCCCGGCCGGCAGCGGCCGGCGGCGACTCGCTGCCCTCCCCTTCGCGGCGCTCCGGCTTCGC
>JACQZM010000596.1 GCA_016213885.1 Candidatus Rifleibacteriota bacterium | reverse complement strand
GGCCGTCAACAGCCTCGAGACCTCCTCGGCGGTGAGCAGCTCCGAGAGCGTGGTGACCCCCTCGAGATCCGAGAAGAAGGCGGTGATCGGTCGCTCCACGCCACCCAGCTCTGCCCAGTGCGTCGGGTCGTTGATGATCTCGTCCACGTACTTGGGGTCCACGTAGCTTTCGAACATGTGCCTGATCTGCTGCTTGGACCGCTCCTCGTGGACGTACTTGCGCGCCCCGATGGCCAGCGACCCCAGGAGGATCACCAGCTCCGGGGCGCAGACATCGATCCAGTATCCACGGACCACCAGCAGCGCGGCGGCCAGCGCCGCGTACGCCAGCATCAGCGCCACGGCCAGGACCGCCCCGGGGATGAACCCGACGTGACCCACGAAGACCGCCACCGCGAGCCCGCATGCGATCAGGGCGAACACACCCGTCGTGTGGGGATCCGCCCGCCCGATGAACCGGCCGGTCAGCAGCTGGTTCAAGACGTTGGCGTGCAGCGCGACGTTCGGGTCCTTCTCCGACAGCGGCGTCGGAGCGAAGTCCCCGGCCGCAGTGGCGGAGGCGCCCACGAGCACCACCTTGCCCGCGAACGCGCTCCTCAACCTGGCTCTCCTGCGGGCCGGCGCCTCCTCGTACATCTCGAGCTCGCCGGCGACCTCCCGTAGCAATCGTCGCGGCTCCGCGAGCTTCACCGGGTCGTTCAACCTGGAGACGGCGCGCTCCAGCGCCTTCTTCTTGCGCCGGAGCTCCTGGAAGAACTGCCGGACCTCGGCGTCCCTCTCGTCGCGGAGGTCTCGCTCCCACTGCCTCGCGGGCTTCTTCTCGGCGGAGCTCCCCCCGGCTGGCTCTCCCGTGATCTCGGCCCGGGCGACCGGTCGGTCCGGATCGGAGGCTGCCAGCCGGCGGGCCGTGGCGAGACAGCGGCTCAGCACCCTCACGTTGAAGCTCCGCGTGCGGTAGGGATCGGCGAGGAACTCGAACCGGTCCAGCGTGTCGCCGACCAGCGTCAGGAGCTCGCTGATCGAGACTCTGCGGATCCGGCTCGCGTCGTAGCTCGAGGCCCACTGGACGATGAGCTGGCCGCTGGCGTCGAGCGGCACGACCAGATCGGCGAGGCCTGACTCGAGCCGTGCGCGGGGCAGCACCAGACGCGGTCCCGCAACGACCTTCATCGCCTGCGGCGAAACCTCGAGAGTGTGGAGCGCCACCGGAAGCATGGCCTGGCCGAACACCCTTCCCCGGTGACGCCAGAGCAGCGGGACCCGGCGAATGACGCCGTCGACATCGTGGAGCATCGTGGAGGTCCCGAGGCCGGTGAACGCCGACGCCAGGAGCGGGACCGGCGCGGTCAGCCGCGGCGGGTCAGGGAGCCGGAGCGCTCCGCCGCCGTCCAGGTCGAACCCGTGGAGTCGCACGACATGCCGGGCCGCCCGGATCGGGCCGATCATCGTCTGGGCCCTCCGCTTGTTCAACGCGACCGAGGCTCCCAGGGACCCGAGACACCGCTCGATGACCACCTCGTCCGATGCCGGAGGGGTACGGTCGAGCTCGCGGGCCAGGCCGTCTTCCAGCAGCCGGGCCTGCGCCTCCTTGACGGCCGCCGTGCCCGCCTCCGGCGGAGCGCTCACGGCTCTCAGAGCCTCGAGGTCCGGAGCGTCGAATCGACCGTTCAAGAACCTGTGGAGCCGACCCAGCACGACAGCGTCGGCCAGAGCCCCGCGGCCCAACCCCACCGCCAGCCTCTCGTCGCCCAGCGTCGCCTCGGGGTTCTCGATGGCGGCGCGGAACGCCCTCTCGGCGAGACCGGCCTGTCGAGCCATCGCCAGGGTCCTGGCATCCTCGAAGAAGAACACGCCGAAGACCCCGGCCGGGGCAGTGTCTCTTGCAGGGGCGCTCACCGCCCGGATCGTGCTCGCCAGCAGCGCGTCCGGCTCCAGCACGGAGCTCCGGTAGATCTGGCCGATCTGATCCACGTGGGGGAGAAGCAGCTCCCGGAGGAACCCCACCGTCTCGGGAAGCCCCATGGTGCCGCGCCGCACGATCGGTTCGAACGTCCGGGCGTTCTGCTTGGGGTCCAGCGCCGCCGCGATCTCGGCCGTGGCACCCGCGATCGCCTCCTCGATGGAGACGGTCCCCAGACCGCGGGACACGGTCTTTTCGGCGGGCTCGGGCAGCTCGATGTCGAAGAACACGGCCCTGGCCCCCAGCGACACGAGCTCCTCCACGATGTCGGCGTACATGCGCCTGGGCCACGGCCAGCGACCGTAGGTGGCGAGGCTGTCGTTGTCGATGACGAGCTGGACGATCCGGTCCGTCACCGGCGGCGGGGCGAGCTGCGTCCGGAGCCAGACCCGGTAGTCGTAGGTCCGGTTCTCGATCCCCTCCACGATCGAGACCAGTCGGCCGGCCAGGGAGCCCCCGACCAGGTCGTCGAGGTGGAACACGCCGAGGACCGTCACGACGACGAGAGCGCAGGTCGCCAGGTCGATCCGGAGCCGTGCCCGTCGACTGGATGGAGCCTGCACTAGAACGTCGCGGTCATGTTGACGAGGAGCCTCTGGGTGGCCGTGTCGAAGCCGGGGGCGTTGGCGTCACCGGGCAGGAAGGCGCCCCAGGCCACCGTCACCGAGGTGTCCGACCAGACCCGCCACGCGGCGAACAGGTCGATCCCGGTGCCCACGTCATGCAGCGCCCGACTGGACCGCGTGGCCGTGGACGTGGAGATCGGGCACCGGGCGTTCTGCTTCCGGTACAGGGAACCCTTGGCGCCGAGCTGGAACTCCCGCGGCCGCCCCCGGCCATCGAGGAACGGCTTGACCGAGTAGCCCAGCCTGACCACCTCGAGGTTCGACAGCCGCGGCGACAGCGCCAGTCCCAGATCGTAGGTTCCGAAATACTGGAAAGCGTTGTCCCGGGTGCCTGGCGTGTTGCCGACGAGCAGCTGGTTCATCACGCTTCCCCGGTCGGCGTCGCCGGTGCCGATGGCGTACTCCAGCGACAGGTTCGTCCTCCGGCGGTCCAGGCAGAAGTAGTTCAGGGCCGCGATGAACGCGTCGGCGGCGATGCTCTCCCTCGTGTCCAGCAGGCCGGTCGCCGGGACGTTCTGGGAAGCGGTGCGGCCACCCTCGTGGATGATCTCGGCGTACCCGGACAGCTTCCGGGTGATCGGGCCGTCGGCGCCGATGGCGAGGTAGTTGGCGTCGTAGCCATGGTCGTAGCCCGAGAGGTCGATCGTGGCGTTTCGCTGTGGCTTGAACTCGGTCCGGTCGTTCTGCAGCACGGCGTATCCGTAGAGGCGGCGGCCTTTCCGGTTGGTGTACGAGGCCTCGATTCCGCCGAAGTCACGGAACGCGCCCCCGGAGCCGAGCGGCGCCACCGTGAGGTCGAGGTTCTCGGCCATGGGCGACGTCCTGGCGAAGAAGCCGTGCACCGCCCAGGCGTTTCGCTGAAAGAGCGCCGAGATGCCGTCGAGGTTGTCGGACAGCGTGAGCCCTCGCCCCACCTGGATGAACTGCCTTCCGACCCGGATCCGGCTGTCTTTCGCGGGGATGTCGACGTAGCCCAGATCGAGGTCGAACGCATCGTACTTGGAGGTGTCCGGATCGAGCGTCCCGACTCCGGGGTAGTAGTGGTGGTCGTACTTCCGGAGGCGCAGATACACGCCCACGTTGTCCCGGGTGACCCAGTGGCCCCAGGCCCTGAAGTCGGTCCTCAGAAGGCCGTGGAACGCATCCAGTGTCGCGGCGGAGTTGTCGTCGTCCTCGAAGTCGAAGTACGTGGTCGACGACCAGCCGCCCGTGTTGCACGCGGTGTAGCCCCGCTTCTGGACCTTCAGATACTCCGTCGCCCGGAGCTCCTTGCGCTGCTGGTCTTCCAGGATCCGCACCCGCTCGAGTCCGCCCTGGGCGAGGCCCTGCGGCACCACGGTCTGGGCCGGTGCGAGCGGAGCCATCCACAGGACCGTGGCGCCCAGGAGCCCCATCGCCGTCGTCTTCATGCTGTCATCCTCCCCGGGGCGCTACGGCCCGACCACGGCTTGCGAGTTGGGAAACGACAGGGACCCGATGCCGGAGATCGTGACCTTGTCGAGCTGGGTCTGGCCCTCGATCGGCGTCACGATCGAGTCGGGCTGCGGGTCGATGTTCACCGTGTACTGACCCGAGCCGGGGTTCGTGGCGGCGAGCGGAATCATGCTGGTGGTGAACTGGTAGAGCCTGTGGGGACCGGTAGGCGGGCCTCCCTGGATGCTCTTGAACAGGGTCCCGTCGAACGGCCCGCCAGGGCCGCCCGTGTAGAAGACCATGGTCGCTCCGACCTGCTCCACCGGGATCGGTCCGTTCGTCGAGTAGGTGTGCGCGGGAAGCGGTGGCTGGGTGCTGCCCCCCGTCGACGCGACCGGAGGCGTGCCGGCGCCCGGCAGCGGCGAGCCGGCGGTTCCGGTGGAGCTGACGCCAGGCCCGAACTGGGCCACGATCGGCTGCTGCATCGTCGCCTGCCGCTCCTCCGGAGTCAGGTCTTCGTTCAGGTCCGTGCGGTTCTCCGTCTGGAGGACCTGGCCGTTGCCGATGACCGCGTCGGACAAGGGGTCCTGGCGCTGGCGATCGCTCCGGTCGAGCTGTCGCTGCTGGCCGCCGGCCCCCTGAGTCAGAAGCTGCCCCTCAGGCCCCATGTCGATTCCGGTCCCGGTGGCCGGGGTGTGGAAGATCCGGTTGATGATCGTGCCGCGGACGCTCGCCGTGAGGGTCGGGCTCCGGACCTTGAACTCGGTCTTCACCCGGGCCAGCTTGTTGACCTGCGCCTTGAGCCCACCCATCTTGAGCCAGAGCTCCATCTGGTTGACGTCGCCCATCCGGAAGACGCCGATCTTGAACTCCGTGAGCTCCTCGACCACCACCGTGGCCTTGCCGTCGAAGTCGAGGGCGCACGACGACCTGTAGCCGGTCCGGATGCGATCGGACTCCTGTAGCTGGTCGCCCGATCGTGCGTCGCGCTCGGCGCCCTTGGCGTCGACGATCTGAACGTCCAGGAGCGACGGGTCCTCGGCCTCGACCTCGACGACCTTGACGGTCGCCGCGAGGGTGGAGGTCGCCAGGCCCAGGCAGATCACCAAAGCCATGAGCGTTCTCACCTGGCACCTCCACTCCGCCTCAGGTCCGACGAGAGCTTGAGCATGCTGAGAAGCTCCCCGCCCGGGATCGGGGTGTTCTCGCCTTCTGCCAGCACCAGCTGCCGGCAGACGAACTCCTTGTAGGCGTAGCGTGGAGACGGCCCGAACACCCGGCACACCCACCCGCCCTTCATCCGCATCGCCCGGAAGAACAGGTACGACGCCAGGCCTCGCTTCAGGGTGGATCCGAAGCTGGTCGCCACGGTGGGTTCGAGCAGCCGCGCCTCCACGAGCGCCTTGTGGGCGGCGGCCGCGTCGAGCTCGCCCTTGGACAGGCCGGCGAAGAGCGCGGCCACCCGCACGCCCTCGCCCACGGTGACCATGCTGCGCTCCGGCAGCGACCGGAGCAGACCGCGGGGGCCTGCCAGGAGTGCCCCCGGCATCAAGGTCGCCACGATGACGAGACCTGTCACGGGTCCGAGGAACAGCTTCACGGTCAACCACACCCCTCAATATCGCCCTTCGCTTCGCACCGCCGTGTCGGCAGCGACCGAGCCGAGACCGTAACAGATCGAGCCGCGGAAGCCAAGAGTTTTGTCAGGAGAGGATCCCCCACCTGTTTCGCGGAGTCGGGCCTGTGATCAGGCCTCGGCCTCGATCCGGACCGGGCTGGCGAGTGGAAGGGATCCGGTCACAGGCGCTCACGCGCCTTGTCTAGTGGGTCACTCGCGCCCGCCGCCGGACCCGGCGCTGCCAGGCCAGCCCTGCATCGGCTCCAGCTTCAAGGCACAGCCTTCGGTGCGGGCGATGAAGACGGCGCAGGTCAGATCGCCGGTGACGTTGGGCACGGTGCGGCACATGTCCAGGATCCGGTCGAACCCGAGGATGATGGCGATCCCTCCGCCCGGTACTCCAAGCGTCTCGAGAACCATCATCAGGAGCGGGATCGAGCCGCCCGGGACCCCGGCGGCCCCGACCGCCGTGATCACCGACAGCACGATGATCGCGGCCTGCTGGCCCAGGGACAGCGAGATGCCGAACACCTGGGCCACGAACACGCACGTGACCCCCTCGAAGAGCGCCGTCCCGTTCATGTTCATGGTGGCGCCCAGCGGCAGCACGAACCCGGCGATCTCCGGGGGAACGCCCAGGTCTTCCTCGGCGGTTCTGATCGACGTGGGCAGGGTGGCGTTCGAGGAGGAGGTGGAGAACGCCGTCACCATGACCGGCGTGATCTTGCGGAAGAAGTCGACGGGGTTCACCCTGCACAGGAGCGCGAGGAGGATCGAGAAGACGACGAACTGGTGGATCGCCAGTCCGGTCAGCACGCAGGCCGCGTACGAGACCAGGGTGGCCACGATGCCCCAGCCAAAGCGCGCCGTGGTGCTGAAGATGAGCGCTGCCACGGCGTAGGGGGCGATCTCCATGACCATCCCGACGATCTTCATGATCGCCTCGTTGACCCCGTCGAGCACCTGCTCCACCGGTCTGGCCTTCTCTCGAGGGATCCGGGTGAGCGCCACCCCGAAGACCAGAGCGATGAAGATCACCGACAACAGCTCGGTCTTCGCCGCGGCAGAGATCGGATTGCGCGGCACGATGTGCACGATCGTGTTGACCCCGAACAGCTCGCCGGACCCCTCCTTCTTCCGGTCGTCGGCCTCGCCGCTGTAGGTCTGCATGAGACGGGTTGCCCGAGCGGGTCGGTGACGTAGCGGGTGAGGCCATCGACCCATCGGCCAGCGGCCGGGTGCGACGTGGTGACGACGTTGGCCAGGATGCCCAGCACCGCGCCGGTGGCCAGCCCGACGAGAATGCGGACGTGGAGAGGCATTCCAGCCGGTCCGCCCAGTGGAACAGGGACCGCCTCGACGGCAGCGCCCGAGGACACTGTCTGGGTCTCTTTGAGCGTGTCGGTCTTCTCTGATGGGGAGTCCATCGGGCCAGAATACCGATCGTCGGCAGTGCATGCAAGCGTTCGGAGTCGACGCCGACGCAGCACGATGGAGGCGCAGAGCCGTGCGTCATGGGGTATCCTGGATCCCCGGCCGTCGCACCGGCCGGATCGGTGGTCCAGCATGCAGGGTCGGCTCGCACGGAAGATCCTCAGGGGCCTCTGGCACCCGGGCAGGGCGATCACGGTCCTCCGATCGCTCTGGCAGCTCCGGCAGGGGGCGCCGGGCCCTCCGGCGAGCGTGTCGGTGCTGCCCACGCTGGCCTGCAATCTGCGCTGCAGGATGTGCCCCCAGCGGTCTGCGGGCGGATCGTCCACGCCGGCTCCCACAACGATGCTGAGGTTCGAGCATCTGACCCGCCTGCTCGACCAGGTCTCCCGGAGCAAACCCTCCATCGACCTCAGCGGGGGCGAGCCGACTCTGCACCCCGCGTTCGAGGAGATCGTCGGCGAGATCAAGCGCCGGGGTCACGCCCTCTCCCTGGCGACGAACGGTTCCAGGCTCGCCGAGCTGGCAGAGCGCCTCGTCGCGATCGGGGTCGATCAGGTGCTGGTCTCCCTGGACGGCGGCGAGGAGACCAACGACCAGAATCGCGGCGAGGGGGCTTTCCGGAACGCCACCGCCGGGATCGCGGAGCTGATCGCCGCCAGGGCCAGGCGTGGCCTCGCCACGCCACGGATCACTCTGGTGGCGACCGTCACGGACGTGAGCCATGGCAGCCTGTCCGAAGTGGCGGATCTGGGGCTGGCGCTCGGAGTCGACGGGCTCATCCTGTCCCACCTGCGCTGGTACACCGACGAGGTCATGAGAGCGCAGGCCCGGGCCACGAGGGAGCATCTCTCCGAGTGTTTCGACCCCGCCGGTCTGGAGGCGTACACGCGGTCCCTGGAGACCACCCGCCAGCCCACCGGGGGACCGGTGGATCCCGGGACCCTGCTCCGGGAGATCCGCAGGATCGGGGAGACACTGGCCGGCCGCATCCCGTTCGTCGCGCAGCCGGGCTACGACGAGGACGAGGTTCGGCGGTACTACTCGGCGATCGACTACAGGCGGCCCGCCGGAGATGTGTGCCGTGCGGTGTTTCGCTACGCCACGCTCACCGCCACGGGCGACTTCGCGTTCTGCATGGGTTACTCGGCAGGAAACGTCGAGACCACGACGCTGGACG
The DNA here is from genome assembly GCA_016213885.1 of Candidatus Rifleibacteriota bacterium. Lineage (GTDB taxonomy): Bacteria > Muiribacteriota > UBA6191 > JACPRK01 > JACQZM01 > JACQZM01. Next base: position 299 of record JACQZM010000596.1, on the reverse strand, counting down.
AGGTGTGGCGTGCGCCCCGGACCCGTCACTTCTTCAAGACGGTGTACCGGCTCGGCAGATTCCCCATGTGCCACAGGTGCTGCAACTGACCGGTCCGGGCCGGTTGCCTGTGGAAGCGTCGTGAACCGCGCGCGGAGGACGGTCTTGCCATTCGGCCGCCCCGCGAGGCTGCCCGATCCAGCGGCGATGCCGGCGAACAGAAATTCACAGGACGGCGGGCGTTTCCGGAACCCCCCCCCTTCCGTGCCCAGGAGGGCCCTTGGGTCCGGAACCGGCTCCTGGGTGCTTCCGGATCTGGC
>JACQZM010000595.1 GCA_016213885.1 Candidatus Rifleibacteriota bacterium | reverse complement strand
TGAACCAGGTGTCGAGCCAGGTGCTCGACCGCAACGAGTTCCGGCGGGACTCGACGTGCCACGTGGGCAAGATCTACCAGTCCACGGACAAGAAGAAGCTCACTCTGGAGGAGTACCTGGAGTCGGACTACAACTTCAAGGCGGAGGTCCAGAAGGTCTCCAACTACGCCTGGGGCATCGGCGCCTCGACGGAGAAGCGGTCGCTGTCGCTGAACCAGAGGAGCGGCTTCTACCCGCCCTCCGACGACCGGCGTAACACCTACTGGCTCGGATTCACCACCCGCTTCCCGGTGGCGGAGAGGTTGACCCGCAGGCCCGAGCTCTACGCGGGCCTCCGGTTCCGGTTCGAGGACATCTCGAGGAAGATCCCCAGCCTCAGCACCTCCACCGGGCAGGACGTCTTCGACCTGGACGTCCACCTCTTCTACAGGGCCAACTCCAGGTTCCACATCGGCACCACCCTCGATTCGGTGCTCTCGGAGTCGACCCAGCACGTGTTCGGCGCCCGGCCGTTCGCCACGACCTGGGCGATCGGCGGGGCCTACTACTACGGCGAGAAGCGGGACACGATCATCGCGGTGGACTTCACCAACATCCTCCACGCCACCCGGGGCGTCCAGAAGCCGAAGGTCCGGATCGGGGCCGAGCGACAGTTCCTCGACAACGACTTCGTCTTCCGGATCGGCTCCGACGACGGTCGACTGACCCTGGGCGTGGGAGTGAGGTTCTGGGAGGACTTCCGGCTGGACTACGCCTTCGAGCGAGGCACGGTGCTCGACGAGCACACGGTCAGCCTGAGGCTGGTGTTCTAGCACATCGCTCTCGAAGCAACCTGGCGGTCGTCAGGCTGGCGGCTCGGCGCCCAGGAAGATCTCGAGCACCCCCGAGACCTGGAACAGTCGCCGGAGATTGGCGGAGACGTTCACGAACCGGATCGGGACGCTGGCCGACGTGGACCGCTCCCACATCTGGGCCAGCGTGGAGATGCCCACGGACGTGACGCACTCGGCCTGCCTGAAGTCCACCTCCACCGACCCGAGCCCCCGATCCGCCAGCCTCTCGAACTGGTGCCTCAGCTCCAGGGCGCAGGCCAGGCCGAGCGTTCCGATCACCTCGATCGTCACGGACCCGTCGTCCCGGATCGTGGCGAAGACCAGGTCCTGGTTCAAGCGGGGCCTCCCGGCTTCGGCTCGCCAGGGGTCAGGTCCAGGTAGAGAAGCGTCGCGCCGACGACCGACAGCGGCATGGTGACCAGGTTCACGAACGGTACCACCAGCGTGGCGGCGACCGACATTCCCAGCCCCAGACACTCCTTGAGATGGACCGCGCAGAACCGTCGCCGGTCGGCGAACGAGAGCCGCCGTCGGGAGAAGCAGTAGTCCAGGTATTCGAACCCCAGGAACCAGAACGACAGGACGCTGCCCACGACGGTCCAGCTCACCGAACCGACCACCGGAATGAGGTGCAGAGGGGCCAGAACCACGAGGCAGAGCAGGTACAGGCCCCACTTCCAGAGCTCGTGCAGCACCGACGCCCCCATCTGGCCGAGCGCCTGCCGCCAGTTCAGCACCGCCTCCGGCGGCAGCCGACCCTCCAGCGCCTCCACCCGCGCGGAGAGCATCTCGTTGAACGGTCCGGCGATCAGCGTGCCGAACACGGTGACCAGCAGGGCGCCCAGCAAGATCACCAGCAGCCAGGCCAGCAGGAACGCCGGGACCACGAGGAGGTACCAGCTCCAGCCGCCGCCGGGGAGCAGGCTGTTCACCAGGCCGTTCGCCCGCGGCCCCAGCAGCACCAGCACCAGGCAGAAGAGAACCGTGTTGACCACGAAAGGCAGCACGGCCAGCTTGATGAGCGACGGATGACGGACCAGGTAGGCGAGACCGCGGATCGGAGCGCCGAGCCCCAAGAGGCAGGCGGTGACCGAGCCGGTCTTCGGCGCCGGGGGTCCGGTCTGGGCCACGGGGTCGTCTCCTCGTCGAAGGGCCGCGTGGGATCGCCCGGACCGGTGCCTTCCCGGTCCGGGCGGTCCCAACCCGAACTGTACGCGGGGCCCGACAGGCTGTCAAGGGACCCGCGGCCGGGCCGGTCGCGGCGCCACCGGGCTCGCCTCGTCGGCGGCCAGAGCGAGTCCGGTCCGCACGACCGCAAGCCGTCCGAGCCAGGCCGGCTCGTACCCTGGGACGACCTCCCGGATCAGATCGAACACGTTCAGAGTCCGGCTCGGGCTGGCCTCCAGCACGGCCTCGAGGCCGGCCTCGACCACGGTCAGAGCGAGAATGGCCGGTCTGATGTCCACGGATCGACGGGCGCCTCGAGATTCCTTCTCGATGACGATCTCCTGACGGGAGAGGACCTGGGCGACCCGGGCCTCTGTGACTCCCAGCTCCCCGTCCAGGGCGGCGACCCTGTAGGTGGCCTGCCGCACCGCCGCCGTGATGGACGGCGCCTTGAGCGGCACCACGGACGCCTCGACCACGGCGAACCCGGACGGGAGGGTCCGGTTCATCCTCTCCACGGCCTGTTGGACCGGCAGCTCCTCCACGAGCTCCACGTCGCAGATCTCCCGCTCCCCTTCCACGAAGATCGGCAGCGGCGGCCCGAAGGAGACCCGCGGATGGGGCGAGAACCCCTCGGAGAAGGCCACCGGGAGCTCGGCCCTTCTCACCGCCCTCTGCAGCACGTTGCAGGTGTCCAGGTGGGCGAGGAACCGCGCCAGACCGCCCTTGGAGTAGATGAGCCGGAGGCGGGCCACGGCGGCCATCTTCAGCACCCCATCCCGCGGCCCTTCAGACCGCACGCCGCGCACGTCTTCCCGGCCCCGCAGCCGGGCACGGTCTCCCCCGCCAGCGACCGGACGTAGTCGGCCCACAGGAACGACCGGGACACGCCGGTGGAGACGACCTCCCAGGGGAACGCCTCGTGCTCGTCCCTCTCGCGGTGGACGAAGGTCGCCGGGTCGATCCCTTCGGCCTCGAACGCCTTCATCCAGAGCCCGTGGTCGAAGCACTCGGTCCACCCCTCGAACTTGCACCCCATCCGGTGGGCGGTCCGGAGGACTCTGCCGAGCCGCCGGTCGCCCCTGGAGAAGACTCCCTCCAGCTGGGCGAGCTCGAACTGGCGCCACTTCAGCGTGGCGGCGTGCCGCGGGACCGCGGTCTTGAGCACGTCGATCTTGTGGCAGAGCTCCTCCACGGTGCACTGCCGGGCCCACTGGAACGGCGTGTGGGGCTTGGCCACGAACGGGGAGACGGCGCAGGTCAGCGACAGCGGCCGGCCGGAACAGCCCTTGGCCAGGCGCTTCATCTCGCGGATCAGCTGGCCCATCTCCACCAGGTCGGCGTCGGTTTCCGTGGGCAGTCCTATCATGAAGTAGAGCTTCAGGTCTCGCCAGCCGGCGTCCAGGGCGGCCTTGACCGTGTCCAGGCACTGCTGGGCCGTGAGGTTCTTGTTGATGACGTCCCTGAGACGCTGGCTCCCGGCCTCCGGGGCCAGGGTGAGCTGGGTCTTCTTGACGCGCTGCAGCGCGTTGGCCAGGTCGATCGAGAAGGAGTCCATCCTCAACGACGGGAGCCCGATCGCCACGTGCTTGCCCGCGAACCGGAGGTTGAGCCCGTCGACGAGCTCCTGGATCCGGCTGTAGTCCACGGAGTCGAGGCTCGCCAGACCCAGCTCCTCGTAGCCGGTGTGCCGGATCACCTCCTGGGCCTGGGCCAGCAGCGTGGAGAGGCTCCTCTCCCTCTGGGCCCTGTAGAGCATCCCGGCCTGGCAGAAGCGACATCCCCACATGCAGCCCCGGTGGGTCTCCAGCTGCGCCCGGTCGTGGACGATCGGGATCGAGGGGACGATCTGCCTGGTCGGGAAGGGCGCCCGGTCAAGGTCGGCCACGACGCGCTTCAACACGGGAGTCCAGGCGGCCCCGGCGCCGTCCCGGAGATGGGCCACGGCACCGGCGGCGGTGGTGCCGACCTGGACCTCGGACGGCAGATAGCATCCCGGGATTCGGCCGATCCGGGCGATCCGATCTCGACGGGACGAGCTCCTGTCGCCGACGACCTGGCAGATCTCCAGGACCGCCTCCTCCGCCTCTCCCAGCACGAACACGTCGACGAACCCGGCGATCGGCTCCGGGTTGAAGCACGCGGGGCCTCCGGCGATGACGATGGGGTCGCCGTCATCACGATCGTCGTTCGCAAGCGGTATCCCAGCGAGTTCCAGCAGGTTCAGGACGTTCGAGTAGAGCATCTCGTAGGGCAGAGAGATGCCGAGGACATCGAAACTCCGGACCGGGGCGCCGCTCTCGAGCGTGAACAGCGGGAGGTGCTCGCTCCTGAGGAGCGCTTCCATGTCCAGCCAGGGCGAGAACACCCGCTCGCAGACGATCCCTTCCTGCTCGTTGAGAGCATGGTAGAGGATCCGGAGCCCCAGGTGCGACATCCCCACCTCGTACGTGTCCGGGAACGAGAGGGCGAACCGGAGCTTGCCGGCGGGGTCCTTGTGGACCGAGTTGAGCTCCTGGCCCAGGTACCGGGCCGGTCGCTCCACCCGGTGGAGCAGGCTCTCGACAGGTACGGATGCGCGAGGGAGGTTCACTGGGGCGAGGGCGGCGCCAGGCCGCGGGACGGTCCGTGAATGAGGCGGCGCATTGTAGCACAGGCGATCCGCGTCGAGAGACGCCGAAGAAAAGAAACCGCCGGGGCTGCACCGGAGCTCCCGCGTTCGGGATAGCCCGATCCGACGCTGACGACGGTGATCACGCAGTGGCGCCGCCGGCCTGGAGGAGGTCCTGTCGTGGTGACGGAACGATCGCTGGAAGCCCAGGTTCTGAACCGAGGTTTCGCCCGGATGGGGGCCCGACTCAGGATCGTCCCGCGAGAGCCCGGGACGGTCCGGGGCGCCGGGCGCTCGAGGCGACCACAGGGGCAGCCCCTGGAGCGCGGCTTCACCCTCGACGTGGCCGAAGACACCCACGGGGAGCTCTTCGAGCTCACGGTCGAGAAGGGAGCGCCGCTTTCCATCCTGGCCGTGGACGTCCGGCCGGAGGACCGACACCTCCTGCTGCTGGTGAAGTTCCTCGGGGTCGCCGGGACCTCGAAGCAGAAGTTCCTGTGCGGTCACGACGAGCGCCACTGGTTCGTGGCAGCGGTACCGGAGGCGTCGGCGGCTCGCGATGTGGCATCCGCCAAGGAGGCTCTGAAGCCCCCGGTGGTGCGGGCTGCCCAGGCGAGGCTCGCGCTGGATGCCCGGGAGAAGAACGGGAGGAAGAACAGAGCGTACGTCCGCCAGGGTGAGTGGTTCTTCGTGCCCGCACCGGACGTGAAGGTGTCCGAGGCGCTGGTGCTCGGAAACGAGCCGCTGCAGCGCGGGCGCGGCAAGCCCCACCTGGCAGAGGAGCTCTACCGGTGGGGGGGGCGGGACGTGTACGTCGCCGATCGCTACCCGCGGCCGCTGTCCGAGGGGGCGTACCACGCTCTGTTGACCAGGAGGCCGGGGCTGAAGAACCTGGGCTGGAGGAGGATGAGGCTGGCGCCGCAGGTGGTCGTCAGGGGGAAGATCAGCCATCCGGACCACAAGACGATCGTACTGAGGGGATGGCACCGGGTGCTGCCGAACACGGAGCACGAGGCGGCCGCCATGAGGAACGTGGTGTTCCTCGACTAGACGGGGCCGCGGCGCGGGATGCGCCGCGGCCCCTTGGCGTTGCCGCCCCCTGTCGCCGGTGATATCCTCATCCCGTGAGCGACCGGCCCAGGCGTCTCTTCCGTCATCTCCTCACCGCTGCCGGGTGGATCGGCGGCTTCGGCGTGGCGTTCCTGTTCTTCCGGGGCACCCTGATCCTGCTGACCGTCCCCCGGCCGGCGATGGCGGTGCTCTCGGTCTGGCTGCTTCTTTCGATCGCGGCGGCGACAGTGCTCGAATCGGACGACTGGCTCGGCGAGCGGTTGCCGCCGCAGCGGCTGCTGTGGGTGCTGCCGCTGGTCGATCTGGCGGTCTGCTTCGGTCTCGTGTTCGTGACCCTGGGCCTTCCGTCGTGGCTCGACGACCACGACTTCTGGAAAGACTCCATCGGCCTCCCGCCGACCCCGTTCACGCGTCTGGCCACCACCATGTTCGTCCTGGTGGCGTTCCAGGTGGGCTACCTGTTCGTCGTGCTGGCAGGTCGCTTCCTGAAGAACCCCAAGACCTGGCAGCGAGGCACCACGGACGCGGTGACCAGCCTGGCCTGCGCCGCGGGGCTCGCGGGGCTCGCGGCCATCCTCGTGTACTGGCAGGCCGCGCTGCCTCAGAACGTCCTCTATCTACGGGGCTGGGTGGCGCTGGGAGTGGCCAGCCGGCCCCAGGAGGCGCTGGCGCACTTCAGGGACATCCTGGAACGATTCCCCGACTCCGACCTCGCCGATTCGAGCCTGTTTCGGATGGCGATCGTCGAACTCGAGTACCTGGGCCACCCGCGGGAGGCCGAGGCCCTGTTCAAGCGCCTCCTGGACCGGTATCCGAAGTCCGTGTTCCTCGACGATGCTCTGATGGAGCTGGGAGAGCTCTACCTGGGACCGCTGGCCGATGCCCGGCGCGCCGAGTCCGCCTTCCAGAGGCTCGTCGACCGGTACCCCAGGTCCTACCTGCTGGAACGGGCTTTCCTGGGACTGGCCCGGGCCCGCGGTCAGAGCGGAGACCGGCAGGGCGCCGAGGCGGCGCTGGACCAGCTCGCCAGGGGCCATCGTCGCGGCACCATCGTCCAGGAGGACGGCGAGGGGAGGATCGTGGTCCTCTCGACCCGGGAGGCGGCGGAGCAGGTGCGCCTTCAGCTTCGCCCGGCCCGGCCCTAGAATCGACGTGGGGAGAGAGAAGAAAGAGGAGGGGATCCGGATCGAGGTCGCGCTCGGGGGCGCGACTCGGACCCGGCGAGGCGCCGGGT
>JACQZM010000014.1 GCA_016213885.1 Candidatus Rifleibacteriota bacterium | reverse complement strand
CCTGGCGATGGACATGTGGATGTAGGCGTCGTCGAGGGCGTAGACGAGCCTCCCCTGGTTCGCCCGGACGGAGAGGAAGAGAAGGACCGCGACGCACCCCCACAGCGCAACGAGGGAGATGAGGAGGGGACGGTGGCGACGAGACATGTCGACGCACCGGAGAGCGGCGGACCGTCTGTGGGGGCCGGTGACGGCTCCACCCCGGCGAAGCCCGAGCCCTGCCGGCACCGGCATCATCTTACTGGAGTCGCCGGGGTCACGCCACTGGGGTCACGCCTCCCTTCGAGGAGCACCAGCCCGAGAAGCGCCACCAGCGCCAGCGCCGCGAGCAGGCACGCCGGGCCCAGCGGCCGACACGCGTACCTGAAGGCGACCCTGTGCCGGCCTGCCGGAAGCGGGATCGCCCTGCCGATCAGGTTCGCCGGGTGGAACGTCACCGGCTTCCCGTCGACCCGGGCGGTCCATCCGGGGTAGGGCAGCTCCGAGACGAAGAACACCCCGGCCAGGGCGGACTCGACCTCGAACTCGACGGTGTCGGGCCCGCTCGCCACCTCCGTCGCCGGCACGATCCGCCCCCCGGGGCCGCCTGACCGACCGGTCATCCGGAACGTGCCGTCCGGGTCTTCCACCACGACGGTCCCGGGTTCGAAGGAGGGCGAGGCGATCGCGGCGACCGCCTGGTCCTCCGAGACGACTCGGCTGAACGCCGGAGCCAGATAGGCCCGCGGCATCACCAGGGGACACTCGTAGACCAGCACCTGGCCTGGAAGCGTCGCCCGGAGAACGAACCCGGCATCCTTGATGGCCAGGGGCGTCACCACGAACCGCACGTTGGCCATGGCCAGCAGGGCCACCGACCGCCCCAGCGGCCTCACCGTGATCTCGAGACCCCGGGCGATCCGTCGCGGCGCCAGCGGCGTGGACAGCTCCAGACTCGGCACGTCGTGGAGCAGGTTCAGGTTGAGACCGGGCAGGTTCAGGGTGGCGAGGTACGGCTCCCACGACCCTCTCCAGCCGCCGGCCCGATCCGAGGCGCGCGCCCACGACCAGAGCGTCAGCAGCGGCAAGATGCGGCACCGGTCTTTGCGAGCCTGCACCAGATCGGCCAGGGCCGGGCGCGCCAGCAGACGGCTCGCGTCATGGACCACGTTCTGCCGGTACCCGAAGGCGGCCAGGTCGATCATCGACAGGGCGATCACGACGGTCGCGATCGCCGTGGCGAGGCGCGCTTCGACGCGGCTCGTCAGACCGTCCAGGGAGATCGCCGCCAGCACCGCCAGGGCGAGATCCACGTGGAGCAGAAAACGGCCGGGGAAGCGGAAGAACCGGAACCCCGGAACCGCCTCGAAGAAGAGCCGGTGCACCGGGGTGAACGCGCCGAGAGCCAAGAGGAGGCCAAGACCGGCGACGCCGAGGAGCGGCCAGACCCGCCGCCCGGGCAGCCCCCCCCCGGAGCGATCGGCCAGGAGAGGGCAGACCAGCCCGAGGACCAGCGGCACCAGACCCACGTACGCCGTGATCTCCCAGTGGAAGGTCTGGATCCCGGGCCATTCCCGGGCCTGGACCTCCGGGTCCGTGGGCCACGTGTTCGTCGCCGGATCGCCGAACCGGTCGGGAACCACGAACGCCAGGAGGTGGCGCCAGTGGTACCCCAGCCGGGTGGCCTCCTCGTAGGGCACGCCGCCGGATCGCTGCCCCTGCTGCACCAGCTCGAAGGTCGGTCCCAGCTGCGGGGCGGCCAGGGCGATGCCGACGAGGACCGCCACCAGCAGCGTCATCGACCTGGCCACCCAGGTCCGGAGGCTCCCGGCACCGAGCTCCCCCAGCGCCAGCGCCACCACGTAGAGTCCGGCCACGAGAACGTTGTTGTACGCGGTCTGGTGATGGCCGGCCAGGATCGTCGCGGCCACGGACCCGGCGACTCCGACCAGGGCGAGCGTTCTACGACGCCCCTGCCAGTACAGCTCTATGGAGGCCAGGATGAAGGGCGCCCAGGCGGCCGACGCCACCAGGTTGAGGTGCTTGAGGTGAACCACCAGGAAGCCCGAGAGGGCGAAGACGGCGCCGGCGAACAGAGCGCCCGGCCTGGACAGCCCGAGGACGCGCCCGAGGACCCAGGCGCCGACGCCCGCCCACACGAAGTGGAGGATGATGAAGAGATTGATCGCCAGGGGCAGCGGCAGGAGCGCGTGCAGCAGAAGGGTGGGCGGGTAGAGCGCTCCGACCTGCCCCTCGGCCAGCAGAGGGAATCCGGTCCCGGCGGATCGGGTCCAGAACGGGGAGAAGATGTTCTGCCCTGTCAGTCCCGGCGAGAAGAAGGCGAGGACGAGACCCACCAGCGCCACGAGCTCCCAGCACGAACGCCCCGGACGATCCCGCCCGGCTCGACCGCTCACCGCAGCTCCAGCGGCGTCGGCGTCATCGACCGGGCCGCCACCCGGACCAGCTCGACGTAGCACAGCGGCGGCGCTCCCACGGTGATCTCGATCGGATCCAGCGTCGTCACCAGCCGGGATTCCATGGACCCCTTGCCGCTCACCGGAGGGATCTTCAGCACCCCCGGCGCCGCCGGGAACAGCCGGGCGTTGACCCGCCCCCGGTCGGCGAAGAACGTCTGGACACCTGCTCCGGCGCCGCCGAAACGGTAGGCCACCACCGGCGACGGGGACTCGATCCTGGGGACGGAGGGGCCGCCGGTCGAGACGGTGCCCTCGAACCGGAGATCCCGGAGTCTGTTCAGGACCAGCTCGAGCACCTCCCACGCCAGCTCGAACTCGCCCGTGCCGGTTAGAGCCACGTCCTCCAGATCGTGGATGATCGCCGCTTCGGGGAAGTGAGCCCGGGCCAGCAGGTGGGACCGGGCCGGCGACCACCCACCGCCCAGGGCGCTCGATCGCGTCTGGAGGGCCGGATGTCCCTGGTCCAGCAGCTTGAAATGCCGGGTGATCCAGACCCACCGGACCCGTGTCTTGACCCCCCGGACGCGCCCGAGCTGGCCCACGGTGTGGGCAGCCCTCTTCCAGATCCGGCTCTCGTCGGCGACGCTGGTCAGGGAGACCGCCTCGAGATCGCCTGCCGCATCCCGGACCGACCGGTCGAGCTCCTCGGCGCTCGCCCCGACCAGCATCTCGCTGTTGAGAAAGAGCGGACAGACGAGGTCCGGCGCCGGCTTGGCCTCCTTGAGGAACCTGCGCCAGCGATCGATCTGCGCCGCGCTGCCGTGCGCTCGCTCCAGGGAGAACAGCTCGCTGTGCCGCAGGTAGCGTGCCTCGCGACAGTAGAACAGAGGAAACGCCCCGTCGATCGGCAAGGACAGCAGCTGCCGCTCCCAGCCCGCCCGACCCGGATCGGGTCCCGGGTCCAGCTCCACGAGCAACCCGATGCCGGTCCCCCGGAGCGCCTTCACGAGGTCCACGGGGAGCGTCGGGGCTCCGGCGGCATCGACCTCCAGAGCGAGCCACCGGCACCCCGACCGGATCGCCCAGTCGACCACCGACACCTGGCTGGATCGGACCACGACCCCTCTCTTCAGCCGCCCCGGCGAGACGACGAACCCCACCTCCGCGCTGGGAGGGGGCGGGCCGTCCGATCGCGACGGGACCACCGACAGCTCCACGCTGGCCTCCAGACCGGTCTCGAACTTCAGGTCCAGCACGGCTTTTCCGCCCGGGCCGGTCGCCCCTGGCCGCCACGGCGTGCCGGTGCTGCCGGCATCGACCAGGACGGCGTCGGGCTCTCCGCGCCACGTCGCCCTGGCCGGTGGATCCGCTCGTAGCCAGAGCCGAGGCGGGCTCTCCGCCGGGTCGACGCCCAGGATCGTGACGAGCGGGGGCACCACGAACCAGCGCTGCGCCACCGGCCGGGCGCCGGGCGTTCCCAGCCCTGTCAGCAGCTGCCCCCGGAGTCGCGCGCCGCGGGCCGGAGCGGGCAGCGGAAAGGTGACGGATCGCCCCGTGGCCTCACCGGGGACGCAGCCGACGAGCCGGTCCCTGGAGTCGAACAGGCAGAGGGAGAGGCCGGTCAAGGAGGTGCTCGCCACGACCCGGGCCCCTCGGGAGTCAGCGATCAGCGCCATCTCGATCGTGTCGTCGGACCGGCGGAGCAGCCCCGGACCGGCCAGCAAGCCCACCAGGACCAGCACGGCGGCGACGACGGCCGGTCGTCGCGACCGTGGCGGTGCCGCGGCGACGACCGGTGCCGCCGAGAGCGCCGCGGCCGGCAGCATCGCCAGCGCCCCCCGCGCCGACCCTGGACGTCCTGCCGGGTCCGGCGAGAGAAGCGCCGCCACGAGCTCCTTCAGCCAGCGGGGACAGTCGGGGGACCACCGGCACGGATCGGGAGCCACGAACTGTCGGCCGAACGGCGTGAACCCGGTGGGATGGACCCCGGTCATGGCCAGGAAGAGCGTCACGCCGAGGGCGAACAGGTCCGTGGCGACGCCGGGCTCGGTCCCCTCGTAGCACTCCGGCGCCAGGTAGGCGATCGTGCCGATGACCGCCCCGTCGGCGGTGACGCGGGTCGCGTCGAGGGCCAGATCCCGCGCCAGCCCCAGGTCGGTCAGCACCGCCTCGCCGTTCTTGCGCAGCACGATGTTGGCGGGCTTGACGTCCCGGTGCACCAGACCCACCTCGTGGAGCGCCGCCAGCGCCGAGAGCAGATCCCGGGCGATCCGGATCGTGACCTCCACGCCGATGCCGCCGCTGTTCCGGGCAGCGGCCGATTCGAGTCGTGAGGCCAGCGTTCCGCCGTCCAGGTATTCCATGGCCAGCCAGGGGTTGGGGGGACCCTCGCTGTGGTCGAAGATCCGCACCAGGTTGGGGTGGTTCAACCGGGCCAGCGCCCGGGCCTCTCTGAGGAACCGTCTCCGGTGCCTGGGATCGCCGAACTCCCGATGCAGGATCTTGAGCACGACCTTGCGCTGGAGGCTCTCCTGTACCGCGAGGTACGCCGAGCCGGTGCTTCCGGAGCCGAGCAGAGACTCGATGGTGAACCCCGGGATCGCGGGGAAGCTGGACGGTTGCGGCATCATCGTGAGAGGTCCGTCACCCGTGCCGGATGGACGGGGATCTGCATTGTATCATCGATGATCCGGATCGGGGCCCGACCACGCCGCGAGCCGCGAGAAGCAGGTGGAGGATCCAGCTCACCCACCCTCGGGACGCGGCGCGGGACGGCGAACGCCCCGACGGGATTCGCCGCTCTTGAACGACAGCTGCCGGTCGATCATCCGATCGAACACCTCGAGGAGCGGTCTGAACGCCTCTTCCGAGCCTTCCAGCCGAGACAGGAGAAGCACCGACGCCTCCACCGTGGAGAGGTAGTGCCCCCTGGGCTGGCGCCGGATCCTGTACCGGGAGGGGGCGCCCGGACTCAGCGATACGCGCTCGAACCGGTCGAGGCACGGGTTCTGGTTCTTGATCTTCCTGGCCTGCGCCCAGGTTCCGTCGATGATCACGAACGTGGGCGCGCCGTCGGGCCACCCGTGCTCGCGGGCCATGACGTCCACCACGTCGAGGGCGCCTCGCTCCGGATAGACCAGGTAGACCGGCCCGGGGGCCGCGGCCAGGTGGCTGTGCAGGGCGGTGCAGCCGGCGAAGTCCAGCCCGACGAACAGCCGGGCTCCGGTCAACGAGAGGCTCACGATGCGAGCGGTGCTGATCGTCCGGCGGGACTCCTGGGGGTGCTGGAGGATGACGATGCCAAAGCGCGTCGGCACGGGCGTCACGTCGGCGCAGATGCAGAGGAGATCGGGCTTTCGACAGCGGTAGCAGTAGATGCGAGGGGGATGGTCCATGGATCCGGCTCCGGCAGCTCACGAGCCGGGAGCCATGGTACAGCCTCGCCACGTCCGGTGTGAACCCTCCCGTGACACCCAAGATCCGGCGCCTCGCCGGATCCGAGTCGCGCCCCGAGCGCGAATCCAACCGGATCCCCTCCACTTCCTTACCTGAGCGTTGACTCGGGCAAGAGGGTACAGCCCAAGCCCTGCGAAACAGGTGCAGGATCCTGGGACACCCGGGGCCGGAGCTGGCGGACCAGGATCCCCCAGGTGTTTCGCGGAGTCGGGCCTGTGATCAGGCCTCGGCCTGGCTGCAGAGTCGCCAGGGAAGTGGAGGGGATTGAGTTTGAGTCGCGCTCGGGGGAAGGGAAGTGGAGGGGATCCGGATTGAGGTCGCGCTGGATTGCCACGGGGACGAGACGGGTGCTAGAGTCGTGACGAGGAAGATCCCATGCGCATGAAGATCCCCCGGGGCCCGCTGCGACCGGACCGGACGCTGTTCGGGCTCGTCCTGCTGATTGCTCTCGCGGCGGTCTGTCTGAGCGTCTTGCCGGCCGACGCCCTGGCCCGGGCCGGTGGAGGCCAGAGCTACGGCGGCGGGGGCAGCCGGGGCGGGGGCGGCTCGAGCTCCGGAAGTGGTGGCGACGGCGAGCTGATCTTCTTCCTGCTCCGGCTCATCATCGAGATCGCCGTCCAGTGCCCGGAGCTGGCGGGGGTGCTCCTGCTGATCGTGGTCGCCTTCGTCCTGGGCTCCTGCATCAAGGACTCGCTGGCGGGGTGGCTACAGGGGGCCGGGGCCGGGGCCGAGACCACCTCCCGCCGCACCTTGGGCGTGCCGTACGGCCCGCCCGGGGCCAACCGGGTCTGGCAGCGCCCGGGCCAGAAGGGCCAGGGCGCCTTCTCCCCCCGCCTCACGGTGGAGCAACAGCTCGAGCGTCTCAAGGAGGTCGACCCGAGCTTCTCGCGGCCGCTCTTCCTGGATTTCGTGGGGCTGCTCTACACCCGGGTCGCCCAGGCGAGGGCCACGGGCGACGTGGACCCCGTCGCCCCCTACGTCACGCCGGATCTGGCCCAGCAGTGGCGGATGGCGCCGTGCGGCGCCGGAAACCCCGGGGTGCGGCTGACCGGGGTCGACGAGGTCGTGGTGGGGTCGATCGCCATCACCGGCGTGGGCGGGTTCGGCGGTCAGTTCGTCCAGTGCGAGCTGACGCTCGAGGCCAGCATGGTCGAGGTGGCCAGGCGCGGCGAGGCCGGCAAGGGCGTCTGGGTGCGGGAGCTCCTGGTGCTGAGGCGACGGGACGGCGTCCTGTCCAGGCCGCCGGAGGGCATGAGGTCGCTGGGCTGTCCGTCCTGCGGAGCCCCCTGCGAGCTGAAGCCCGACGGCTCCTGCACCTACTGCGACAAGGTCGTCACCAGGGGCGACCTCCAGTGGCAGGTGGAGAGCCTCAGGTGCGTCGTCCGCAAGACCCGCCCCAGCGAGGACGAGCTGGTCTCGGGCGGCGAGGAGATCGGCACGGATCTCCCGACCCGGGTCCACCCCGGGCTGGCCGCGGCCAGGAGATCGCTGTCGGGTCGCCACCCCGACTTCGATCTGGGTGAGTTTCTCTGCAGGGTCAGGGAGACCTTCGTCTCGATCCAGCAGGCCTGGACCGCCGCCGATCTGGACCGGGCGCGGGCGTTCGAGACCGACAGCCTCTACTCCACGCACCGCTACTGGATCGAGATGTACCGGGCCAGCGGGCTGAGGAACGTCCTCGATGAGATCCGCATCGAGAAGGTCGACCTGGTCAAGATCGAGCTCGATGCGTTCTACGAGTCGATCACGGTGCGCATCTTCGCCAGCATGATCGACTACACCGTCGACGCCGGCGGCTCGGTGCGCTCCGGCTCGAAGTCGGAGCCGCGGCGATTCAGCGAATACTGGACGTTCATCGCCGCGATCGGCTCCTGCGGAGCTCCGATCAAGCTGTCCCAGACCGGAGTCTGCGGTCACTGCAACGCCCTCGTGACGAGCGGCCAGTTCGGCTGGGTGCTCTCCAGGATCGAACAGGATGAGAGCTACTCCGGGTGAGACCGGCCCTGACCCGGCCCCGCGCCTCGAAGGGGCGACCTGCTGCGGCCCTTCAGGGACGGTCCGGGGGGGCCGGTGCCCGGCAACGGCCCTCCTGGCTCGAGCGCCCCCCGGCTGAGTCCCGGCGAAGCCGGCGAGCCCGGAGGGCGAGCCCGGGGGGGGCTTGGGGGGCGGAATGAGCGAAGCGAAGGGCCCCCCAAGTCAAACGATGCCGCCCGGCTCGGCCGCGGAGCTTGCGACGCGGGAGAGCCCGCAGGGATCGTCAGCCGGCCTGCCAGGAGGTTCGAGATTCCATGTCTTCGCCAGACCGACCCGCTCCGGTGAACCCGCTCCTGCCTCGAGATTCGGTGCTGCTCCCTCTGTCCAGCGGCCAGCTGCTGGTCTCCCGGGAGTACGCCCTCTTCTGCAGGGTCCCCCCCGACGAGGTCCCGGCGATCCGCGAGACGCTGGCGGACGGGGACGATGGACTCCCCCTGTCGGCGGCGCTCAGGGCTGACCTTGCGCGCCACGGCTTCGGAGGCCCTCCCCGGCCGGCCGCGCCGGAGACCCCCTCGGTGCAGCTCCAGCTGACCAACGAGTGCAACCTCGCCTGCGCCTACTGCTGCACCAACTAGGGGCGTCCCAGGGCTTCGGAGATCGACGAGGCCAGGGCCCGGACGGTCGTCGCGGAGCTGACCGACCCGGCGCTGGCCGGTCGGGTGGCCGGGCTGACGCGGCGTGGCGCCGAGGTCAGGGTGAGCCTGGCCGGTCCCACGGCCGCCACCTGCGACGGCGTCTCCCGGGCGACCCGCTTCGATGTGGCGGTCCGGGGGGTCAACCAGCTGCTGGGCCTGGGCGGTTCGGCCATCGTGGACCTGATGCTCGTGCCGCAGCACGCCGACGAGGTGGTCGCCCGGTTCGGCGAGCTGAGAAGCCGGTTCCCCCGGGGCACGAAGATCACCCTGGGGCTGCTCTACGTCAGCGGTCGGGAGACGGGCGAGCACATGTTCGAGTCCCGGTCCCGGCTGGAGGAGTTGCTGGACAGGGTCGCCTTCGAGGCGGGCGAGGCGATCGCGGCTCCCCGGCGGAGCCCCCTGGCCGACCGGCGAGAGGCCTGCACCTGCGCCCTGGGCCACCACCTCCACGTGCGCAGCGACGGCGCTCTCTTCACCTGCTTCAAGATGGAGGAGCAGGTGGGCCATCTCGGGCAGACCGGCTTCTCCCGGACCGTGGAGATGGTGCGGGCCGCTCCGCGCCCGGCCCGCTCGCTCCGGTTCTGCGCCGGCTGCCCGCTGGCCACGCTCTGCGGCGGGGGATGTCGGGCCGAGAACCTCCAGTACACCGGCGATGCGGACGTTCCGGTGTGCGGGCCGTGGCGGCTCCGGGTCCTCTCGGAGCTCCTGGCCGAGGACCGGGTCACGGCGCTGGAGTGGCCCGCGGTCCACCTCCTGACCGAGGCCCGGGAACGCGGGATCGACGGCCCGTCGCGACTCGTGCCGGCGCTGCCCTCCCGGCACCTCCTGGATACATGAAGCTGGAACCTCGTCTTCACTTCGGCCTGAGGCGGGCTCTGGACCGGACCAAGGAGGCGCTGGGCCGGCGAGACCTCGACGAGGCCTGCAGGGCGCTGCTCACGGCGGCGGGCTGCGGGCCGCTGGCGGCCCGGCCCACCCGGATGCTCTGGTGGCTGGTCGCCCGCTGCTTGCGCAGGGGCGGCGCCGTCGCCACGGCCCGGCTCGAACCGCTGTTCGGCACGGACGAGATCGAGGAGCGCATCCTGGCCGGGAACGACCGGAGGAGCCGGCGGCTCCACGACCTGGCGCTGGAGTGCTACCAGGAGGCGCTCCAGCAGTCGCCGCTGTGTCCGGAGGCGATCTACAGAGTGGGTCTGACCCACTTCGACCTGGGCGACTGGACCGACGCCCAGCTGTGGCTACGGCTGGTCCCGGAGATCGTCGGCTTCCGTGCCCGGCCGGATACCGGCGTGGACGGCGATCCCGGGGGGATCGCCGTCCGCTGCGTCGCCGACAGCTGGTTCCGGCTGGCCCGGATCGCCCTGGCCCGCGGCCATGTCCGCCGGTCGGTCCGGCTGATCCTGGATGCGCTCTCGGTGAAGCCCGACTTCACGGCGGCGCTGGAGCTGGTGAAGCGGGCGGTCTCCCTGGCCGTTCCCGACGGGGACCGTCGCGACTGGCCCACCGGGCCCTGGAACGAGCTGGACCGCCTGCACCTCGAGCTGATCTCGTCGGCGACGCCGGGCTGCCCGATCTGCCGCGCAGGGCTGGATCCGCTCGAGTCGGATCCGGTGGTGCGGTGCCTCCGGTGCGACACGCCGCATCACGCCAGCTGCTTCTCCTACAACGGCCGGTGCTCCGCGTATCCGTGCCGGTCCGAGACGACCCGCTGACCCCGGCGAGGGCGACCGCCTGTCCTGAAGACCCGGCGCCTCGCCGGGTCCGAGTCGCGCCCCCGAGCGCGACCTCAATCCGGATCCCTTCCTCTTTCCTTCCCCCGAGCGCGACTTCAAATGAATCCCCTCCACTTCCCCCGTGAGTCACGATCCAGGCCAAGGCCTGCTCACAGGCCCGACTCCGCGACACAGGTGGGGGATCCTGGTCGCCGCGTCCCAGGGGCAAGTTCGTTGTGAAGTGTGCTATCCTCTCTCGGGGCTACAAGGAGGCCAGGCCATGCTGCTCTGCTACATCATCTACGTGCTGGTGACCGCCGCTCTCTTCATGGGTGTCTCCAAGCTGGTGCCCGGCTGGAAGGTCAACGGGTTCGGCACGGCGTGCACCGTGGCCGTGGTCTACAGCCTGCTGTCGTTCCTGGCCTGGTTCCTGAGGATCGCCGGGTGGCTCATCTCGCTGCCGCTGATCATCCTGATCCCCCACTTCATCATGGTGGCGCTGGTGAACTTCACCATCACCCTGGGGGTGCTGTTCGCCACGGACTGGCTGGTGGACGGGTTCGAGATCGAGAACACCGCCTCGGCCATGGTCGGTGCCGTGATCCTCGGGATCCTCCAGGCCGTGCTGGGCTGGATCATCCCGGGCATGTGACGATCGCCGCGCGCCGGGGACGATCAGCCCACGAGCCTCTGCACCTCCTCGAGGCTCAGGGTCCCCATGAGCGCCTTCCTGAGCGCCGCGTCCCGGAAGGTCATCCCGGTGCCGTAGCTGATCTCCCGGGTCAGCTCCGGCCCGGTCTTTCCCTCGTGAAGGACGGTCCGGAGGCCTTCCGTGGGCGAGACCAGCTCGAACAGACCGACGCGCCCCCGGTGTCCCCGCTTCTCGCAGACCTCGCATCCGACGGAACGGTGGACGCCGAACTCGACGAACCGGTCCATGGAGAGATCAGAGCTCCGCCAGCACCACGGTGTGCGGGTTGTGGTCCAGGCAGCTCTCGATCGCCCGGAGCCGGTGGCCGGTGGACCGGTCGCAGATCACCTGGGCCACTCCGGGCAGCTTGAGCTCCAGGCGGTCTTCCACCAGGGCGACGAGACGGTTCTCGCGACAGAGGCCCGACGCCAGGGTGTGGAGAGTGGTGGTCCGCCCCGAGTCGGCCAGACCGACCACCAGGATCAACCCTGACCGACGATCCAGCGCCTCCTTGAGCAGCGCCAGCTGCGGCAGCTCGAGGCCCAGCTCCTGCGGCGTGGCGGTCAGCGCCCGATCGTCGACGATCTTGGCCACGAGCCGCTCACCCGACGCCGTGGGCAACGACCGGACCACGATCTGGGCGGTGTGGCGCTCGGGCCGACCCTGGGCGGACCGGCCGTCCGGGGGGCTCCCTGACCCGCCGGTCGGGGCTGGCTCCGATCCGGCGACCGTGCCGTCGGCCCGGGGCGCTCCGGGGCCCGGGAGCCGGATCCCCACGGAGAACCGGCCGGTCCTCGGCTCGCCGACCTTTGCGAGAGGCAGATCGGCCATGATCCCGAGACGGTTCCGGATCGCCGTGTAGGCGTTCACCGGCGGTGTCATCCTCCAGCACAGCTCTCCGTCCCATCGCCAGCGCACGTCGAGCCGGTGGGGCTGGGGTTCGATGTGGATCTCCGAGGCACCGTGAGAGACGGCGTCGGCCAGGATCAGGTTGACCAGGCGCACGATCGGCGCCTGGTCCGTGCCCGGGTCGTCCACGGACTGCATGAGCTCCGCAGGCTCCACGGCGCCGGGCCTGACGCTCATCAGCCGGTCGATCAGGTCGTCCTCGGAGAAGGAGGGACGGTCGCCGTAGGCGGCCCTGAGGAGGTCCGCGATCCGGCCGGGGGCGGCGAGGCGGGCGCTGACCTCCAGGCCGGTCAGCAGCTGCACATCGTCCAGCGCCAGCACGTTCAGCGGGTCGCTCACCACGACCACGAGCCGGGTCGCGTCCGCCGAGACCGGGACGAGCCTGTGACGCCAGGCCACCGAGGCCGGAACGAGCCGGACCGCAGCCGGGTCCGGCACGTGGCCGGTCCCGTCGTACAGGGGCACCGAGAGCTGCCTGGAGAGCGCTGCGGTCACCTCTTGCTCCGTGACGCGCTTCGCCTCCACGAGGATCTCCCCGATCCGCTTGCCGCTCCGTTTCTGGATCGCCAGCGCCTCGTCGACCTGGGCCGCGGTGACCAGCCCGGCCTCGACCAGGAGCTCGCCCAGCTTCTTGTTGGTGGCCACGAGCCGCCTCCTCGGTTCCACGGCGTCGCCTCGACCCCCGGGTCCCGGCGCTCCTCCCGGATCTCCCCGGAGCTCCCCGGAGCTCGGGTCGATCTCTTCCCTCGCTGTGGTCCGTCCATCATGGCCTCGGACCGCCCGGTGGGTTCAAGGCTTTTCGACCGGCGCATACCGTCTTGCCGGAGCCGGTGCGGCAGGAGTCCCTGAACCATCCGGGGAGGATCCGCGGCTGCTCACGAGGAGGGCGACCGGGCCCCCCTCGTGCGCCAGGCCAGGCGGCTCAGCAGGCCCTGCCGGACGGTGATGGCGCCCTCGGGGCACATCTCCTGGCAGCAGAAGCAGCGGATGCAGGCGGCCAGATCGAACGTCGGCTTGTCGTCGACCATCTCCACGGCCCGGGCGGCGCAGACCGCCTCGCAGCGCTTGCAGCCGGTGCAGGCCTGGCGGCTCAGGACGGGGCGGTTGATCGTCCACTGCCGCAGCAGCTCGTGGAGCCATCGCCAGCCGGGCACGCCGAAATGCCGCCGGGGATCGGCTCTGAGGTCGCTTGCGAACTTGAACCGCTCCACCCGGTGCGCCGTCACCTCGTCGCCCAGCACGTTCGGGTTCTCGTCGAACGGCACGGCGAGGCGCTTCGCAGCCCCCAGCACCGCGAGATCGAGCGGCTCCATGCCCAGGATCCGGCAGACCAGCGCGTCCAGGGAGAGGGCGTCGGGGGAGGCCAGCAAGAAGCCCAGCGGCCTCGGCGAGCCGCCGGCCGGGCCGTTGCCCTCCATGGCCACCACGGCGTCGAGGATGTTCAGCACCGGCTTCACGTGCCGCTCGATCTCCACCAGCAGGCCCGCGAAGTGGTCGTAGTTGGTGCCGGCCTTCATGTGCCACTCGAAACGCTGGGCTCCGCTCACCAGCCCGAACAGGTGCTTGGTGGCCAGCGTCAGCCCCATCATGGCGTGGGTCTTGAGCTTGGCCACGTTCACCACCGCGGCGCCGTCCAGGTCGACCCGCTCGATCTCGCCGAACGGACCCAGGGCGGCCCGCCACCGGAGCGTTCGCCGGTTCTCCATCAGCGGCAGGTCGTCGAACCCCAGCCTCCGCGCCGTTCCCTCGAGCGATCCGACGCCGGGCACGTCGAACACCACCGGGTCGCCGCCGGCGTCCCGGACCGCCTCGAACACGGCCCGGATCACCTGGACGTGGGTGCTGATCGGCCTTCGATCGCTCCCCGGCAAGAGCAGGTTCGGCTTGATCACGACCCGGCGTCCCGGGGTCACGAACCGGCCCCACCCCCCCAGGAGCTCCACGGCCCGCGCCAGCGACGCCTTCACGTGGGAGCGGTCGTAGTCCTCGCAGCGGGTGAAAGACACATCCACCAGAGCGACCTCCTGGCCCGATCCGCCGGCACCACGGCTCTCGCAGCCGGTCGACCGGTGAGGATGGCCCGGCGGACCGGGTCCGGTCAAGAGCAGCCGCGCTTGCCATGCGACGGCGATCGGTGCCAAGCTTCCAGCGATGGACTTCCCGCAGGGTCTGGACTCGACGTACGAGCCGATCGAGCTCATCGGTCACGGCGGCTTCGCCCAGGTGTTCAGGGTCCGGCACCGGCAGCTGGGGCGGGACGTGGCGCTGAAGCTCATGGTCGCTGCCGACGTGAATCGGGCCGAGCTGGTGAGGCGGTGCCGCAGGGAGGTCGAGCTTCTGGCCAGGCTCTCCCACCCGGGTCTGGTGAGGGTCCTTGACGTGGGCGAGGTCGAGGGCCAGCTGTACTACACCATGGAGCTGATCCAGGGGCTGGCGCTCTCCGACGTCTTGACCGAGAGGCGGCTCCTGCCCTGGCCGGAGGCGGTCCGGATCGTGAAAGGGGTCGCCGAGTCGCTGACCTACGTCCACGCCCAGGGGATCATCCACCGGGACATCAAGCCGGAGAACATCCTCCTCGAGGCTGGCCACCGGCCGGTGCTGGTCGATTTCGGCCTGGCCTACGTCCAGGAGGCCACGGTCTTGACCCGGGACTCCCAGGTCATCGGCCCCCCGTCGTACATGCGACCGGAGCAGAGCGGCGGCGGCGCCGTGACTCCGGCCACCGACACCTACCAGCTCGGGGTGGTCCTGTTCAGGGCCGTGACCGGTCAACTCCCGTTCGACGACCCGAACTTCGCGGCGCTGTGCGTCGCCATCCTCGATCGCCAGGCCCCCTTGCCCTCCAGGACGAACCCGGCGGTGCCCCGGGAGCTCGACCCGATCGTCGGTCGCTGCCTGGCCAAGGAGCCCCTGGAGCGATTCGGCTCGACCGGAGAGCTGGCGGAGGCCCTGGGCCGGCTCGAGGTCCACACCGGATCGACCGCCGCACGGCCCGGACCGCCCCGGTCGCCGGCCAAAGACCGCACGGTGCCGGTCCGGATCGGCGGGGTCCGTCCGGAGGACCGCCCGACCCGCCGCGGTCCGAACCTCCTCGCCCTGGCGTGCGCCGGCGTTCTGGCGCTCGCGGTGGGGTGCCTGGTCTGGCGCCGGCCCGCACCGGCGCTCTCCCTCGCCGTCGGGCAGCGGGCGCTGGCGGTCTCGTTCACCGGACCGGTCTCCGGGTCGATCCCGATGACGCTTTGCGTCACGACGGGGGACCGGGCTCCCAGGAACGGTCGGTGGGTCGACGGCGCCCTGCGATTCGACGATCTGGCCCCCGACACGGACCTGGTGCTCGCCTGGGAGCCGGTCCTGGGACCACGGCGCTCCTGGCCGGTCCGGACCCTCCCGGACCTCGCCCCGTCGCTGGACGTCGAGGTCGAGAGCGTCGGCCACGGTCGGCTGCAGCTGGCCCTCTCGCTGCTCGACCGGAAGCCCGGCGAGGTGCCGCTCAGGCTGTACCTGGGAGACGCGCCGCTCGAGCAGCTCGGTCCCGGCCGGTTCGCGTGTCCTCTCCCCCGGGGGCCGGGGCTCATGACGCTGTGCGTCAAGATCCCGGGCGTGGGCGAGACCGTCGAGCTGGGCATGCCGCTGGGGTCGATCGAGGCGTTGACCGGCCAGCTCGCCCAGCTCGAGCGGGAGCTCGAGCGTCACCTGAAGTCGATCCAGACGCCGGCGTGGTTTCCCCCGGAGGCGCTGGCCCCGATCGGTCCGATCCGGATGGGGCCGCCCCGGCCGGGCCTGACCGGACCGGCCAGCTTTCTCGATCGGCTCAGGCGGCTGGGGCCGGCGGTGACCCTCGCCGTCTCGGACGACGGGGTCGTGGCGGACCGGCGCTGGCCGCTGGTCGAGGCGGTGAGTCGCCTCTTCGGAGCGGAGGCCCTGGCGAAGCACCGTCACGAGTCGCCGCTGGGGCTGATGCGGTGGATCGACGCTCTGTTCAAGATCGAGAACCTGAAGACCTGCTTCGAGCCGGGGCGGCCCATGCTCATGCTGCTCGACCACTCGGTCCACCTCGCCCACCCCCGATTCGGCAAGTCCGGCGCCGGCGCGGCGCTGGAGGCGTTCTCCCCCAACCCGGACACGAAGGTCCATGAGAACGTCCGGATCACCGGTCCGGTCGAGCCGGTCCACGGGTGGATCCGGGTGACGCTCTGCGGGCAGGGAGTCTCCACGAGCGGCGCCCCGATCTTCCGGTTCCCTCGCCTCGGGATCGCCGTGGAGGTGCCGCTGGTGCTGTCGCGGCATGACGATCGGGGCCAGCCGCTCGTTTGGGTGAAGGAGACGTTCATGCCGGTGTACTCCCTGATCCTGTCGTTCAAGCACGATCGCCAGCCCACGGCCGGGTTCGGCGAGATCTGGCTCGAACCGACCTACCGCCCGGCTTCCCTGAGGATCACCCCCTGCTATCTGTTTGGCCTCGCGGTGCCGCTGCCGGCTCATCTCGCCCCGGGCTGGCCGCGGCCGGGCGGGTCTCCCCGGCCCCCGCTGCCCGGTCCCAGGTGAGATCGGGCCCCGCGACGGTCCGGCTCCGACGCCTCGGACAGCGTGTCCGGCCCCACCGGCCGCTCCGTATAACCTTGTATTTTGGCCATCACTTGGCTATTATTACCTTGCATGGCAACCACTTCAAAGCTCGAGCGCCAGGCGTTGGAGCCGCTCAGAGCCTGGAGCCGTCGGGAAGAGAGAAAGCCCCTGCTGCTCCGTGGCGCCCGCCAGGTCGGGAAGTCGTTTCTCGTGCGCATGCTGGCGGAGGCAGAGCAGCTCGACCTCCTGGAGGCGAATCTCGAGAGGCATCCGGCTCTGGCCGGGGCATTCCGGGAGCCTGATCCGGCCAGGATCCTGGCGGCCCTTGAACTGACGCTTCGCCGACGTATCCATCCTGCGCGGACCCTCGTGTTCCTCGACGAGCTCCAGGCTGTCCCTCAGGCGTTTCGCTGTCTCCGCTACTTCCACGAGGAGAGGCCGGAGCTCAGGGTGATCGCAGCGGGGTCGCTCCTGGACCTGATGCTTCATGAGCGCGAGTTCTCCGTTCCGGTCGGGCGCCTCGAGTACGTTCACCTGAAGCCATTGACCTTCGAGGAGTTTCTTCGCGGCCGTCGCAACGAGCCGGCCCTCGAGATTCTCGCGAGGTTCGCCCCCGGAGCCGAGATCTCACCGGCCGAGCATGAGTCGATGATGACGGAACTGCGGATCTTCGTGACGGTCGGTGGAATGCCCGAGGTGGTCTCGACTTACCTGCGGACCGGCTCCTACCTCGAGGCCGAGCACGTCAAGGAGGCTCTGCTGGCGACCCTTCGCGACGACTTTGCCAAGTATCGTCGTCGAGTGCCGGAGGAGCGACTCCGGAAGGTCCTCGATGCCGTGCCACGGCGGATCGGATCCAAGCTTCGCTATGTAGACATCGATCCGGGCGAGCGTTCCCGCGACCTGTCGGCAGCTCTCGATCTGCTCTGTCGTGCCCTGCTCGTGCACCGGGTCCACAGCGTGTCGGGACATGGAGTCCCGCTCGGTGCCTCGAAGGACGAGCGACGATTCAAGGTCCTGCTCCTCGACGTGGGACTCGTCTCCACGGCCTGTGGCTTCGACGCCGTCGCGCTGGACCAGGTTCCGGACCTGCTCCGCGTGAACGAGGGAGCGCTGGCCGAACAGTTCGTCGGTCAGGAGCTGCTCGGGAGCCTCCCTCACCAGAAGGAGCCGGCGCTCCATTTCTGGGCGCGAGAGGCGAAGAGCTCCTCGGCGGAGGTGGACTACCTGGTGGAATCAGGGCCTGGCGTGGTCCCGGTCGAGGTCAAAGCAGGGCGGACGGGGCGCCTCCGGTCGTTGCACCAGTACGTGCTCGCTCATCACCCTGGGCTGGCGATCCGCCTGAACAGCGATCGACCCTCCGTGCTGGCCCTCGGTGAGGGTGCCAAGGCGACCCGACTCCTTTCGCTTCCGCTTTACCTGGCGGGCCAGGTCCGGAGAATACTGGCTGGCGGGGCGTCGCGTCGCTGAGGTGGCCACACGGCAGGATCAGTGCTGGGATCTCGGAGTCACCGCGACGCCCAGGGAGGCGGCGGTCCTTCCCAGGTATCAGCCATCTCCTCCAGCTTGTCTCGGACCCCCCGATGTCGGAGCCGGTCGTAGCCGGCCCCCGCTGCCCGGTTCCAGGTGAGATCGGGCCCCGCGACGGTCCGGTTCCGGCGCCTCGGACAGCGAGCTCGCTTCCATGTTGAGCAGGCGGTCGGCCGCGGCGCGCCCGGCCTCATCGTGACTATTGACACTGTTATATAACACTGTTACACTCGAGAGTGAGCGCACCCGGAAACAGGGTGCGTCGGACCCGGGGATCGCGAACAGCCATGGCACATCGGTGGCGACTGGCCGAGCTGGTGGACTGGACGCTCCGCATCCGACCCGTGGAGACGCTGGGCGAGTCCAGGCGGGTCCGGTGGGTGCCGAACGAGCGGCTCGTGCGCTACTACACGACCCTCGGGCTGGTGGACCGTCCGGTCGAGATGAGGGGGCGGACGGCGTTCTACGGCACCAGACACCTGCTGCAGCTGCTGGCGATCAAGCAGATGCAGGTCCAGGGGACGAGCCTGAGGACGATCCAGGAGCGGCTGACCGGCCTCTCCGATGCGAGCCTCCGCGGGGTGGCGGCGCTGCCGGCCGACTGGGAGACCCAGCTGGGAGCGGCGGGGACCGCTCCGGCCGGACAACCCGGCGACGCCCCGCCGGTCGACGGCCCTGCCGGCGACGGGGCGGACTTCTGGGAGCGGACGCCTGCGCGACTCGGCGCGTCGACCGGGCCGGCGAGCGCTCCGCCGGCGCCCGAGGAGGCGCCGGCAGGGTCGGATCGGACCGGGCCGGACGACCGGGCTGCCGGGGGGGGCACGGTCCCGTCGTCGTGGACCGGTCTGGAGCTGGCCCGGGGGGCGATGCTCCTGCTGGAGCGGTCGAGCCTCGAGAAGCTCGATCCGGTTCAGCTTCGCAGGGCGCTGGAGCCTCTGATCGAGTACCTGAAAACGAGGACACCAATCTCAGGAGGTCGGTGATGGCAAGCTGGGTACAGGTGCTGGACGACACGACCCTCAACCGGTGCTGCTTCCCCGGGGGCGATCGGTGTCCCGGGACGCTCGAGACCGCCCGGGGTCACCTGCCTCTCAGATCGCTGGCGGTGAGCGGTCGGATCACCGGCCTCTCGTCCCGCGTCACGGTGAACCAGGAGTTCGTGAACGTGTACGGTGAGCCGCTGGAGGCGACGTACATCTTCCCTCTGCCGGAACGGTGCGGCGTGGTCTCGTTCCGGCTCAAGGTGAACGACCGGGTGGTGGAGGGCGTGCTCAAGGAACGGGGCGAGGCGCGGAGGGAGTACGACGCCGCGATCCAGGCCGGCCACCGCGCCGCCATCGCCGAGCAGGAGCGCGGCGACGTCTTCACGATCCGGGCCGGCAACATCCCGGCCGGGGAGTCGGTGACCGTGGAGCTCTCGGTGGCCGGCCCGCTGCTCTTCTCCGACGGCGAGGCCACGTTCCGGTTCCCGCTGGTGGTGGCGCCCCGGTACATGCCGGGCAAGCCGCTGGACGGCGCGGGCGTGGGTCAGGGCGTGGCCCCGGATACCGACGCCGTGCCCGACGCGAGCCGGATCTCCCCTCCGGTGTGGCTGGCCGGGCTGCCCAACCCGGTTCACCTGAGCCTGTCCATGGAGATCGATCCGGCGGGCCTGCCGATCGGCCAGCTGAGCTCCAGCCTCCACCACCTGGAGATGGAGGACAAAGGCGCCACTCCGATCAAGGTGTCGCTCAGGCCCGGCACGGAGCGGTTGAACCGGGACTTCATCCTGCGGTTCAAGGTCGGGGATCGAGGGCCCAGGAGCGGTCTGTCGCTCCACCGCCCGGAGGCCGGGAAGGAGGGAACGTTCAGCCTCGTGGTGGTGCCGCCCACGCTGGACGAGACGGGACGCAAGCCCCGCGACATCGTCATCCTGCTCGACCGGTCCGGGTCGATGGAGGGCTGGAAGATGGCCGCGGCCCGACGCGCCGCCGGACGGCTGGTGGACTCGCTGACCGACCACGACCGGTTCGCCATCCTGCTGTTCGACGACAGGGTCGACGTCTGGAGTCTGGACAACGTCACCGGTCTCGTGGTCGCCAGCGACCGGGCCCGGTTCAGGGCCGTGGAGTTCCTCTCCGGGGCGACCTCCAGGGGCGGCACCGAGATGGGCCCGGCGCTGCGACGCGCCGTCGAGTGCTTCGGCCTCGGCTCGCCGGAGGGTCGGGAGCGGATGCTGGTGCTGGTCACGGACGGGCAGGTGGGCAACGAGGACCAGCTGGTCTGGTGGGTGCGCAACGAGGCGCGGACCGTGCGGGTGTTCACGATCGGGATCGACCAGGCCGTGAACGCCTCGTTCCTGAGGCGGCTCGCCGAGCCGACCGGGGGCACCTGCGAGCTCGTGGAGTCTGAGAACAGGCTCGACGAGGTGATGCGGAGCGTGCACCGCCGGGTGGCCGGACCGGTGCTGACAGGCCTGACGCTCGACGCGAACGCTCTCGATCTCGTGCCGGGCGAGCAGACGCCGCCCGAGGGCGTGGACGTGTTCCCCGGCGTGCCGGCGGTGCTGAGGGGCCGGTTCAGAGGCGAGCCCGTGGAGAAGGTGACGGTCCGCGGGACGCTGCCCGACGGCGAGCGGTTCGAGGAGCTGGTCAAGCCGGTGTTCACCAGCGACCCGGTGGTCACGATCGCCTGGGCCAAGGAGCGCCTCAGGGACCTGGAGCACGAGTACTCGGTCTCGGGAGAGCGGGACCGGGCCAAGGCCAAGACGATCACGGAGTTCTCGCTGAAGCACGGCGTCATGTGCCGCTTCACGGCGTTCGTCGCCGTGGATCGGTCGAGCGTGGTGAACCCCGGCGGCAAGGGTCACCAGGTGATCCAGCCGGTGGAGATGCCGGAAGGCTGGGGAAAGAAGGACGAGGGCGAGGTCATCCACAGCTTCCTCAGAGCCAAGGCTCCGGCTCCGGCGCAGGCATCCGCGGTCTTCGACTGCTTGATGGGCCCGGAGCCGGAGGAGCTCGAGTCGCTGGCAGCGGCCGGCCCCGAAGATTTCCTGGGCGACCTCGGCGCGCTACCACCGACGGCCACGCCCGCGTGTCCGGCCCCCCCGGCCGCACCTGGAGGCCAGAGGAAGGTCCCCGGCGTGAAGGGCAGGGCAAGCCGGGCGATCGCCGGCGAGGTGGCGCCGCCGATCGGCAAGGCTCCCGCCCCGGATGCGCGAACGCTGTTCGAGGCGCGGTTCGCGGCGCAGTTCAAGGGGCTCAGGGCCCAGACCCTGGCCGGGCTGAAGGGGGCCCGCACGGCCGACGAGGCGCGCCGGTTCCTCCGGTACTTCCTGACCGATCTCGACCAGATCGTCCAGGAGATGCGCAAGGCCGGGGAGGTGTTCCGGGGGCTCGTCGAGGTTCTCGTCAGGCTTGTCGAGCGGTTCCGCAAGATCGAGCAGGACGGAGCCATCCGCGGGCCGGGGGACGTGGAGCGTCTCCTCGACGAGCTGGACCGGACGATCCGGGGCTGGCTCGAGGACCCCAACAAGGCGCCGTCGGACAGGGGACCGAAGTCGCCCCGGTCGGACGATTTCTGGATGTGAGAGCCGGCGCCCGGCCCAGGGGCGGCGAGACCGCCGCACCAGGCGCGCCCGTCCTGGGGGCCCAGGCCCGTCACCGGCCCCACAAGACCCGCGCCCACCGCCGGGCGTCGGGCTCCGCAAGGAACCCATCAGGCCGGGGTCGGAAACTGCACCCGATCCCGGCCCTTTTTTCTCGTGCGAGGCCGGTTCTCGAGAGAGCCGTGGCGCTCCCATCTCTTTGCCGACCTCCCCTGGAGGCTCCCGGATCTGGTACAGTGAAGTGGCTCTGACCGTTCGCCCTTCACGATGATCGTCCACCAAGCACAGCGAGACCCGGTCCTGAACAAGCTCCTGTTGTGGGGCGCCGGGTGCGCTCTGGCGTGGGCCGCGGCCACGACGCCGTTCGCCCGCTCGCTGACCGCTCATCTCGACCCGCTGCCGTACCGGGCTGTCGGTGCCGTCGTGGGAGCGGTGCTCGCGGGGGCGGTGCTCCCCCGGGTCGGCTCCGGCACCGGCACGGTCGCGGGGGCGCTGGCCGCGGCCCTGGCGGTCTGGCTCGTGGCGCCGGAGGTGGTCGACAGGCCCGGCGGCCCGCTTCCGATGGAGCTGGAGGTCGCCGGCGGTCTGGTGGCAGAGATCGTGGCGCTGGCAGCGCTCCTGGGCACCCTGATCCCCCACGAGATCGACCGGACCCGCTGGGTCGGCGCCGTGCTGCTCTACCCGGTCTTGCACGTCGCCCTCCTCTTCGCCGCCGCGTCGCTCTGGGGCCCCCGCGGCCGGGCGGAAGACGTCGTGAACCAGGCCGCCTCCCTGCTCGTGAAGGCCGCTCCAGGGGCCATCCTGGCTCTGGCCGCCGTCCCCCCGCTCAGGTGGTCCGCCTCGCGGGACGACCGGGTCTGACCGGACGCACGTGCGCCATGGCGCCTGGGAACGTACACTGAGGTGGCGTCGAGAGCGCCATTGAACCATCGCGGGCCCGGTATCGTCGAGAGACCGGGGCGACCCGATCGCGAGAGGCCGACATGGACACACCGTCACCGGAAACCAGGCCGATCTGTGCCGCTTGTCAGAACGCCATCGCCGACGACGGCATGTCCTGTGCCGTCTGCCAGACGCCCCACCACACGCGCTGCATCGCCCGGAAAGGGCACTGCGCCGGCTGCGGCCAGGCCAAAACCGTCCCTGTCGTGGACGGGGCCGCCGGGCCCGGAGCGCCCCGCAAGGCGCTGCACGAGGCGGCGGAGATCGCCGGCGTTCTTCTGATGTCCCTGGTGCTCTGGAAGTTCGTGTTCACGCCGGCCCGCCGGGACGAGCCACCGCCCCCCAGGGCCACCCGGGTCCAGCCGCCCCCGAGCCGGATCGTCCGGCTCCAGCCGACCCGGCCGCTGCCCCCGACGCCGGCGACCACTCCCACCCCGATCGGGGCGCCGACGCGGCGGCCGGATCGCGTGACCCGGGCGATGAGGCAGGCGAGGGAGCGGCCGCTGTGGCCGCTACCCACGGAGTCGCCCGGACCGGACCCGGAGCCGTCTGCGCCGCCCCGACCGGCCACGGCGCCGCCGATCCTCAAGCGCGCAACCGCCAGGACCCGACTGATCACGCCGTCGTCGGCGCTGGTGTACAGGCTTCCGGTGGTGGCGATCGCCCTGGCCGGCGACGGAAAGAGGATCGTCGTCGAGACGCACCCTGACCGGATCGCCATCTCCGACCCGGCGACCGGCGAGAACCTGTGCAGGGCGCGCGCCTCCGTGGATCCGTACCGGCCCCGGAGCCTCGTGGGCTTCGGCCGAGACGGGAGAGCGGTTGTCCACGGCCGGTACGAACCGTGCGCCGACCGTCTGAACACCTGGAACCCGTCGGTGACGGTGGCCTGGGCGGCGCGGGCGCGCACCGTGGGCGGCCTCTACACTTTCTCCGCGAGCGGCCGGTTCTTCTCGACGGGTGCCAGCGGCGGGTGCCTGATCCAGGAGATGGTCCCCGGCGGCTCCCGTCACTTCGTCCCGAAGCTACCCAGCGGGCTGTTCAGTGCCGCCTTCTCGCCGGTGAACGACACGTTCGCCGTGGGCTTCGGCAACGGTTCCATCGCCCTTTTCGACGGCCCCACGGGCCGCCCGGTCCGTCAGCTCGCCAGGGCTGCCCAGTCGCCGCTGACCGACGAGGACACCAGGGCGATGAACTTCCAGGTCGTGGCGCTGGAGTTCTCCCCCGACGGTCGCCGGCTGGTCAGCGTCAGCCCCAACGACCGGGCCGTTCGACTGTGGGACGTGGCGACCGGTCAGCTCGAGCAGGTCATCGAGCAGGAGGGGTTCCCCTGGGCCGCCACGTTCTCGCCGGACGGCCGGTCGCTGGCCGTCTCGATCACCGGCGGCATCGTGAAGGTCTCCGATCTGGCCTCGGAGGAGGTCCGGCTCGTCCTGGACAGCGGTCTGCGCGACCACCGGATCGACCTGGTCGCCTGGTCATCGGACGGGAAGACGCTGGCGACCAGAGCCGCCGAGGCGGAGAACACCGTGCTGGTGTGGCGGGATCGGTAGGGGGTACAGAACAGACATCCGGCGAGGCGCCGGATCTTGGTACAGATCCGCCGTTCGTTCGCACCGAGCGGCCGGCCGACATCCGGAGCGCCCTCGCCCCCTACGCCCGCACCACCACCACGCGGACCCCTTCCGCCGTGAGGGTCTCCACTTGACCTCGGTCATCCCACGGAACCTCGCTCTTCGGGTCGAAGATCACCAGATACCCGGTGTCACGGCCGATCCGCTTCGTGTACCGAGCCACCTGGGCAAGCCCGTCTTCCAGCGTGAAGCGGCCCCTCTGGATCTTGAGTTCGATCACGTCCTCGCGCCCGCCGTAGGTCACCCACAGATCGGCTGCGCCGGTCCCGACCGCGAACTCCCGTTCGATCCGCCCCCCGGAGTTCACGATCCGCTGAAGATACGCCATCAGCACCAGATGCGGCGCTGCCTCGTGGTACGGCATCCCGCGGAGCAACACCTCGCCGTGGCGACGCCAGAAGTTCAGGAACCCTTCCAGCAGCCGGCCCATGTCCAGCGTACCCTCATCGGTGAGGTACCAGCGAGGATCATCGGAAATCGAGGTCTGGACCTGGTGTGTCAGGACGCGCGGGATGATCTCCTGGTAGATCGGGTTTGCGATCCGCCGGGCTCCGCCTGTCACCGTGACGAGCCCCAGATCGCGGACGTACGAGAAGTCGTCGTCATACGTCGGGTCCACGCAGATCTCTCCCGTCATGATCGGCTCGATCACACGGCGGACTCGGTCCTCCATGAGCCGGGCCACCAGACTGTCCAGATGCGTGTCTCGTCGCTCGATCAGGATCTCTCGCGCCTCCAGTACCCTCTCGCGGGTGACCGGGGTGGACCGATCTTTCACGAGCGCGTCGAAGTCGGTGACGAGTTGCGCGGCAAGGGCGTTGACGAGCCACGGTTGCCCCTGGGTCTGACCGAAGATCTCGCCCTTCGCCTCGTCTTCGAACCTCTGGCCGGTGTCGGCTGTGTGTTGCTCCAGGAGTTCCGACACTTCCGCTTCATCGAAGTTGTCCAGGGTCATCGAGCGGACCTTGATGTTGAATGGGCTGGACGTCCCGAGGCTCGTGGATTCGTCTCGAACCCTCACCCGGTAGTCTCGCACATCGCGAAGCCCCACCAGCGCGACGCTGGCCGGGAACGGGGCCGGTCGCGCCGTGTAGCCGCTTCGGAGCTGCCTCAGCACCGAGAGGAGGACGTCCGGGCAGAGTGCGTCGATCTCGTCGAAGAAGATCACCAACGGTCGGTCGATCGAGGCGCTCCATGCAGCCAGGTAGCTCTTGAGGGCGATGTGAGGAGCAGTCAGAAACGGTGTGGGATCGGCGACAGATGATTCCGGCGGCAGCTGACTGCGCGCAACCAAGGCGATCTCCTGCAAGATCTGGGGCATCACGGCCGTCACATCGTCGGAGGTGAAGCTCTCCAGGGAGATCGTCAGCGCCGCATGGCGTCCTTCTGCGGTGAGCGAGGCAGAGAGGCTCCGGAGGAGTGTCGTCTTTCCGGTCTGGCGAGGGGCGTGGAGGACGAAGTAGAACTCCCCGGCGACGAGATCCTCCACCTCGGGCAACCGACGGCTCGGGGGGAGCATGTAGTGCTTGCCGGGCAGGCAGGGACCGGCTGTGTTGAAGATCCGGGGCATCAGTCTTCCCTTCAGCGCTTCGTGCTGTCCGCTGGCATGCTAGCCCACCCGGCGGAGCATGGCCAGGGTCAGAGTGCTTGGACTCCCGGTGTCCGGCCAGGTACCGTCTCCGACTGGCGTACGGAGTGCATGATCACTGAAGACAACGATCCTCGAAAAGGGAAGCGGCCGGACCCGCGACTCGGATCCGGCGAGGCGCCGGATCTTGGAGGATTCACCATGGAGGACGGGACGGTCACCTTCGACTGGACCCAGACACGGGTCCGCCTGGCCCGGCTCGCAGACGCCGGCCCGGTGGAGCTCGGCCGGAGGCGGCGGTTCTTCGTGGCACGGGACGATCTGGCCGGCGTCAAGCTGGAGTTCGTGCCCCCTTTGGTCCAGGCCATTCCGTCGACCTGTCAATCCCTCGACGAATACCTGAATTGGCTCCCGGAAGGGCTCGGGCGGCATCTGATCGTGCTGATCCAGGCGGGTGCCTCGGCCCTGGGGCTCTGGGAGGAAGACCGCTTGGTGGCCCACAAGGCGATCAAGAAGTACGTGGTGCGCGGGCACGGAAAGGCCCAGCCCACTTACCTCAGGAGCAAGGGGAAGTCCCGCTACGGTTCCAGGCTCAGGCTCAGAAACGCCCGGTCGCTTCTGGTGGAGACCAGCGAGAAGATCCACGAGTGGCGCAACGAGTCGGGCCCCTTCAGCCGGGTCTTCTACAGTTGCCCCGTGAGGATCTGGTCCGGATTCCTCGACGGGAAGCCTGCCCCTCCTCTGTCCAAGGAAGATCTGGTCAAGATCCCCCTGGACGTCGCGCGCCCCTGTTTCGACGAACTGCTGAGGGTCCGTCGTCGCTCCCTTGTCGGCCGGGTGAGGACTCTCGGCGACGAGGAGCGATGAAGGGGACGTGGCGAATCTCCCGCGAGACGCCCGACTGGCCCTCTGGAGATCATCGGCCAGGCCATCTTGCCCGATCGGGCATCCACGGCGCCTTCGGGGAGTACCGGACCTCCGTCGAATCCTGTTGCCCAGCTGGGGCTGGCCGCTCTCCGCGTGAGTCTCGACGGTCCTCGAGTCGAGGTGGTGACGAGCACTCGCGCGGGCCGAGTGGAGGAGGTCTATCTCGCGGAGTTGTTCGGCCGTGACGTCCGCATCTCCACGGTGCCCCGTGGCGAGCAACGGGGGTGCGTCTTCTCGAGCAGGAGATCTTCGAGCGATGGGACAGAACCGGCTTCTACCCGGCGACCGTTCTCCGGAACATCTCCAGGGAGGCGGAGAACACCGTGCTGGTGTGGCGGGATCGGTAGGGGGCAAAGAACAGACCTCTGGTCCCCCGGGCTGCCCCACCTCGACCGTGCTATAATCGCCGCCTGTCATGAGCTATCTCGACGGTCTCCTGCTCTGTCCCACGTGTCGCGTGCCGCTGCCACCGGAACTCGACTGGGCGCCCGACTCGGCGCGGTGCACCGCCTGCGGGAACGGGGTGCCCCGCGTTCGGGGAGTCCCCCGGTTCGTCAGCTCCGATTCGTACGTTTCCAGTTTCAGCCTCGAGTGGACCCTCCATGCCCGGACCCAGCTCGACGACGACGTCTGCAAGGAGAGCGAGCAGGAGCTTCCCACGAAGACCGGCCTCGACCCCGGACAGGTCAAGGGCAAGCTGGTTCTGGATGCGGGTTGCGGGATGGGGCGCTACTCCGATGTGATGAGCCGCTGGGGTGCCAACGTGGTGGGCGTGGACCTGTCGCTGGCCGTGGAATCCGCCCATGCCAACTTGAGTGATCGGCCCAACGTTCGGGTGTTCCAGGCCGACCTCAGAACGCTGCCGTTCCGTCCGGGCTCGTTCGACGCGGTGTTCAGCCTCGGGGTCCTGCACCACACCCCGGACTGCAGGAAGGCATTCGAATCGCTCATCCCGTTTGTGAAGCCGGGTGGTCTCATCGCCATCTGGGTCTACGGGCACATGGGGGCGTTCACGAAGTTCTCGGACGTCTACAGAAGACTGACCACCAGGCTGCCCCAGCGGCTCCTCTACGCGCTGTGTCACGTGGCCGCGCCGCTGTACTATCTGTACCGGCTGCCGATAGTGGGTCGCCCGTTCGTGACCGTCTTCCCCATCTCGATGCATCCCAGGGCCTCGTGGCGGATCCTGGACACGTTCGACTGGTACTCGCCGCAGTACCAGTCCAAGCACACGTACCCCGAGGTCTTCCGTTGGTTCAAGGAGGCGGGCCTTCAGGAACTGGACATCCTCGACTTCCCGGTGGCCGTGAGGGGGCGCAGACCGGTGGAAGCGGTCCACGCGAGCTCGTGACTCGACAGCCCCGGTGGGTTACCTGGTCCTGACCAGGAGGTGAATCCAGCCGAGCCACGTGGGTGAAATCTCCGTGAGGCCCGGATACGGTCTCAGCGAGCACTGGAGTGTGTTCGAACCAGGGCGCAGGAGATCGGGCGCAATGACACGCACATGGTCCGCAGGAGCCTTCCTGTCGGCCAGTCCCAGGGTTTCAGGGACGGGCTTGGAGAAGAGCATGTCCGTCTGCTCGTTCAGTCCGATCCAGAATGCGCCCACGCCTGGATCCGCCGCATAGGCGACGACGATCGCATCCGTGGCAGCACGATGAACCTCCGCGGGCAGCTGGACCCGCAGGTTCCAGCCTGACTTGGTCGAGGACACCATCGAGGGCTCTGGCAGCAGTTGATCAGCGAGCGAAGGCCCGGCTGCTCCAGCCAGCGAGCCTACCCAGCAGCTCTGCAGGAACCACCGTGACCCCCGGGAAGCCCCGATGGCGACCGTCTTGCCGTCGACGACGGCGGTGACCGCCGGCTCTACCGGACGCCCACCCACGAGGCGGGAGAGGGGATTGTCTGGCGCGTGCTGCCTGAAGACCGCCTCCGCCCACGAGGCAGGCAGGAGGTCCTGGACCAGAAGGACAGGTGGAACTCCTTGCCGCGAGAGGTACAGGTCCAGAGTTTCGGCCCGATAGATCTCCTTCAGCAGGCGCCTTCGTTGGCCCGTGTTGCCGGTCTGCAGGATCCACCGCCTGCAGGTGGGAGCGCAGACACGAAGGGTGCCGATCGCACGTCCTCCGATCACACCGGAGACCGATTCGGCGATCTGAAGCGAGGTCTTGCGCCGAGCCTTCAGGACCGCGACCCGCCTTATGGCCTGGTCCTCCGGAATGCCCCGCAGCACTCGAATGAGCTCCTCGACCACGGTTCCAAAAGGCGTCACGAGGTCCAGAGAGTCCCCGCTCTCGAGCCTCGCGGAGAGGTCCGACCTCGTCGCCGAGTCGGGACATCCAGATGCCAGCGCGTGGACGGTGGATGGCATGGTCCGTTCCCTGGACGGTCTGTCGAGATCTGTCCAGCTGAGCTCCAGCGAAGAACGACAGTCCAGGAGCGCCTCAAGAGCCACACACCCCGACCTTTCCGCGATTCGCATGGCCACGATGCGCGGAGAGGTGCTGGAACGGGTGGGTGAGGGCGCAGATCCAACCAGGGCACGTTCGTTCTGTGGCGCCCGCCTCGAGTAGAGGCCGAGACAACACAGCGCAATCGCGAGCACCCAGATCAGACCGTGAATCCACCGGCGGCCGTCCGGTGACCGCTTCGGGAGCGCTCCACGATCGTGAAGACCGTCTGGACCGGCGCAGGTGATGGTCACCCCGAGACGACGGCGGGCCGGGGCCGATGGCCCCGCTGCGGGTTCAGGGGGAGGATGGGGCCGGCCGTGATCGGACGGCGCCACTGCCCCCAGCGCATCCACTATCTCCTGCGGGTCCTCAGGCCTGCCTGCCGCCTCCCTCGCCAGGCACTGCATCACGAGCCTCGCCACGACCGGGGGAACCGACGGGGCCTCCTCCGCCAAGTCCTTCAGCACTCCCAGGAACCGCATCGGCGGGGTGATCCTGGGTTCGCTGGCGTGGGCGGAGAAGACGAACCGGCCTGCCAGCAACTCGTAGGTGATGAGACCCCATGCGTACAGGTCCGCCTCCGGGCCGGCCGGCTTGCCTTCCATCTGCTCAGGCGCCATGTACGAGAACGTCCCCAGAACCTGACCGGTCCGGGTCAGCTCGGTCTCGTCAGCGGTGACGCATCGCGCCAGGCCCAGGTCGATGACCTTCGCCTCCCCGACCGGGTCCACGAGCACGTTCGAAGGCTTCAGGTCCCGATGGATCACTCCCTGGCCGTGGAGGTACGCCAGGGCGCGCAGCACCCCGGAGGCGAGCGAGAGCGTCCGGGCGAGCGGGATGGCCGGTCCGGCGATCACCTCGTCCAGACTCGTGCCGCCGGGAACGAACTCCATCACGATGGCTGGGCCGCAGGTCAGCTGCAGGACGTCCAGCACCCGCACCAGGTTGGGGTGCGACAGGTCCTTCAGGAGCCGAGCTTCCCGCTGCGACCGCGCCAGGGAGCGGACGTCTGCCGCCGTGCCCTGCGCGAGCACCTTGATCGCGACCTGACGGCCCAGCGAGTGCTGCCGCGCCAGCAGCACGATGCCCATCCCGCCCCGTCCGAGCTCCCGCTCCACCTCGTACTCCCTTGCACGGAGCGCTTCGGAGAGGAGCTGCATCTCGTCGCTGGACTGCTGGTCGATCATCGGAGACCGATTCTAGCGTGACTTCAAGGAGAAAGGGTACACTGTCGCGTCCCTCCGCAAGCATGTCGACCGGTTGCCGCACGGGCAGCACGTCTCCGAGGTGCC
>JACQZM010000594.1 GCA_016213885.1 Candidatus Rifleibacteriota bacterium | reverse complement strand
TACTTCCCGCTGAAGCGGGTGGGGAGAGAGCTCAAGTACTCCCGGGAGGTGACCGGCATCCTCCACGCCCTGGCCCGGGAGCTGGCCAGGTCTCGCCTGGGGTCCGGCGAGACGGCGATCCTGGACGGCACTTTCCTGAGGGGGCCGGGCCGCCTGGAGGCCGCCCGGGTCGCCGCCGAGCGAGGAGACGACGTGCTCTTCGTGAAGGTCACTGCGCCCAGGGAGGTGATCCTGGCACGGCTCGCCTGCCGCAGGTCCGGTGTGGACCATGCCTCGGAGGCCGGGCCGGAGGTCCATGACATGATGGAAAGGAGGCTGGCCACCGGTGAGGACGGCTACTCGGACCTCGAGATCGACCTGGGGCAGGGACGCTGCCCCGGCAGCCTGCTGGTCGTGGACACCGGGGCGAGGACCGTGCGGATCGCCACGGCGAACCGTCTCTCCAGCGGCGTGGCCCTCGGCTTCGTGGGCCTCGGCTACTCGCTGGATCCGGGGGGTCGTCGGAGCCAGACTCCCGCCGGCTCCTGACCGACCGGCCTCATCGGTGGACATGAGCGGACGGTCCGGGATCGTCCACGTGTTCGGCGGAGTCTGGCCCGTGAACAGACCCGGGACTGGATCCAGAGGCACGGGGGGAAGAGGAGGGGATCCGGCTGGAATCGCGCTCGGGGGAGGGATAGAGGAGAGGATCAGGTTGCAGGTCGCGCTCGGGGAGGGATAGAGGAGAGGATCAGGTTGCAGGTCGCGCTCGGGGGCGCGACTCGGACCCGGCGAGGCGCCGGGTCTTGGCGCCGGATCTGGTTGTCTCGGCAGCACATCCCCGATATAATGGCGCGCACCATGCGGCCAGCCAGATTCAAGAGGAAGGTCCAGTTCTCGTCCACCCTGGAGTGCACGATCAGACTGGCACGGACCTCGGACGTCCGGGCGATCCGCACCCTGTACGACGACATCTACGGCGGCGACTACCCGCTGCCGATCATCCGGGACCCGACCCAGACGCTGGCGACGATCAAAGACCGCAAGCACTTCTGGCTGGTGGTGGAACATGAGAGGCGCCTCGTCGCCAGCGTCATCTTCGCCATCGACTCCACCGATCTGATCGGCAGGGTCTCCGGCGCCGTGGTGCGCCCGGAGTTCCGGGGACACGACCTGACCCACCAGGCGATCCGGCTCGGTCTGGAGGAGCTGCTGGCGGAGAAGCGGCCGCTCGATCTGTTCTACGCCACCACCCGGACCGTGACGCCCGCGCCGGAGAGGTTGGTGAGCCGGCTGGGCTTCGTGAGCTGCGGCGTGTTCCCCAACGTCCACAAGGTCGTGGCGTCGGAGACCCACGGTCTCAACGCCTACTTCCGGCCCCAGGCGCTGAAGAAGCGACTGCTGGGCCCCAGGCTCATCCCCGAGGTGGGGGAGTTCTTCGCCATCGCCAAGGAGACGCTGAACCTGCCGGACGACGCGGTGATCGAGCCGGCCGACCCGGGTCCCAGGTCCAGCGAACGGTTCGAGTTCAGCGTGGTCCAGGACGAGGCCGCGGTGGCGCAGCTCTACCGTCAGCGCATCGCCGAGCGGAGCCTGAAGTACCACTTCTTCCCGTTCCACGAGCCGCAGGTGCTGTATCACACGCCGGACCAGGCCGACGAGGTGTTCATCCACTTCAATCGAAACGACGGCTACGGAGCGATCCTGGGCGTGAAGAGCGAGGTCGCAGACTTCGGCAGTTTCCTTGATCAGCTCTGCGAAGCCGCTCGTGACCTGGGGCTGAGATACCTGGAGCTTCTCATCAGCGCCTTCGACCCGATGAAGCAACGACACGTGCTGACCGCGCGGTTCCTGCCGTGCGCCTACTTTCCGGCGATGAAGGTGACCACCGGCGACAGACGGATGGACTACCTGATCTTCTCCCGATCGTTCGAGAACCTGGACTTCACCGGCATCGCGCTGGAGGGAACGGCTCGTCGCTATCTTCAGGCTTTCATGAAGTGCTGGTACGCCGTCATGGTCGCCCAGGCACCCGATTTCGAGCAGGCCGATCGGCTGTTCTCCTCGTGAGGGATCGAACGTGCCATTCGTCAGCGTCAACGGTTGCCAGATCTACTACCAGGATGTCGGTCGCGGAGACCCGGTGGTGCTGGTGCACGGCTGGCCGGTCTCGTCGCTGTACTGGAACAACGTCATCCCCGACCTGGCCAGGCGGAGAAGGGTGCTGGCGCTGGACCTCAAGGGGTTC
Source organism: Candidatus Rifleibacteriota bacterium (assembly GCA_016213885.1). Classification (GTDB taxonomy): domain Bacteria; phylum Muiribacteriota; class UBA6191; order JACPRK01; family JACQZM01; genus JACQZM01. Next base: position 395 of record JACQZM010000594.1, on the reverse strand, counting down.
GGGCGGTCGGACAGGCCGAACTGCAAGGCGTACCGGATCGCCGACCTGGCCGACGACCTGGCCGGGTTCCTCGATGAGCTGGGAATCGCGTCGGCCGATCTGGTCGGCCACTCCCTGGGGGGCATGACGAGCCTTTTCCTCGCCCTCTCCCATCCGCGGAAGGTGCGGAGGCTCGTGGCGGTAGCAGCTCCGGTCCACGGCCCCTCGTCGCTGTTCTGGTACCTGAAGCCCGCGGCCATCCCGGGGATCCGGACGCTGGTCTACACGTTCTCCCTGGTCCAGCTGGCCCGGCGGGTCGTGGGCAAGGTGTTCACCAACGGCAAGCCGGTGCCGCAAGATCTTCTGGAAGAGGTCGGCTGCGTCAGCTACCGGTGCGCCGTGGAGTCCCAGAAGTC
>JACQZM010000618.1 GCA_016213885.1 Candidatus Rifleibacteriota bacterium | reverse complement strand
TTCTCGACTAGGTGCATGGTTAGGTATTACATCATGCAGCCTTCCAACAAGCAAGAGAAAAGTGGAAACCCATGCTGGATGCGGATCCGCGCATGAGCCAGGTCTCCGACTACTCAGATAACCCGGGAATTACCGCTAGGGCTCAAACCACCCACAGCCTTCCTGGAAGACGAGAAGTTCGTCTCGGAAGCCGGCGACCGCACGTACATCGCGGCGATCATCAAGAAGGACGTCAGCTGGTGGACCGAATACGTGCGGGCCACGGATGAGGCCACCTTGACGGCAGCGTTCCAGATGTTCAAGGTAGAGGTCCAGCATCTCTTTCCTCGATACGCACCGCGGTTGGCACTCACGGACGGCAACGTGGCAGCGCAGACGTCGCTCCGCACAACATTCCCGTCGTTATCCATCCAGGAGTGCCAACTCCATGCACAGAGAAAGGTCAACACGGACCTGGCCACCTACCGCCGCCTTTCGACGCGGAGGCGCGAGCGAAGGAGCTGCAGGCGCTCGAGGCCTGGAGCGACTCCGAGGCACGGGTCGCAATCGGCTTGATCCACGGGCCCGGGGGGAGCGGCAAGACCCGCCTGGCGATGGAGTGGATCCAGCGGTCCTGCAGACGTGGCTGGGCGGCGGGGTTCCTGCCGGAAGACGGGCCGGATCGCCCGGGGCCCGAGCTCATTGAGGGCACGACTCTCCGGTTGCTGGTGATCGACCGTGCGGAGACCCGCTTCGCGATGGTCCGCAACTTCGTGGATCGCCTGGCTCGCGAGTCGGATCACCAGGCGGGGCCGCGCGTGCGCCTGCTGCTGCTGGCCCGCAGCCGAGGAGAGTGGTTCGAGGGACTGAAGTCCAACGAGGTGTGGGACCTGATCGCCGGATCGGGCCCGCTCGGCGAAGGGCTGTGTATCAGCACCCCGTTGGCCGATCGCCAGCGCATCTACCAGTCGGCCCTGGGTAGGTTCGGGGCCTGGATGGAGCGCGCGTCGCCGCCGTCCTCGTCCGATCCCGGAGTCGCTGGTGACGCCGCTGGAGGTGGAGCTGGCTGCCTTGAACGCTCTCCTCGGCGAAACATCGGGTGACCGGCGGGCGCTCCTCGAGACCACGCTGCGGCACGAACGCGAGTACTGGGACGAGAAGCAGTCTGTCTGGGAAGAGGGGGACCTGCATCCAACCGAGCGCGTGATGGCCGCCATCACCTTGCTGGGAGGCTGCGACACCGGAGCGCCGCTGAAGACTCTCGTGAGGGACGTGAGCGGGTACCCCGAGGCGCGTGCGGAGCTGACGGGGAAGCTCGCCCAGCGGATCGTCCATCTCTACGGCGCCGACGGGCTCGACTCCCGCCCGCGCGTGACGCCCCTCCGGCCGGACCTCCTGGGCGAGTACCTGATCCTGATGGCGCTGGGGAGGGAAGGGTCCGACGGCGGGAGCCTGCTGGCGCGTGTGCTGGACAGGGCTTGCGACGAGCAGCAGCTCAGCTCGGTGCTGACCGTGCTGCACAGGCTTGCCCAGCATGAGCTCAGGGCCGGCGTGTGGATGCGGCGGGCGATCGAGGCGCGGTTCCCGGACTCGGTCAGGCCGGCGATGCTGGCTGCCCAACGCTGCATCGCGACCGAAGCGACCCGGCCGATCGAACGTATGCTGCTCGAGGTGCTCGAGGCGCGCGGGACGCCCGATCTGGCCAGGCGGCTGAGAGACGGCTTTCCTCCGGCCACCGCCGTCCTGGCCGATGTCGCCGTCTGGCTGATGAAGACCATCGTCCCGGAGGACAGGAGCCTTGCAGGGCAGGACACGGCCTCGAAGAAGGACGCTGCGTTCGCGCTTCTGCAGCTCTCGGACAGGCTGAGGATGGCGGGTCGCTTGAGCGATGCCCTGGCGACGGTCGAGGATGCGGTGCGGGCGTGCCGGGAGGCCTGCGAGGCGGATCCGGGCTACCGTTGCCAGCTGGCCCAAGGGCTGCGGCTCACGGGCGACCTGCGAAAGTTGTGCTGCGATGACAGGGCAGCGGCTGCCGCCTGGCTCGAGGCGTTCGAGATCCTCAGCGACCTGGACCGGCTCCATCCCGGGGTCTTCGAGGGCAGACTCGTCCGGTGCATGCTCGCGGCCTACGAGGTCGGGAGGGCACCTGACCTGACCGATGACGCGGTGGCCTACTACCGCGGAATGATCCGCCGTGATTCGGAGAACCGGCTCGACCTCGAGCTGCGGTTCGCCGAGGTGCTGAGGTGCGCCGGGCGTCTCGAGGAGAGCCGCCAGACGCTGGTCACAGCGATCTACGTCTGTGGCCAGCTCGCCGAGCAGGACAGGGATCGGTACTCGCGTCCGCTGATTCTCGGCCAGATGCGGCTCGCGCACGTGCTGCACGAGCTGGGCTCGAGCGAGGCGGTCGAGGCCGCTCGCGAAGCCGTCGTCCTCGCCCGAGCGCTCCACAAGCGACAGCCAGAGCTCGGCTGGGTCTTTCTGTTTGAGACACTCCGCGTGGCAGCGGAGACCGCGAGCCCTGCCGAGGCGCTGGTGCTCCTCGAGGAGGCCGCAGCTCTGCCGCTCCCGCGCCCGGAGGACGAACATCAGGTCAGGGATCTCGCACAGGCGCACAGACGCCTCGCGACGACATACAGCGTCGTCGGCGAGCTCGGGAAGGCCAGGGTCCAGGCTTTGCGAGCCGCGGAGCTGCTGCGGCCCCTGACCGGTTCCGCCCCCCTTCGGCACGGGGTCGATTTTGCGTTGGCGCAGCTCGAGGTCATCGTCCTTCTCGAGGAATCCGAGAGTGTCGTCCGGCTGGAGATGGCCGCGGAGGCGTGGAAGGTCCTGAGGCAGGTCGAGAGGCTCCGGAGTGCCTCGGGCACGACGGATCCGCTGCTGGCTCCGGGGCGCGAGCACTGCCTGCCGCGCGTGTCCGCGCAGGGGTCAAAGGACCAGGCCGTCGTCATACGTTTCGCACAGGTCCTCGAGACGTGTCACGCCCGCGCGAATCCCGCGCGCGAGGCAGGAGAAGAACCTGAGCACTTCATCGACCGGATCAGGCGCCAGGGAAGCTTCGCCGACATGGCCTCCGTCGGGTTGCGAAGCTGGATGCAACCGGGAAAGAACCTCCACATCGCCGCTGATCTCCTGTCCGCCGAGGAGCGGATGTATGAAGCGATGGGCTTTCACGAACTGGCGACCGACGCGCTCTACCTTGAGGCGCTCGTGCGCGCCGAGCTCGCCCGGTCGGATCCATCGAAGGCCAGGAGCGCGGCGGTCGTATTCCACCGGCTGGCAACGGCCAAGGGTCGGGGGCCCGTGGCGATCGAGGCACTGAGGCAGTCCGTGCGATTCTTCGACTTGTCGGTCCAGGCCCCGACCTGCGGAGACGCACGCCACCGCGCGGTCGTGCTCGCGGACCTGACGATGCGTCACGTCGAGATGGAGAGCTTCGCGGAGGCCGTGGATAGCGCCCGTGAGGCGATCGCGACCTTCCTGCCGCTCCGCAACCAGGGGGACACGCTCGCGATGGCTCAGATCGAGTTCACCAGGTACTGGGAGGCGTACGCCCTGAAGTCCCTCGGCGAACCCTGTCGCGCCCTGGAGTCTGCCACGGACGCTCTGTCCTGCCACCTGGACTTCTGGACCGCGGAACCAGGTCAGGGCCGCGGGAAGCTCGAGCACCTCCTCGATCTCGTGGACGAGCTGACCGGCGTCCCTGGATCCGTCCGGGTCCCCGCCGGTCTCCGCAGCTCTCTCTCGTCCGTGCTCGATCGTGCAGGCCGCGTGGAACCATCGTGCAGCGCCCGCGTCGCGAGTATGATCGGTCGACTCGAGAGCCTCCAGCCTGTGCATGGGACGGACAAACCGCAGGTTTCGCCGGCGTCCACAGACCGGAGCGGGCCGGAGGGCACCTGACGGGATTGAACATGGCTCGCGCCTCCTCCGGATCGCGGGCCATTCTACACCTGATCCTGGTCGGCGCCCCCGCCGACTAGATCGTCGTGATCCCCAACGGGGAGGACCCGGGATTTCCCCCGGCCCGACCGGTGGACGCCCCGGACCGGTACCTCGTCTACGTCGGTGCGCTGCAGCGGCGCCTCATCAGGCGGCGTACTCCTTCGACCTCCACGCCGGGCGAGTCGCCCATGGAGGGGACCGAGCGAGGTTGGAGGAGATGGCCCGGTAGATCATCAGTCCGCCGCTGACCCTGGGCCGACTCGAGCTTGGACCGGACGACCAAGTCGTCCTCCACCTGAAGCGGCCGCGACGAGACGGGACGCGGAAGGTGACCTTCGGGCCCCTCGAGTTCATGGAGAGGCTGGTCGCCCTGATCCCGGTCCCCCGCGCCAACACCGTCCGGTCCCGCGGGGTGTTCGCCGCCAACGCGCGTCAACGCGAGGAAGTGGTCCCTCACCACGTGGAGACGACGTGCCGGTGCAAAGGCAACGGTCTGGACGAGGACGCCCGCAGCCGTCGTCTCACCCTGGCCGCGCTGCTCGCCCACTCCAGTGCCATCGCCCTGCTGAGGTACACGCGGTGTTTCTCGCGGATGGAGATCATCCCTCGTTTCTCCGAGAGGGTCCTGACGCGCGGGGCCACCCTGCCGAGAACGGCCTTCCCCCCGAGCCACCCCACCTACATCGACCACCGATCCACGCCTCGATGATGGCCTGACACGCCGTCAGGCCAGGGTTCGGGCTGCCGGGAACCCGTCGGGACGGCCTTCTGATGGCGCTTCACCCCGCCTCCGCCGCCAGGAACCGCCGGAACTACCCGTCGGAAGACCGCCGGTTGGGCCCCGTCCCACCGCTCCACGGTCCCGAGAACCCCAGGCTCGACGCGGAGGCGAGAAGAACCTACCGTTCATCCTGTTCCTGTTGTTCAGCTCGCAGGCCCCGATGCCGAAACAGGCCCCGGAAGGTGGCCTCCGCGCCGAAGATCGGCCCCGCCCCGGCCGGACCCGGGGGATCACGCGTCAGCGCTGACAGGGTCGAGACGGTGTTGACAACGGCCCCGCAGGAAGGCACGCTGACGATTGAATCACCAGAAGAGGTCTTCCGCTGGGGTCCCGTCCCCAACCGGGGGCCTTTTCGCTATTCCGCCCCTCTTCCTGGCGGTTATGCCGCATGCGGCATAACCGTCACACGGCCGCGATGGACATGCGCCGGCGTGGAGTGGACCAGAATCTGATCGCTCTCTGGTTGGGTCACGAGTCTTCGGAGACCACCCAGATCTACATTCACGCGGACATGCAGATGAAGGAGCGGGCACTCGGCCGCGCAACCGCGTCGGGCACCACACCCGAGCTCTTCCGCCCCACCGACAGCCTCCTCGCCTTCCTGGAGAGCCTGTGATTATGCCGCGTGGGAGAAGGGACACAGCCAGGGAGCCTGCGGACTTCGGGCCGCCCTGTCGCCTCGACGCGGCATGATCACGGACGCGGCATTACGTCATAAGGAATACAAACTGACGGGAGACGATCTCGAAGCGGGAGTCAAGGCAGGAAAGCTGCGATTCTCGCTCCAATACGCTCACGGCAACCCGTACTACAAGTTCGTCCGAAGCGAGATCGAGGCGTTCGTTAAGGAGAAGCAGGGGGGCAAGCACCTCGAAAGGAAGAAGCTCCAAGCGGAGCTGGCGAAGATCGAGACAGGCCTGAGGTCCTTGAAGATCCAGAAGACCAAGCTGGAGAAGCGGAGAAATGAGCTACTCGCCAAGCTGGGGAAGTGAGCAGGAGGATGACTGGCGCGAGAGCGTTGCGACTCGAAGGAGTGGACAGGCGGCTCCTGAGCAGGCAGACGCTGTCGGCTGCCTCCGCAGCTCTTCCGGCTATGGCTCGAGATCGAGAGGTCGAGACGGGAAGCCCTTCACGCGCGCTCGGTTGTCCCCCGAGAACGCTGAGCCCCGAAACGCGGCCTCGACCTCTGGACCGACGCTCGTCCCGGGCGCTATAGTCCGCGCATGCCGATGTTGCCTGGACGCTGACCGCGGCCTGGCCGGCCCGGTGCGGGACTCTCCTGCCGCTGCCCGGCCGACGGACGCACCGCCATGGTCGAGCCGCTCCGGGCGGAGGATGCATGATCGCGAGGGTCGCCCCGGTTCCCGTCCGCTCCCTGGTGGTGAGCCGGCCCTCGCTCCGGACCGATCGGCTGGAGAAGCTCCGGGCGACCCGGAACAGGGCGTGCCCGGCCGCACCGGTTCTCGGTTCGATCGCGGCTCTGCTCTGGGCGGCGACCGTGGTGCATGGGGGCCCCGTGGCTCGCCACGCGGAGCAGGTCAGGCTCGAGCCGGACGGATCCGCCCGGGTCGAGGTGAGGTCGTCGGTGCCGGAGGGCGCCGGGCGGACCTTCGTCGTCCCGGCCATCGCCGCCCACGTCACGGGCGTCGCCGTCAAGAGCGGCGGCGCCAGAGCCAGCGCCAGGACCGTCGACGGGTCGACGTTCGTCGACGTGGACAGGGGCGGCTCCACAGCGCCGGAGGTGGAGCTGACCTACGGGGCGTCGGGCCTCTTCGAGCCCGGGG
>JACQZM010000617.1 GCA_016213885.1 Candidatus Rifleibacteriota bacterium | reverse complement strand
GCGACGGTCTATACCACACGGCCTCACATACGCAGCGCCTCTGACGTGATCAAGGGTCTCCGAAGGATTCGGGATGATGTGCACTGCCCAGGTGCTCACTGGATCGAACCCCTTTGTGCTCTCCGGAACGGACCCACCCCGAGGTAAGCCTGTACCCTCAAGTTCGCTTCAACAGCGCTCTGAGGTGCGGCTCGGTGAGGTCAGCCGGATCGAGCCCCTCTGGGGGGTAGATGGCCCGGAGTGAGGGGTGAAACCCAGATGCAAGACTTCGCGCTGTTGCTCCGTGTCCTGCAGGGTCGCCGTCGAGGAAGAGCGTCACACTCGTGGCGAGCCTCAGGAGCTGGGCCTGGGACGGGCTGATGCAAGAGCCGGCCAAGGCCACGACATTGCGGAAGCCTGCTTGCCAGAGTTTCATCACGGACCACGCACCCTCCACCACGACAAGGCTTCCATGCCCTTCGGACACGGCCCGATGCCAATTCCAGAGGAGCTTGGACTTCGGAAAGCCGGGTGGCCATTTCCATTTCCCCCACCGCGTGATGTCGGCCGGGTTCAGGCGACGGCCGGCATAGCCGATCGGATGCCCGTGCAAGTCGTGGAGACGTACAGCCACGGTGCCTTGCAAGAAGCCCGGCCCCCACCACGACCCCGCCTCGAACAGCCGCAGTGTGTCCTCGTGAATGTGAAGGCGTCGAAAGAACGGATGAGAGGGATCGAGCGACAGCCGGCGAGTGAACGGATGGAACGACCGATCCGTAGGGTTCGCGGGAAGCTGGTGGCCGCTGCAGACGGTTTGCTGCGTCGGCGATGTGGCCAACCGCTCGAGCCACGCCGCCGTACGGGACCACGACCGCCCGCTGAGGTGCCAGGCCAGGTCGATGACGTCGCCGCCGGACTGACACCGGCTGAAGCAGAACCAGAGGTCGCGTTGAAGGTCGACGCTGAATGCACGACGGTTGTCGCCGCCGTGCACGGGACATGGGCCGATCAGTCGACGGCCGAAGACCCGAAACTCAGCGAGCCGACCGATGTCCTCGAGAACTTGGATGATCCGGACCCGCGCCTTCCACTTGCGCCAGACCGTGCGTGAGTCCCTTCGATCGTCGAAACCATCGCTCACTTCTGCCCGCGGGGGTTACGGCCCCTGGAGGACTTGCTCTTCTCTTCCTCACCCGTGGACTTCTCTTCGCTGTCCGGGGCTTGCTGCTGGGGATGAGTAGGACGCGGTCGGGGACCTCTCCGAATGGAGGGCCCTTCGATCCGGATCACGAAACACTGGTCTGTGACCCGTGACGCCAGGGAGCGCGTCAAGGCTGGGTTGTTCAGGGACTTGCCCCAGTCATCGAACCCGAGGTTCGTCGCAAAGATCGTGCTCTTGCGATGGTACCGGGCGTCGATGAGTCGGAAAAGCAGGTTCGTCTGTTCCTCGGTGAGCGTCACATGCGAAAACTCATCGATGATGAGCACGTCGAAGCGCGCCAGACGCCGGATCAGGCGCGTTGTGCTCTGGTTCATCAATGAGGCGGTGAGCTGGTCGAGGAGGTCGTAGATCTTCGTGAAGAGGACCCCGTATCCTGCGTTGACGGCCTCGCGTCCCAGCCCGATCGCCAGGCCCGTCTTGCCCACGCCGACGTCACCGACCAGAACGATGTTGGCGGCCAGCCGGACGAATTCCAGCTCCGCCAGTTCCATGATCTCCCGTCGATCCACCCCCGGCTGCAGTTCCCAGGGGAACGTCGCGAGCGTCCAGGACTCGGGGAAGCGTGCGCGATGTTCCCGGTTCTCCGTCGCCCGCTGCTTCCGGCCCGCCAACTCCTGCTCCAGGAGCTTCTCCAGGAGCCACGAGAAACTATGGTGCTTCTCCAAGGCGATCTTGAGCAGGTCCGGCAGCACCTCGGCTGCGTATTTCAGACCCAACTGGCTGAGGAGATCCTTCAAGTGGTTGGTTTCCGTCACGATCGTTCGTCCTCCTTTTCTTCATCTTCAACGGGATCTGCGAGCGGTTCTCCCAAAGCGTCGTCCACGACGGCGTCTTCCACGGGAGGATCAGGCTGGAGTCGATGGGGAGTGACTTGCCCTTTGCGGTAGGCAGGCCGTGCCTCCAGCTCGGGATCGTTGGTGAGGCAGGCATCCTGGATGCGGTGCGCCATCTTCAGTTCCAGGGCCTCCGCCACGACCTTCAAGTCGAACGCGCGACACGCCACCGCCTTCTTGAGCGTCTCCACGAAGATCTCACGAGGGTAGGCGTGGGAGAGCTTGTACAGCCGGCGCAGACGCGCATACGAATACCGGATCGGGCGGGACTCGAGGGCGTCCAGGTACTGCGCGACGTCCGGTCCGAAGCTGCGCAGGTGCACTTCCTCCGCGGACAAACGGCCCTGTGGCGGCCGCTTTGGTTTCCGATCCGGATACCCCACAAGCGGTGAGTGCTTGCGTTCGCACTCCGGCGTGCGAGAGTGGCGGCAGACCTCGGTCCGGCCGTCGAACACGATGACCTGGTCGCCCGTCTCGCGGACGAGGAGCCCCCTCCGGAGAACGTACCGATCGGGAACACGGTAGGACGATCCGTTCAGCCATACGCGGGCTCGATCGTCAGCCCTGCACAACCGGGTGATCGAGGGCTCCGGAACGTGCAAAGGAACTGGCTGCAAATGGGCCAGATCCTCTTCCCACCGATCCGCCGGAGCGAAGGTCTGCCCACGGACCCGTTTGTGGAAGACCTTCTCGCACCATTCCCGAGCCTGGGCGTTCAGATCGGCCAGGTTGCACGCCGGCCGGTTGATCAGGAAGTTCGACTGCCCGTACTGATGGGCTTTCTCCACCTTGCCTTGGCGGTCTTTGTGCTCAAGTTCGATGGCCGCGAACTCGAAGCCCAGGCGCTCGGCGAAACGTTCCATCTCCAGGGCCACGACTCCGTTCACGCCGGATCCAAGGATGATGATCTCGCGCCCGTTGTCGATGCCCATCCGCCGCGGAAGTCCCTTGAACCAGAACAGCGCATGCACGATGAAGACCATCGCGTGAAATCGGGTCCAGCGGGCGAAGAACTCCATGTACCGGTGCCGTGAGAAGCCGAGGATCAGGTGCGCCATGTACAGCTTGAAGATCTCCAGCCCGAGCCGCACGTGAACTGGACTCGTGTCGAGCTGTCCCTCGACTCCGGGACCTGTGATGATTTCCCCGGACACCTTCCGGCCGCGGCGTGGCTGGCGCAACCCGAGGTTTCTCAGGTAGCGGGTCAGGGTCGAGTAGCCCATCGTGATGCCGTGCTGTTCCTCAAGACACTCCTGTACGCGCTGCGCCGATCCATCGCACTCCTTGAACAGGAGGCGCACGAAGATCTCCAGACGAGGATGCTCGGCCGTGATCTCCGGCGGTTGCGGACCGACTACTTGCAAAGCTGTCTTGCCGCGGAGAGCGTTTCGGGCCGCGTTGCGAGAGACGTGCAGCGCCCGCGCCACGGCGCGGATCGAAAGGCCTCGCCGGTTCAGCGTCCGCGCTGCATCCTGGATATCGGTACCCAGCGTCATCGAGACCTCCGACAAACATCCGGCGACTCGTTGGCGCGCGCCAACGGATCGCCGCCCGAAGACAGACCGGCCAGGTCGTCGAGCTGCGTCAGAACCATCCGGGCTGTCTCTTGGTGGCCTCGCCACAGAAGGGAGATACGCTCCAGCAGGTCGTCGCTGACCCCATCGGCGAGTAGGCGTCCCAACATCCCTCGCAACGCACTCGTGTGGCGG
>JACQZM010000616.1 GCA_016213885.1 Candidatus Rifleibacteriota bacterium | reverse complement strand
GACGAGCAGGCCGCAGAGCAAGCCCGACCAGGCGGAGCTGAACCACCCGGTCCCGTCGTCGCCGGGCACGGCCAGCCGGCTCACCCTGGCGGACAGGTGACCCAGGTACGGTCCCAGCCCGAGCCAGACCAGCATGCCGATCCAGACGACCGGTTCCAGGTCGCCTCCGAGCGGCCGCGAGACGGCGATGGAGAGGCCGAGCCCCAGGACGATACCCCCGACAAGGAACACCGAAGGCAGGATGCTGCACAGCAAGCGGCGGATCAGCAGGAGCCGGGGGATCGGCAGATCGGTCTCGGCCGGTGGCTTCGGCTCGTCCGCGTCGCACGCTCCGCGGCCGAGCCGGGCGGGATCGATTGACATGGGGAGCCCTTCGCCCCCCTCGAAACCCCGCCTCCCACCGCGGTGGAGGTCGGCCACCTGGCACGTGTACGCCCCCACGGAGATGACCGGCGCCACCATCACCCAGAGGATCGCGATCGCCCCGTCGGCGGCGACGCTCGGCTCGAGCAGGGCTACGCAGAGAAGCGCCGCCGCGACCTCGGCGCCGAACGCGAACAGGAGCATGGACCCGCCGTGGAACATGGGTCCCGGGGGCAGGTGAGCCCGGGATTCGGGGCTGCTCCAGACCGCAAGGAACCGGATCAGGAACACCAGGACCAGGAGGCCACCGGACGCGGCGAGGACTCCGCCGGACCCGGCCAGGACCGTGGCGGCAACGGCCGCGACCAGGAGAGTCGAGGAGCCGGCCCAGGCCACCCGGGCGAACTGGGCCTCCTGCTTGGAGCCCGGCTCCACGTCCGGGACCCCGGGGGGCCCGAGCCCCCTGAGCAGGATCCACCCCAGGAGCACCGCCAGCGTCAGCGGCATCCAGAAGAACACCAGCCGGTCCAGCAGGCCAAAGAAGACGGTCCTCTGCAGCTGGATCAACGCCTGGCGTCTCTCGCGGACCGAGGCGAGAAAGACCGACAGGTCGCCCTCAGGGACGATCGGGGCCAGCAGCACCCGGGCGATGCGGGAGAGGACGTCTCTGGCCTCCTTCGGGTCCTCGCACCACCGTCGCCGCACCTCTCTTCCCACGTCGAGGCCGCCGGCAACGCACTTGAGCTGGTACTTCGGGCTCATGAGCTCCTGCTCGATGGCGAAGTAGACCCGCTCCAGGCCCGGAGCGAAGTCGGCCAAGGCGAACACCGACTCGTCGACGATGTCCACGCCGAGCACGGCGGCCACTGGCTTGCCGTCGCCGTCTTTCACCTCGAAGTCGACCCGGGCCTTCTCCCCGGGAAGGTAGCTCGCCTTGTCCGGACGCACCGTCACGGACAGACCCCGGGCCGAGCCCACCACGATGACCTTGCCCGAGCGGGCCACGGAGCCGTCGTCCAGAACCCGGTAGGCGTGGAGGCGCAGGGTGCCGGCCAGGTCTTGCGACAGGTCCAGGGCGAGCTCGGAGCGGCCCCCGGTGAGCTCCAGCGTGCGGGTCGCGAGCGTCTGCCCCTCCCGGACGATGTCCAGGTAGGCCGTGCCCGAAGGGTCGCTGGAGAGAACGGTGAGACGGGCCGTGTCTCCGACCTTGTAGATGGCGTCGTCGGTCCGGAGCAGCAGGTGGGACGCCGTGGAGACGGCCGGCTGGGCCGCCGATCCTCCAGCTCCCGGCGGTCTCGATCGGTCGAGCCGGGACGGGACGGCAAGGGGGTCCGGGGCCGTGGGGTCCACGGGCTGCCGGATCGTGGCCCGCTGGCCGGTCTCGTCCTCGATCTGCAGGTCGACCGACTCGGGAATGGTGGAGGGGGAAAAGTCGTGACTGGCCGCGAACCGGTCCGACGAGAGGGACAGCGCCGGGATGTGGACCCGGGTGCGGACCGGGCTTCCGTCCAGACGGCGGACCGTGTCGACCCGGATCAGCTCCTTGCCGCCGGCGTCCGTCGCCCGGGATACCGTGACCCGGAGAGCTTCGTCCAGCGGCTGGACCGAGGAGTCCCTGAGCTTCACGGCGACCTGTTCCGACACGCCGGATCCGGCGCTGATCGCCAGGTTCCAGACCGCGGTCCTGTCCGACGGAACGAATCTCACCTCGGCGACTCCGGCCACGTCGGTGACCGCCTGGAGCCCCGATCCTTCGACCCGCACCGTGGCGCCGGCCAGCGGAGTCCCGTCGGGTCTCGCCACCAGGACCCACACGATGTTCTCCACTCCCGGCACGAGCTTCCCCGCCTCGGGGATCGCCTCCACGGCCACCGAGGAAGGCGACACGGTCAGCGTCCGGCTCACCTCCTGGGGGTGTCCGGCCAGATCGGTCACCCTGGCCTTGACGAGGACGACCGCGCGGCCGCCATGGGTCTCCAGACCGGCCAGCACCGCGGGGAGCGGAAGCCGCACCTGGGCCTTCCCCTCCGGCGACAGTCGCGCCCGGGCCCGGGCCGCCGGGGCGAAGCCCGCCGTGAACGCCGCCAGCTCCAGCTCCGCGGTCCCCCCCACGGGCTTTCCGAAGAAGTACCGGGCCGTCACCGACGCCTCGATCGTCTCGCCGGGCCGGTAGAATGGACGGTCCGTGGCGAGCTCTACCTTGAACTTCGGCAGCACGTACGGCTTGACCGTGACGGTCTTCTCCTGGGCGCAGGCGACCTCCCGGGCGGCGGACCCGCCTCCCGGGTCGTCGGGAGCCAGGACCGTGGCCCTCAGCCTGTACTCCCCCTCGTTGACCATGTCGGCCAGGCGCAACGTCGCGGCGGCCACGCCGAAACTGGAGACCTTGACCTCCTCCCTGAACACCTTGTTGCCCCTGGGATCGATCGCCTCGAAGGTCACGGGGGCGCCGGCCAGCGGCACCAGCGCCGGCGCGGCCAGGGCCAGCGCCGCTGGTAGAACGGCTTGTCCGAGGTGAGCAACACCTTGTACCTGCGGGCGATGTGGATCGTCTGCGACAGCGTGTCGGAGTCCCCGGACAGGAGTCCATGGCTTCTCGCCGTGGCCGTGAGCGTCACATCCCCCTGGAGGTTCGACGGCAGCTCGAACGTCGCCAGCACCTCGCCCCTGGGCCCGCTCGTCTTTCGGACGCTGGCCACGATCTGGCCGTTCTTGGTCAGTACCACCTCCACGTCGGCGCCCGGCAGCGGCGAAGCGTCCCTGGGGTCGACGCAGAGGACGCGGAACACCGAGCGAGTCCCGGCGGGCAGGTCCTCCTGACCCACGACCCGCATGGCCACGGGCTGCTGGAACCTCACCTTCAGCCAGTACCTCAATGGCACGGCGAACACCGCCGCCAGCACCACGAGGCCCAGGACGACCCTCACCAGCGCCCGCTCCGGAACCGGGCTCATGGCAGCCTCCTTGCACTCGGCGCGCCGAAGGCCTCGTCGACCGCGGCGCCCGTGGGTGCCCACCGACGGCCTGT
>JACQZM010000120.1 GCA_016213885.1 Candidatus Rifleibacteriota bacterium | reverse complement strand
GAGGGTGGCGTCGTCGCCGAGGACCTTCCGGACCGCCTCGGTCCCCGAGGTCGGCCGGTCGAAGGCGAAGTGCCACAGCGCTGTGTCGCCGACGTCCTCCACCAGGAGGGAGCCCTCGGGACGGGCGTCGCAGACCACCGCCGGCACGGGCACCGAGGAGCCGCGGAAGTAGGTCGAGAGGTTGACGAACGTGTCATCCTGGTTCAGCCGGTCGCCCCCGGCGGTCACCGGTCCCGGCTCGTGGGACAGCAGCATCAGGACCAGGGTCGGGGTCGGCGCTTCCTGGAGGGAGAGCCGGAAGTATCGGCGGGCCGAGCCGTCGCCACACAAGTGGTTCACGGTCAGCAGTCGCGCCCCGTCGTAGCCCGGCGTCCGCGCCAGGAGGTCCTGGGCCGTGGCAGTCATGTCGTTCACGGTCACGTCCACGCCTGCGTTCGCGTTCGTCTCGTTCATGATGGCCTCGGTCCGGCGCTCGCCCGTCGACGGGCCGCTGGTCTTAGGCCGTCTCGAGGTGTTACGATCACCGCAAGGATGGGCCAGGAGGGCATCCGGCGTCAAGCGCTCCGGTACCCGAGGGTTCTTCACCCGTTTCGTGGGGCCGGGCTGTGATCACCCTCTTGCCCGAAGATGGACCGCTGACCATGAAGGCGATGGTGCTGTGCGCTGGCCTGGGCACCCGCCTGGGCACTCTGGGCAAGACCATGCCCAAGTGCCTCCTCCGCGCGGGCGGCCGGACTCTGCTGGAGCATGTTGCGGTCCGGCTGGCCTCCGCCGGGGTCACGACCCTGGTGCTGAACCTCCATCACTGCGCCGGGGCCATCCGGGCCCACGTGATCGATCGCGGGGGTTTCGGACTCGAGGTGCTCTTCTCGGAGGAGGAGGCGCTCCTCGACACCGGGGGAGGGGTGCGCCGGGCCGGGCCGCTCCTGGCCGGGGGAGACGTGATCGTGCACAACTGCGACGTGGTCACGGACCTGGCCCTGGAGCCGCTTCTCGAGTTCCACCGGAGACACCGGGCCGTGGCCACGCTGGCGACGCTCCCCACGGACGACACCCGGGTGCTCCTGTTCGACGATGCCGGAGCGCTCTCGGGCTGGCGCAACCGGGCCTCCGGCGAGGAGCGGCTCGTACCCGGCTCGCGCGAGCATCGGCCCCGGGGGTTCGGCTGCATCCAGGTGCTCTCTCAGCGCTTCCTGGCCGGCCTGGCCCAGCGCCCCGAGCGGTTCTCCATGGTGCACGCCTGGCTCGACGCGGCGTGCGCCGGCGAGAGGATCCTCTCCTACCCCGGCGACGGGGCGTTCTGGATCGACGTCGGGACGCCGGAGAAGCTGGACCAGCTGCGGGCGCGGGTGGGGCCCTGACCCGCCTCTCCCGTTCGACTCCGCGGAGCTCCTCGCCTGGCATCGACGAGCAGCCTTGCGCACGGCTGGGTCCCTGCGTCATGGTATCTTGGCCGGGGGGCCCGGATCCGGCTAGCTTGAGCCAGGTGTGAGAGCCTGACGCGTTCCGGATCGGCGTCGTACGAGCGCCGACTCTCGACCCTCGCCGCCGCATGACCACACCCGCTGCCGCCACGAAGACCTCCCCGGGGGCGCGCCTCTGGTCCGCTTCCGACAACCTCTCCCCTCGGGTGAAGAGGCTCCGCGAACAGTACCGGACCTTCTATTCGCGCGAGTACACGAACGAGGTCCGCGCGTACTCGACCGGGACGGAGTGGGACACCGTCTACTCCATCTGGAACTGGTCCAACGTCCCCGAGATGACGCACTTCTTCAGGGGTGCGCAGTCGTACCTGCGCGCCGCGGCCACGGAGGTCGGCCTGCCCCCGGGCTTCTGGGCCGAGCCGCTCCCGGTCCGGGTCGCGCTCTTCTTCCGCGAGGTCGTGACGAAGCACCTGCCGGCCCGGATCCTCGACGGGGAGCTCGTGGTCGGGTCGCACTTCTGCACGGCGCTCTCCCGCTGCCTGACCAGGGCCGAGGCCAGAGGTCGCGACCGGCGGGAGGCGGCGTTTCTCGACGGGTGGCTCCGGCTCGACGGCACGGGGGTCGGGAACTGCGGCGCGATACCCGGGCACCTGATCCCGGACTACCCGAAGGCGCTCCGCCTCGGCTGGCAAGGCATCCGGGACGAGGCGCAGGCCGTGGTCGATGCGCCGGGTTCCCCTCTCGACCGGCGCTCGCTCGCCCGCGCGATCGTGATCTGTGCCGAGGCCGTGAAGGCGTTCGGCGCGCGCTACGCCGCCGAGGCGGCCCGGCTCGCCGCCGCCGAGGACGACCCCCGGAGAAAGGTGGAGCTCGAGACGCTGGCCAGCGTGCTCGCGAAGGTCCCGTGGCAGCCCGCCGAGACGTTCCACGAGGCGGTGCAGGCTCTCTGGACCACCCACATGCTCGTCCTGGCCGCCGAGAGCTACCCGGGCCCCGGCGTCTCCCCCGGCCGGGTGGACCAGTACCTCCACCCCTACCTCGAGGCCGACCTCGCCGCTGGCCGCATCACGCGCGCCCAGGCGAAGGAGATCCTCTCGTGCCTGTTCATCAAGCACAACTACGCCTACGATTACCAGGGGTGGGTCGGCACGAACCAGGGGATCAACGCCTCGTTCGGCCAGCTCATCACCCTGGGCGGAACCGACGCCGCGGGCGGCGACGCGAGCAACGACCTGACGTTTCTCGTCCTCGAGGTCGTCGAGGAGCTCAACCTGTTGGAGCCCAAGGTCAACATCCGCCTGCACGCCAGGACACCGGACCGGTTGCTCGCCCGGGTGGTCGACATGCTGGCGGGGGCGCAGGGGGCGCCGTTCCTGCTGAACTTCGACGAGAACTCGATCGCCGGGCTCAGGTGGCAGGGGCTCCCCGAGGACCGGTTGTGGGACTATGCCCCGGTCGGCTGCCTCGAGAACACGCTGCAGGGGTGCGACCGCTCCGGCACCGTGGACGTGAACCTGAACCTCGCCAAGGCGGTGGAGCTCGCGCAAAACGACGGGCGAGACCTGCAAACCGGCGCGCAGATCGGCCCCAGGACCGGTGACCCCGCGTCGTTCGCCAGCTTCCCCGAGCTGTTCGCGGCGTTCGCCGCGCAGCTGAGGCACCTGCTGTCGGAGCTCATCCGCGTCAACGACCTCGCTGACGCGGGACGCGCGCTCTTCGAGCCGGTGCCGTACCTGAGCGCGCTGGTCGGCGGCTGCCTCGAGAGCGGAAAGGACTGCAACGCCGGCGGGGCGCGGTACAACCACATCACGGTCGAGGGGGTCGGCCTGGCCACGGCGGCCGACAGCCTCGCGGCGGTCAAGAAGCTCGTGTACGACGATCGTGCCGTGTCGATGGCGGCTCTGGTGCAGGCGATCCGGGCGAACTTCGAGGGGTACGAGCCGCTGCGCAGGACGCTTCTCCACAAGACCCCGAAGTTCGGAAACGACGACCCGAGCGCCGACGCCTTGGCCCGCGAGGTGAGCCTGCTCTGGACCGAGGAGGCGGCGCGTCGGGTCTCGCCGACGGGGAAACGCTACCGCGGCGGCTACCTGTCGTGGAACTACTGGATCGCCTATGCGCCGACCACGGCCGCGACTCCGGACGGCCGCCGGCGCGGGCAGTACCTGAGCAACGCGGTCTGCCCGGCGAACGGGGCCGATCGCAACGGCCCCACAGCGGTCATCAAGAGCGTGGGGCACCTCCGGCTCGAGACCGCACCCAACGGCGCCAGCCACACGATGAGCTTCGACCCCGGGCTCCTGAGGGACCCGGAAGGCAGGGAGAAGCTCGCCGCGCTCCTGCGCGCCTACGGCAAGGCGGGCGGGACCGCTCTGCAGGTGAACGTCATCGGCGCCGAGACGCTCGTGGAAGCGCAGAAGAACCCGGTGGAGTACGGGAACCTGCTCGTGCGGGTGACCGGGTACAACGCCTACTTCGTGGGGCTGGGCAAGGAGATCCAGGACGAGATCATCGCCCGGGTGGCGCATGACTTCTGATTCAGCGGGTCCGCCCACCGACGGGATGATCTTCAACGTCCAGCGGTTCTCGACCGGCGACGGTCCCGGGATACGCACCACGGTCTTCTTCAAGGGATGCCCGCTTCGATGCGCCTGGTGCCACAACCCGGAGGGACTGCGCCCCGGGCCTGATCTGATGTGGCACGAGGTCCGGTGCATCGCCCACCGGGCGTGCCTGGCCGCATGTGCTCCCGCGGCGCTCGAGCTGACCGAGCAGGGGATGCGGATCGACCGGGATCGGTGCGACCTCTGCGGAAAGTGCGCCCGGGCCTGCCCCGCCGCGGCGATCGAGGTCGTCGGGAGGCGCCGGACCCCCGAGTCGCTTCTCGAGGAGGCCCTTCGCGACCGCGTCTTCTACGAGACCTCGGGCGGTGGCGTCACGGTGAGCGGAGGGGAACCGATGCAGCAACCCGACTTTCTCGCCGCGTTCCTCAGGTTGTGCCGGGGGGCCGGCCTGCACACCGCCGTCGACACCTGCGGCGCGGCGCCGTGGGACCGCTACGAAGCGATCCTGCCCCTGGTCGACCTGGTGATGCTCGACCTGAAGATCATGGACGACGCCAGGCATCGTGAGGTCGTGGGGGCGTCCAACGCGACGATCCTGGAGAACGCCCGGAGGCTCGCGGAACGGGGAGCGCCGATCTGGGTGCGGACCCCGGTGATCCCGGGATACACGGACGGCGCAGCCAACATCGCCGAGATCGGCCGGTTCATCCGCGACGCTCTCGGGTCCGTGGTGCGCTGGGACCTCCTGGCCTACACGAACCTCGGCCGGCCCAAGTCCCGCCGGCTCGACATGCCGTATGCGCCCGGCGAGGCGCCGCTCCTGACGAGGGACCAGATGGACAGCGTGCACCGGCTCGCCTCGTCCATCGTTCCGGTGGCCCGATGGAGCGGCGCCACGAGAGGATGATCCGGAGAGGGACGGGGATGGCGTGACGATTCTGCAGCGGCACCCGCGCCTGGTGGCGGCGCTCGAGGGCGAGATGACGCCGAAGTTCCTGGCCACGCGCAGCGCTGCCGGGACGCCCAACGTCGTGCCCGTCACCTCCATCCTGCCCGTCCGCGACGGGAACGACACGATCTTCTTCGGCAACTTCCTGCTCCGGAAGACGATCGTGAACCTCGGCCAGGACCGCCGGGCCGCCGTTCTCGTGATCACCGACTCCCTCGACGGCTGGCGCCTCACCTGCGACTTCGCGCGATTCGAGACCCACGGCCCCTGCGCCGACCGGCAGTCGAACAGCCCGCTGCTGCGCTACAACGCCTACACGGGCATCCGGGACGCGGGGCTGCTGGACGTGAACGCTGTCGACGAGGAGTTCTCGATGTCGCGGCTCTCGCTCGCCGCGGCGTTCCTCGCCACCAGGTGCTGCCGGGCGCCGGCGGACTGCGGACTTACGATACCGCTGGCGGCACGGAGGGAGTGGGGGCGGTTCAAGGCCGTGAAGGTGGTGGCGTGGATCGGTGAGGACGGCTACCCGGACATCGCGCCGGCCTTGACCCTGCAGCCCGGAAGCGAGGGGACGCTGGTCTGCTGGATGGACACCAGGCTCCGCGGCGGCCCGCGGTCCGGAGCCGAGGTGGCGGCGAACGTCCTGACGATGGACGCGATCTCCTATCAGGTGAAGGGGGTCTGGGAGGCCCGGGGCGTCACCGGCGCGATCCGGGTGCGCGAGGTGTACGCAGGTGGGCCGCCGCTGCCCGGCGGCCGGATCGCCTGACGCCAGCAGGTCCGGCTGGCCTGTCGCCGGCACCGGCATCGCCCCGCCCCTTGGTGGTCGCTTCTGGCAGAGAATGCTTCCGGTCGGCCGGGTCGCTGTCCATGCCTCCCGGCTCATTCGACGGCCTCTCTCGCGGGCAGAGCTATTTGGCGCCCACCGTGCTACTCTTCGGCCAGTAGCCTGCTCACACTCCTTGCCTCCTCGACGCGTACGATCATCTTCCCTGCCCCGAGGCGGTCGGCGCCTGGTCCGTGGGGTCACCTCTTCTCGACTCCTGAGCGGCGGAAGGTTGCCAACCCATGCTCGGATTCCTCTCGATACTCGTCGGGGTCGCCCTCCTGTCTGTCGTGACCTACGTCCTTGCCCGCACCGTCTTCCTTCGCTCTGCCGAGTCCAGGGCCTACAAGCGGGGTCTTGCCCAGGCCGAATCCGGCGATCACAACGCCGCGTTGCGCGAGTTCCTTCAGGCCGACGCCTCCTGTGGCTTCACGGTCGCCCGCGCCAGCCCCAGCACTCTGGTCAGCGACCTGCGCCGCCTCTCCTGCATTCTTGCCCAGGTCGCCAAGGAGGCCCAGCGCCTCGGCACCAAGCTGGATCTTTCCACATCGAAGCAGGCCATCGACCGTCAGATCGCCATCCTCTCCGGCAAGGCGAACGTGGCGCTCGTGGCCGGCAAGCTGAGGTCGGAGATGGAGCCGGAGGTCAACAGACTGAACCTGCAACTGTACCACTCGCGCGCCGCTCTCCGCGCAAAGTGCGGTGCCCTTCTCGCCGCGTCCGCACGCAAGCCGTGACACCTCCTTCCGGGCACCCAGTCCCAGGACCACCGTCCGAGAGCTCCGGGACGAACTGGACCCTGGATCGACCCCCACCTGAACCCTCCGTGCAGGGTCGAGGCACCCGGCCGAGCCCCGAAATGCCGGGCTCATCCTTTCCCGATGCACTCGGGCTCGGGGGATCTGCTGTCCTCGTCTGGCCGCAGCCAGTACCCGATCGCGGCGAGCGAGGATCTGCCCGATGATCACCGCACGGTATTCGGTCGTCAGTGTCCTCAAACCTCGAGGTCGGTCCTGGGTCCGGGGCGCCGACCGACCTTGAGCCGAGGAGGCCTCTGCGAGTCCTGCTCGCCTCAGGGGACACTCTCCGCGCCGGGTAGACACTCATTATACTAGTAGGATACTATCTTCTACGCGTGCCGCCCGGGTTGCTTAGCCGCGCGCGGGTAGGCCCGCTGGCCGTCCCGCCACCGGCTCCCCATCCGGACCGTGTGGAGACCCCCAGGTTCCCGAGGACCAGCCTTCGTCTCGCTCGGCCTCGCGACGGACGGGATCTTGCGTCGTGGTGCTAGACTGTCACTGGCGGCGTCCCGGCCGGGAGCCTCCGGGGATCCGACCACGGAATGAGCAGTCCCAGGTGCCCTCGCTGCGGCTCGAGCCTCGATCCGGTCTCGGCTGGAAGCACCCAGGGGAACTGCAGCGCCTGCGACTCCATGATGGTCGCCGCCGGCGCCTCCGAGATCTCGCTGTTGACCCGGAGCGATTCCGGCGAGCCGCGCCTGGAATCAAGGCTCGTCCTCTCCCCCGAGTTCCGGACCGCGTACCGCCTGGAGCGAGTCCTCGGCCAGGGAGCGATGGGCACGGTCTTTCTGGCCCTGCACCTCTCCACCGGTCAGATCAGGGCGGTCAAGGTTCTCACCCGCCCCGACAAGACAACGCTGGCAAGATTCTTCGCCGAGGGCAAGGTGCTGGCCGGGGTCAGCCATCCGAACGTCCTGAAGGTCTACGACGTTGGGGAGATCGGCGGGCACCCCTACCTGGCCACGGAGTACCTGGAGGGCGGAACGCTGCGCCAGCGTCTCGCCGGCGGTCACCGGCTCGACCTGGCGGAGATCGTCCGCGTGATGACCGACTGCCTGAACGGCCTCGAGGCCTGTCACGAACGCGGCATCGTTCACAGGGACTTCAAGCCGGAGAACATCCTGTTCGCGGCCGGGGGCGAGGCCAGGCTGGCCGACCTGGGGATAGCGAGGATTCGTGACGCAGCGCAGCATCTGACCTGCACCGGCTCCCTCGTGGGCACGCCCCGGTACATGTCGCCGGAACAGGCGAGGGGCGAGGTCGCCACCGCTGCGTCGGACATCTACGCCGTCGGAGTGGTGCTCTACGAGTTGCTGACCCGCTGGTCCGGGGGCCGACCGGCGACCATCCTGCACGGAGAAAGGGCCGGTCTGGCCGAAGGAAGACGGCGTCGGACCTCATGCGTTCACTTCGGGGTCGATCCCGGCCACCGAGCCCTGGGATCCTCCGATCGCTGACGTCGGGTCCTGTGCCTGGATTGCGATCGCAGTCCGGACGGAGTCGATCGAGCATGACCACGAATCCGAGAGAGTTGCTCTGCGATCAGGACCTTCTGACCGCTCTGGTCGAGGACGAGCGGCGGGCGCTGGAGCCGCTCCTGACCTTTCGCGAGGTGGACGGGCAGGAGCGGCTGTACTCGCCGGGAGATCCCGCCGACGGCCTGGACCTGGTCGTGGCCGGGCGGCTGCAGGTGGAGCGTCCGACCCACGATACCGGGGCGCAGGTGGTGGAGGAGATAGGACCGGGCAGGTCCGTGGGTCAGGTCGAGAGCCTGACCGGCGAGCGCCGATTCACCGGCGCCAGCGCCATCCGGGACAGCGTCCTGCTCCACCTGTCCATGGAAGCGTGTGGCCTGCTGGCGACAACGGCTCCCTCAATCCTCTTGAAGATCGCCCAGGCCACCCTGCGCTGGCGGCACCGGCCGGTGGTGATCGATCGGGCCCTGACCGTGGCGCTGGTGCCTTTCTCCGGGCGGATCGCCGCGACCGATCTGGCCGCGGAGCTGTCACGCGCTCTGGCCCCGACGATCCGGACGACCTACGTGAACGCCCAGCAGGCGGACCAGGCGGCGGGCCCGGGAGCCGCCGCCGCCCGGAAGGGGCAGGAGCTGCACCGGCGGGTCGTTGCCTGGCTCTCCGGACTGGAGCGTCAGCACAGTTGCGTCCTCTACGCCGCCGACCACGGTCCCACCGAGTGGACCCGGCGTTGCCTGCGCCAGGCCGACCTGGTGCTGATGCTGGCGAGCTCCGGCCTCGACCGCTCCGCGGCCCAGCAGGAGGGTCTGCCGACCGCGCCGTGCGGGCCGGCGACCCGGGAGCTGGTCCGGATGCAGCCGCGGGGCGCGCCGCTCTCGTCGGAGGCCGATGTCTGGATCGGGGTTCCTGGTCTGCAGCGCCACCATCTGCTCCGCGAAGGGGACGAGATCGACTTGAAGCGGCTGGCCGCGTCGATCGCCGCCCACAGCGAGGTCCCGGGGTGGCTCAGGAAGAGCAGGCCGTTCGCCTCGCTGGACGAGTCCAGGCTGCGCCTGCTGCAGCGCGAGTTCCAGCTGGTCCACCTGGGCGGTCAGGAGGAGCTGTTCGCCCAGGGCGATCCCGGGGACAGCCTGTACGTGGTGGTCAGCGGGCGGCTGCAGGCGCTGCAGCCGGACGCTCAGGCGGGGCTGCGGCCGGTCCACGAGATGGGGCCCGGGGACATCCTGGGTGAGATCGCGCTCATCGCGGGCGAGAGACGGACCGCCACGGTGCGTGCCCTGCGGGATTCCGTGGTGGCGCGACTCCCCAAGGCGGCGTTCGACCGCCTGGTCATGTTCAACCCGGAGATCGGGCTGCACACGAGCCGGGTCATCGCGGAGCGGCTGCTGGCTCGGGGGGGCCTGGAGATGGCGCCCCGCGCCATCAACCTGGCGGTGGTGCCGCTGGACCGGGAGTTCGACGTCTGCCAGCTGGTTGAGGCACTCGGACAGGGCCTCTCGACGCTGGGCAAGGCCGCGGCGCTCGGTGCCCGGACCCTGGAGGCCCACCTGGGCCGGGGCGCCTCGAGCCTGCCGCGCGGAGCGGCCGGCGACGCCGCCGTGGCCCAGTGGCTGAACCGGTTCGATCTGGACCACGACTTCGTGGTCTACCAGGCCGATCCGACGGTGACTCCGTGGACCCAGCGGTGTCTCCGGCAGGCCGACCGGATCCTGCTGGTGGCGGAGGCGACGGCGCCGTCGGTTCTTCGCTCGCTCGAGGAGGAGCTGTTCCAGAGCGACAGGCCCGGTTGCCGCGCCAAGCGGTACCTGGTGCTGGTCCACCCAGGGTCGGCAGAGCGCGGCCGGGACACCGCCTCGTGGCTCGACGGCCGGGAGCTTGCGGGACACCACCATGTGCGCCGGGGGTGGCCGGAGGACTTCGCCCGGCTCGCGCGGTGCGTCACCGACCGAGCCGTGGGGCTCGCCCTGGGCGGGGGTGGATACCGCGGGCTGGCCCACATCGGCGTCTACCGGGCGCTGATGGAGCATGGCGTCCCGATCGACGTCCTGGCGGGAACAAGCTCCGGGGCCATCGTGGCCGGGTTGATCGCCTGCGGCAACGACCCGAAGACGGCGCTCGAGAAGGCCACCGGGCTGGTCACCGCCACGACGGCGAACATCCTGACCATGGGCCCGCCGCTCGTGTCGCTGATGAGCGGTGCTCACCAGGCCCGGGTCTACCCGCAGCTCTACGGGGGAGCGCAGATCGAAGATCTCTTCCTGGGCTGCACCGTGGTCGCCGCCGACTGGCATCGAGGCTGCGAGGTGCTGCTGCGGCGGGGACCGATGTGGCTCGCCGTGCGCGCCAGCTCGTCGCTGCCCGGGATCTGGCCTCCGGTCCAGCTGGGCGGTCGCACCCTGGTCGATGGAGGGGTGTTCAACAACCTGCCGATGGAGGTGCTCCAGCCGGGTTGCTCCGGAGGGGCGATCATCGCCTCCGATCTCTCGGCCCAGGCCGCGGTCGATCCGACCTACCACCAGTACGGCCACAGCCTCTCGGGCTGGAAGCTGCTGCTTCGCCAGCTGTCGCCGTTCCCGGTCAAGGTGCCGTCGCTGTTCGACGTCATCTCCGGCTGCGTCACCCTGGCCGATCTCAGGAGGCGACAGCAGTCCTCCATGGAGAACGTCCTCTACCTTCCGTTGCCGCTGCAGGAGTTCGGGATGTTCGACATCCGGGACCCGAGGTCCGTCGCCGTGGTGGAGGAGAGGGGCTACGCCTTCACGCGGAAGGCGCTCGAGGGCTGGGCCTGGAAGCGCTGACGCCGGGGCGCTGACCACCCCGGGCCTCACCGGAGGTCTGTGCCCTCACCGGAATGACACGGCCTGGACGCTCGTCGCTCGTCCGAGACCGAGAACGCAGGGCCGGCATCTGACCCTCCACCCCGTTCCGGCCGATTTGGTGCCGCTGAAGCGCCTCTACGTGCGGATCGATCTCGTGTACTCGACCCTCTCGGCGACCCTCGAAGAGAACCTCAGGCAGCAACTGGACGTGCCCTGGTTCTGCCTCGCTGTGCCGGCCGCGCCGCTCAGTAGCTCGACCAGACCGAGTACTTCCCGCCGGGGTACGAAGCCTTGATCGTCGCGGCGTCGCGACACTTGTCGCACTCGATCCTCGCCCAGTCCGCGAAGTTGGGGTTCTTTCCCCGCTGATACGTCTCGAAGCTGGTCAGGAGGGTGAGCAGCGGCCCGGTGTCCGCCGGACCCACGGTGACGATCTGCAGCTTGGACATCTCGACCAGCTTCATGAAGGTCCGGGTCCGCAGCCGCGGGGGAAGGTTCGGACCGTGCGGCGCATTGAATGCATCGGCGTAGGCCGTGCGGGCGTCGTCGAGAGCGACGGCGAACACTGCGGGGAGCGGATAGATGCGGAGCAGCGGGCCCACGTAGGTGATCGGCTCCGGCGGTGGGTTGCCGTACTGCGGGGGCGGCGTGGTCGTGGACGACGTGAGCTGGATCGCCCCGAGGGAGACCATGGGCCTGGCGATGTAGCAGAGCACCTCCAGGTTGACGGCCGCCCGCTTCTCGCAGGCCCTGGCCAGCGCCACCTGGGCTCGCGCCTTCTCCCGGGGGGTCGCGGCGGTGGTGAGGACCGACCTGGCCTGGGAGATCAGGCTCCCGATCTCGCCGTTCGACCGGTCCAGAGCGGTCGACAGCAGCACCACGTCGCCCAGGTCCCTGATGAACTGGAGGTTGGCGCCGGTGGAACCGACGATTCCGGTCAGGGTGCCGCTCCGGCCCGGGTAGAGGAGCGGCACGATCGCCGCGTCGGCACGGGCTCGATCCTCCACCTCCGGTGGCAGCTCCTGGTAGCTCCGGTACTGCGGCAACCGCACCTGCAGATCCAGCGACTGCCCCTTGCGCTGGAAGTCCAGCCAGCTCATCGAGAGGGTCAGATCCATGGCGCCGCCGGTGGCGAGCGGGAGCTTGGTCACGCTCGTCTTGAGCCTGAACGACTCCAGCTGGCGCGCCAGCGCCGGGAAGCCACGGGCGATCTCCCTGTCCACGCCGTCGAGCATCTCCCCGAACGGAGCCATGTCGTCCTCGATGGGTGCGTAGAACCGAAAAGCGTTGCCGGTCACCGGGGCCTCCGCCGTGAGAGCCGGGTCGGTATCGATCAGCTCCGCCAGGTGGACGTTCTCCCAGCTCGCCAGCCGCAGCTCCTCCGCCGCCTTCTCCTGGGTGGTGGTTGCCAGGGAGTAGTCGCCGGTCTGCCGTGCCTGCTTTCCGGAGGTGCTGAAGAGGCCGATGACCGGCAGCAGCGCCAGACCCATGACGGCGAAGGCCAGGCACAGCTCCACCAGGGAGAGCCCGTTGATCGGGCTTCGAACGTCCGTCGGCCGCCTGAAGGACCGCTCGGGGGAGGGGGCGCGGTTCCGTCTCCCGGCGTCCGTCTCGATCGTGCAGACCACGGTCACCAGAGCTCCTCCGACGAGGCGATGTTCTGCAGCCGGACCGTGGTGAGCATCGAGTACTCCCGGTCCTCTTCCGTCAGGGTCAGGTTGACCTGGAGAGCCCCCTCGCTGCGGCACGAGAACGTGAGACGCTTCACGTTCTGCAGCAAGAGCTCGTGACGCTGACCGTCCGGAAGCCTCGAATCGTTGACGTAGCGCCAGAGCTCGAAGAGGCCCCGGCTGTTCTTCTGCGGCACCTGGTAGAACCACCGCACCAGCGACACCTTGTCCCTGAAGAGGGCGTAAGAGAGGGTCGAGCCTGGAAGCGGCGACACGACCTCCATGCCCTCCCTGAGCTCCCGGAGCATCTTCACCAGCGCCTTGCGACTGGCCTGCTGGAGCGACATCTGAGCAGAGACCCGGGCCGTGGAGCGACTGCCGTAGCCCAGCACCCAGACGACCCCGCACACCAGGACGGAGAAGAGACCGACGCCGATCAGCACCTCGACCAGGGAGACCGCGGAACGGGGCCGGCGAGCCGCTCCCGGAGACGTCGTCGACGCGGCTCGATTCGAGAGGGTTCCGCGGCTCATGGGCAAGGGGTGGTCAGCAGGCCCGGGAGCGAGGCCATGGCGGTCCGTACGACGCTGTGGCCCACCTTGATCCAGTACTGCTGCTCCGGCGTGGCCGTGGCGCCCGGATCGGAGATCGTGGCGAAGAGCGGCCTCAGCTCCTGGAGCACCCCGTTCGCCGCCAGGTGGAGGATGATCGGCCTGCGCTGGCCGCCGGACCAGTGACACTGGACCTGCTGGAGGCCCGGGATGAGGGTCGTCTGGAGGTAGGTCTGGAGGGCGCCCTGGGTCGGCCCCGAGGAGACGCTCGGCGGCGGGGGCGAGGCGATCCAGCCTCCGGGCGGCGGAGGCGGCTCCGTGACCCCGAAGTCCACGGTCAGCGCGTTCTGGGCGGCGGCTATTCGCACCGGGTTGGAGACCGCCCCTCCGGCGCCCGATCCGGCGACCGTGTCCTCCACCGTGCCATTCGGGGTGCAGCCCAGGGCGCCGGCGACCTGCGGCGCCGTCTGGGCCGCCGCCAGCTGCGGCGCCACCGCCTGATAGCCCGGGAGGTTGTCGTTGCGACTGGTGATCAGGTCGTTGACGTGGGCTGCGAGAGTGTCGGCGTCGGCCTTGACCGGCCTGGCGTTCTCGGGGCCGAACGTGAAGAACACCGGAACCACCCGGGTGAAGTAGTCCAGGGAGTCCTCGACCACCGCGAGTCGCCAGAACATCACCACGTTGGACCGGCCGTAGGTGGCCCGCACCAGCAGGTCGGCCTGCTGACCGGTTCCCAGGGTGTTGCGATCCAGCGGGTCCGTGTAGACGTAGGGCAGCGGCGCGTCCCTGATCAGGTAGCTGTAGTTCCCACCAGCCGCCTTGACGTCGAAGGTGACCTCCGGCCCCGACTTGAACCAGCGCTTGCTCCAGGGGGCGGCCCCGAGGCGGCTGGTGATCGTGGCGAAGCCCACCTCGGCGACGGCCACGGCCCGCAGGTGAGCGTTGACCAGGTCCACCTCCCGGTAGGCGGTCTGGGACATGATCCTGAGCACGGCGCCGAAGGTGCCCAGCACGAGGATCACCCCCAGCACGATCGCCAGGGCCATCCCGCGTCGTCGCGCCGGTGCACGCATGTCAGATCCGCCTCCCCACCCGGAAGCCGCTCGAGGGCACTCATCAGGTTACCTCCGGTTCCGGGAGTCTGCCACCCCGGATCTCCAGCGTGTAGGTCCCGGGGGGAACCGGGCGCTGGCAGCTTCTGGCCAGGCCGTCGGACGCCATCGGCGCCGCCAGCGCCATCACCGTGACCATCGACGCTCTCGAGGTGCCCATGATCGATCACGACCTCCGTGGAGTTCCTCGCGACCGTCCGTGGCTTGAAGGTCACCGTCATCATTGGATCTCCGGCTCTCCCTGTCGATCCGGCGCGGCCCATGGATCATCGCCCCGGGGACAGCGCCCGACGCGGTGATAGAATCGTCCCTGGCGCCTTGCACTACCACGGGAGAGCCGGACCGAGATGAAACCACCGATCGTTCGACTGCTGCCCCAGGGAGAGTGCGGGATCGTCGTGGAGCTGGGGAGCTCCATCGACGTGGTGGTGAACCGGCGGGTGGTGGCGCTGGCCGGCGCCATCGCCGGCGAACTGGCCGGGAAGATCGTCGAGGTGGTTCCGACCTACCGGTCGCTCCTGGTGGTCTTCGACCCGCTCCGGGTCTCCAGAGCCGCGCTGGCCCGGAAGATCAGGGCGCTGGCTGCGCGGGCCGGGGGCCGGGCGGACCGCCGGCCGACTCCGGAGCGCCGGCGGGTCGTCGAGATCCCGGTGGTCTACGGCGGCGATCACGGCCCGGACCTGGAGTTCGTGGCCGGCGTCGCGGGGCTGACTCCCCTCGAGGTCGTGGCGATCCACTCCTCCTGCACCTACCGGGTCCACATGCTGGGCTTCACCCCCGGGTTTCCGTACCTGGGAGGGATGTCCGGGCAAATCGCCGCTCCCCGCCTGGAAGTTCCGAGGGAGAGGGTCCCGTCGGGCTCCGTCGGCATCGCGGGGGAGCAGACCGGCATCTACCCCATCGAGAGCCCCGGCGGCTGGCGCCTCATCGGCCGGACGCCGCTCAGGCTGTTCGACCCCGACCGGCAGGAGCCTTTCCTGGTCGCGGCGGGCGACGAGATCAGGTTCGCCCCGATCGACCCGGAGGAGTGGGAGCGCTTCCAGGAGGGATCCCGGTGATCGTCGTGGTGGCTCCGGGGCTCCTCACCACGGTGCAGGACGGCGGCCGTCCCGGATTCCGCGCCTTCGGCGTTCCGGTGGCGGGGGCCATGGATCGGCTGTCCTGGGCTCTGGCCAACGCCCTGGTCGGGAACCGCCCGGGAGCCGCGGCGCTGGAGATGACCCTGCTGGGCGGGACGTTCCGGTTCGAGCGGTCCGCCCGGGTGGCGCTCTGCGGAGCCGACATGCGGGCGCTGCTCGACGGCCGCCCGGTGGCCGTGGATTCGACGTTCCAGGTCCCGGCCGGCGGCCAGCTCGTCCTGGGCGCCGCCACCGCCGGCGCCCGGACCTACCTGGCGGTCCGCGGCGGCATCGACGTGCCGGAGGTTCTGGGCAGCCGATCCACCTACGTCCGCGCCGGCCTGGGCGGATTCCGGGGACGGACGCTGGCGCCGGGCGACCGGCTGCTCGTCGGAAGCGCCGCAGGGGAGCCACCGCCTCCGGGGGCGCTGCCGTTCAGGCTGGTGGCGCCACCGCGTGGTCCGATCCGCATCCGTGCGATCCCGGGACCGCAGGAGGAGCTGTTCACGGCGGCGGGAATCAGGTCGTTCTTCGCGACCCCGTTCGAGGTCACGAACCGGAACGACCGGATGGGCTACCATCTCCGCGGGGCGCCGATCGAGCACGCCGGCGGTGCCGACATCGTCTCCGATCCGGTGGTTCCCGGAGCGGTGCAGGTGCCGGCCAGCGGTGCTCCGATCGTCATGATGATGGACGCCCAGACCGCGGGTGGGTACGCCAAGATCGCCACGGTCATCGGTGCGGACCTGCGCCTCATGGCCCAGGCCAGGATGGGCGACACGGTAGCGTTTGAGGAGTGCGCCGACGGTGACGCCGTGGAAGCGCTCCGGGAGGAGCGGCGGCTCCTGGAGGGCTGGACGGCTTCACCGGGAACCGGGAGGATCGCCGGCAAGACGAGGGAGGGAGCATCGTGAGGGTCGACCTGAACTGTGACGTGGGAGAGGGGTACGGCGCCCGCGCCATGGACGCGGACCAGGAGCTGGTGCCGCTGGTCTCATCGGTCAATCTGGCCTGCGGCTTCCACGCCTCGGACCCAGGGACCATGCGGCGGACGGTCCGTCTCGCCCGGGAGCATGCCGCCGCCGTCGGCGCCCACCCCTCGTTTCCCGACAGGGTCGGGTTCGGGCGCCGCCACCTCGACGCGTCGCCGGAGGAGATCCGGGACGACGTGCTGTACCAGATCGGCGCCCTGGCCGCGTTCTGCAAGGCGGAGCGGGTGCCGCTCCGTCACGTCAAGCCGCACGGAGCGCTCTACGATGCCGCGTCCAGGAGCCTGCCGGTCGCCATGGCGGTGGTGGGCGCCGTGGAGGCCCTGGACCCGACGCTCTGGATCGTGGCGCTCTCCGGATCGAAGCTCGTCGAGGCCGCCCTCCAGAGCGGCCTTTCCTGCGCCCAGGAGGTGTTCGCGGGGAGCGGTTGCTGGCGGCAGCGATCACGATCGCTCCGTTCTCCCTGCCGTCCAGGACCGCCGCCTGAGCTCCGGTGGGGCGCGGGCTGGGCCGGTCACGACCGGAGCCCCATGCGGGTTCTTCCGGTCACGCCTCCGGCGGCCTCGTGGCTCGCGGTCGGCCTGGTGACCCCATGGATCGCCCGGTCGGTCGATCCGATGCTGTTCGACGCGGCGATCAGGTCCGTGCCCCTTCTGGCCTCAAGCCAGCTTGAGCACCTTCACCGGCTGGGCTCTTCCCTTCACCTGCACCTCGCCCAGCACCGTGGGCTCGGGAAGCGCGGGACGCCCGTCCTCCGGGACGGCGTTCCACACGTCCTGCGAGATGAGAAGGCAGGAGTCGTACTGCTTGTTCAGAGACTCGATCCGGGACGCCAGGTTCACGACATCACCGATGACCGTGTACTCCTTGCGCAGGGCGGACCCGATGTTGCCGGTCACCACGGGGCCGCAATGCAGCCCCAGGCCGACCCGGGTCGTCGGAAGGCCGCCTGCCTGGAGCTCGCGCTGCAGCCGTTGCAGGATGGCCAGAGCCGCATCGACGGCGTGGGCCGAGTCCCGTCCGTCGGAGAGCGGCGCTCCGAAGACTGCCATGAAACCGTCCCCCAGGAACTTGTTGATGACACCCTGGTGCTCGTTGACCTCCTCGATCATGAAGCTGAACAGCCGGTTGAGGTACTCCACCACCTGCTCCGGACTTCTCTTCTCGCAGAACGTCGTGAAGTCCCTGATGTCGAGGAACATGATGCAGACGTGGCGGACCTCGCTGACCGGATCGGCTCTCTGCTGGAGAAGCTTGTTCACGATCGCCGGGGAGACGTGCTGACCGAACAGTCCGATGACCCGGTTCCTCTCCTGGACCACCTGGAACGACCGCGTGATCTGCCGTCGGATCTGCTCGGCGACGAACGCCGCCACCAGGCCGGCGAAGAACAACAGGCTGGCCCGGCCGTGGTGCTGTCCGAATCCCAGCATGGTCGGATCGGCCCCGGCCGCGGCCATGCGCGGCACGAGCGCTTGCGCCAGGAGGTCGTACTCCAGGAAGGCCACCAGTCCGCTGAAGACGCAGAGGCGGGGGTCCAGGCTGAGAGCCGTGAGCATGACGAAGTGGAAGTACAGCAGCACCGGCGGAATCAGCAGCGCCTGAACCGGTCTTCCTTCGATGAACCCCATCCCGAAGATGGCCATGGACGGGAGACTGGTCTCGAAGAAGGCGATCAGGACTCGCAGTCGTCCGAGCGACCCGGCACGGGTCGGATCGTCACCGATCCTGCGCAGGCCGTACCAGGCGATCAGTTCGAAGGCGATGATCCCCAGGAGGAAGGTGCAGACCTTGGCAACCGGGTGCTGCCGCGGCAGGTGGGAAAGGAAGCCCTCCGGAGACACCACCGCCGCGGGCAGGAACAGAACGAGCATGCCCGCAATGATGGCCACCAGGATCTTCGAGCGCAGCAACTCGCTGCGGAAGGTCTCTGTCAGCATCTGGCGCTGGAAGACGTCAGCCGCGTCGTCCTGAGTCGAAGATGTCGAATCCAGCGACGACACGGGATCCTCCCTGCTCTCTTCGGATGTTCCGTTCTGGCGCCTGGCGGGGAATCGTAACAGAGCCTCCTCGCCAGTTCAATACGCGCTGGGCTGCACCGCGTCGGGAGTGATCCCTTTGCGCGTGGACCTTGCGCGACGTCGACCCCTGGGAGCCCCCGCAGCGGGAGCGGTCCGTCCGGGTCCACGGCGTATACCGCGACGATGTTCGGGTGGTCGAGGCGGCCGAGGATCCGCGCCTCCCGCCCGAACCGGCTCCGGAACTCTGAGCCCGTGCAGGTGAGGTACTTGATGGCCACCTGCCGGTCCAGGTGGAGCTGCCGAGCCCTGAAGACAACACCCATGGCTCCCTCGCCCAGCTTGCCCAGGATCTCGTAGCCTGGAAGACGAGGGAGCGTCGACCCGCCGGGCAGGTCGGCCGGCAGGAACGACGATCGGGTGGCCTTGGAGTCGTCTGAGAGGGGCATCGATTGGAACATACACGGGATGGTGTGCCAAGCGGGAGTCCCGACCGCAAGATGGTCCCGCAGCCGACCCGGCCCTCGACGGCGACCCGGCCACCGTGCACCGGCTCGCCTCGTCCATCGTTCCGCCGCCCCTTGGTGGGGGCTCGAACGGGTCGCCGTGGGTCACGGGGGCGAGATCCCGGCCGGTCTGTGCCAGGGGTGCTCCGCGATGCGAGATCGGAAGACCGGGTCAAGTCGTGGGCATCGGTGCTAGCATGGTTCCGGTGCCCCGGGGCCGACGCCGAACAGCCCCACCGTCGCCGTTCACGGGCATGATCGTCACAGGAGATCACTCGATGAACAGATGGCTGCGCCTGGCCGCGCGAACGGCCCTGGCTGTGGCACTGGTGATCGCGGCGTGGGCCGACCCGGACGGCGACTCCGTGCCCGTCCCCTTCGCCAAGACGAGGAGGCCACGATGAACTCGGATGGAACCGATGACGGCGACCCGGCGGAGTCTGGCGCGGGATACCAGGATCTCGTGGACCGTTTCAGGGCCGCCCGGCTCGCGCTTCCTCCGATCCCCGGGGTGTTCCGCCCCCGACTCCGGCGCCAGGATTCGTGGGTGTGGTCCACCCGTCCCATCGAGGCCTTCGAGACGTACATGTTCCGCAAGTACATCGGTGAGCTGTTTGCGGGGCCAGTGGAGGCCTACGTCGCAGTTTGCCACGCCGGTCGCGGAATCAATTCCTACGGTCTGCAGCTCCATCTGGTGTACGGTCCGCTTGCGCTCTTCACCCAGGACAGCTGGGGGGGGGCCTACTCGGACGAGGAGCGGAGCAGACGGGACATCTCCGGGACCTTCGAATCCGCCGCCCAGCTCGTCGACGTGGTCGACCAGGCACCGCCGCCCGCTCGCTCGAGACCGGGATCGCGATGCGTGGTCCTCTGGAGCTCGTTCAGGGGCCACTGTGCCCACACCCGCGTCAGCGCCGTGGCGTCGGCGCCCGGCGAGCCCGGAGGGCGAGCCCGAGGGGGGCTTGGGGGGCCGGATTCGCGAAGCGAAGGGCCCCCCATCTCGGAAGATCCCGCCCGGCTCGGCCGCGGAGCGCCGCGCGAGGCGGACGAGCCGCCCGTGGCCTGGTCGCACCGAGGCCCGATGAGCGGAATGGGGTGGTTTCCGGCCCAGGCCGGCCAGAGTCCCGTCTCGTGGGTCGAGCACCGCGACAAGGCAGCACTCTTTGCCGCCGCGGCTCTGGAGCTCAGGGCGGTGATCGAGTCGGCCGGATGACGGTGACCTCCGTGCTGACCGCGGCGAACCGCGCGAGTGGACGTGCGACGCTCGGCCGGGCGACTGTGGAGCTCGGCCGCGCGAGCCCTGAGCGGTCTCGCGACGGCCGGGATCTTCAGTTGTAGTGCTAGCGCGTCCCGGCGGCCGGGACCGGGAACCCGCGGGCCCTGAGCAGCGCGTCCACCCTGGGGTCGCGGCCGCGGAAGTTCCGGAACGCCTGGGCGGGGTCCACGGTGTTTCCGACCGACATGACCGTCTCCCTCAGACGCTTGGCCACCGCCTTGTCGTAGGGGCCGCCCGCCTCGACGAACGCCTCGAAGGCGTCGTGGTCGAGCACCTCGGCCCACAGGTAGCTGTAGTAGCCCGCTGCGTAGCCGTCGTCGGCGAAGATATGACCGAAGTGAGGGATCCGGTGACGCATCACGATCTCCGACGGCATGCCCAGCTCGCCCAGCGTCGTCTTCTCGAACGCCCTGGGGTCGATCGTGGCCTCGGCGGCCAGGTGCAGCTTCATGTCGACGATGGCCGACGCCAGGTACTCCGTGGTCTTGAAGCCCTCGTTGAAGGTCTTCGCCCGCTTGATCTTGGCCACCAGCTCCACCGGCAGCGGCCGACCCGAGGCGTCGACCATGAACTTCAGCACCTCCGGCGTGGACAGCCAGTTCTCGTTCAGCTGAGAGGGGAACTCGACGAAATCTCGAGCTGTGCCGGTTCCGGACAGAGACGGGTAGGTCACGTCGGAGTTCAGGCCGTGCAGCGCGTGGCCGAACTCGTGGAAGAGGGTG
>JACQZM010000615.1 GCA_016213885.1 Candidatus Rifleibacteriota bacterium | reverse complement strand
CGTCTGGCGATCAAGGTCATGGGCGCGGTTCAGGGGGCCGGATTCCGCCCGTTCGTGTACCGTCTCGCCCTGGAGGCAGGGCTGACCGGCTGGGTCGTGAACAACCCTCAGGGGGTCATGCTGGAGGTGGAGGGGGCGGGTGATCGGCTGGATCGATTCTTGACGAGGCTGAAGGCCGAAGCTCCCTTCGCGGCCGTGGTCCGGGAGGTGAGCTGGAAGGAGATCCCGTGCCTGGGGGGATCGGGGTTCGCGATCGCCGAGAGCGACACGGGGGGACCGCGACGGGCGGAGCTGTTGCCCGACCTCGCCACCTGTCCGGCGTGCCTGGCGGAGGTGCTGGACCCGCGCGACCGCAGGCACCTGTACCCGTTCACCAACTGCACGCTCTGCGGGCCTCGCTACACCATCCTCCTGCGGCTTCCCTACGAGCGTCCGAACACGACCATGGTGCGGTTCGTCATGTGCGCCGACTGCCGGAGGGAGTACGAGGACCCGCTGGATCGACGGTTCCACGCCCAGCCGACGGCCTGCCCCCGGTGCGGCCCGGCTGTCGAGTTCCGGGACCGGTCCGGCCGGCGGCTGTACGCGCGTCACGAAGCGCTGCTGGCGGCGGCGCAGTCGCTCAGGGACGGCAGGATCGTGGCGCTCAAGGGGCTGGGCGGCTACATGCTCCTGGCCGATGCCCGGGTGGACGAGGCGGTGATGCGCCTCAGGGAGAGGAAGCGCCGGCCTGACAAGCCGTTCGCCGTCATGTTCCCGACGCTCGAGCAGATCCAGGCCTGCTGCCGGGTGTCTGAAGAGGAAGCGCGGCTGCTGACGTCGCCGGCGGCGCCGATCGTCCTCCTGGGTCGGGCGGTCGAGGCCGGGCTGGAGGTTCCGGTGGCCCGGTCGGTCGCCCCGGACAACCGCCTCCTGGGCGCCATGCTGCCCTACACCCCGCTCCACCACCTGCTGCTGCGAGAGCTGGGCTTCCCCATCGTGGCCACCAGCGGCAACGCGTCGGAGGAGCCGATCTGCATCGACGAGGCCGAGGCGCTCGACCGGCTCTCGTCGATCGCCGACGACCTTCTGGTCCACGACCGGCCGATCGCCCGACCGGTCGACGATTCGGTGGTGCGGGTCGTGCTGGGCAGGGAGCTGCCGCTCCGCCGGGCGAGAGGCTACGCTCCGCTGACCGTGCCGATGGCGGCGCACCACAGGCCGGTGATCGCCGTGGGCGCCCACCTGAAGAGTACCGTGGCGGTCTCGGTCGAGGGCAGCGCCTGCGTGAGCCAGCACATCGGAGATCTCGAGAGCGCCCTCACCCTGGACGTGCTCGGGCGCACCGTCGGGGCGTTCTCGACGATCTACGGACTCGACGACGCCGAGGTCGCCTGCGACCTCCACCCCGACTACCTCTCCACGCGGTTCGCCAGGGAGACCGGCCGGCCGGTGACGGCGGTCCAGCACCACCACGCCCACGTGGCCGCCTGCCTGGTCGACAACGAGATGGACGGCCCGGTCCTGGGCGTGGCGTGGGACGGGACCGGATACGGCCCCGACGGCTCGGTCTGGGGCGGTGAGTTCCTCAGAGCGACGCTGGCCAGCTACGAGAGGGTCGGCCACCTCAGGACGTTCCCGCTGCCGGGGGGCGAAGCGGCGGTGCGGGAGCCCCGGAGGGCCGCTCTGGGTCTTCTGTACGAGCTGCTCGGCCCGGCGGTGATCGACAGGACCGACCTGGCGCCGATCCGGGCGTTCGAGAGAAAGGAGCTGGGCCCCCTGGTCAGGGCGGTGGAGCGGGGCGTGAACTGCCCGCGGACCTCCAGCGTGGGGCGCCTGTTCGACGCTGTGTCGTCGCTTTCGGGGCTGTGCCAGATCGCCAGCTTCGAAGGACAGGCGGCCATGGCGCTGGAGCAGGTGCTGGCCCCCGGTGACGATCGCTATCCCGTCCGGGTGGACCGCGCCTGCACGGCCACGGACCCGGCCCCGACGCTGGTGGTCGACTGGGGGCCCACGATCGCGGCGATCATGGCGGACCTGGAGCGCGGCGTGGCGGTCGGTGCGATCTCGGGTCGGTTCCTCAACGGGCTGGTCGAGGCGATCGCCGTCGTGGCCCGCGAGCTCTTGGAGCGTCGAGTCGTGCTCACCGGAGGCTGCTTCCAGAACGGGCCGCTGCTGGAACGGACCGTGCGGAGACTCGAGGCCGACGGGGTCGACTGCCGGTGGCACCGGAGGGTGCCGCCCAACGACGGCGGCATCGCCCTGGGGCAGCTGGCGGTCGTCTCGGGGCGAGGCGCCGCGCGCACGTCATGAACGGGACGAGGCCTCTCGACGGAGGAGGTGGACCGCCCCGCGCCATCACGGTCCGGGGCGCCACGGAGCACAACCTCAGGTCGGTCGACGTGGAGATTCCCCGCAACGCCCTGACGGCCGTGACCGGGGTGTCCGGATCGGGCAAGTCGTCGCTGGTCATGGACACGATCTGCCGCGAGGGCCAGCGACGCTACCTCGAGACGTTTTCGGCCTACGTCCGGGCACACCTGTGGCGGATCGGCCGTCCCGTGGCGCGGGGGATCGACGGCCTGTCGCCGGCCGTCGCCGTGGACCAGAGACCGCTGGCGCACAACCCGCGGTCCACCGTGGGCACCCTGACCCAGCTGCACGACTTCCTGAGGCTGATCTTCGCGCGCCTCGGAAGCCGCCCCGCCAGGCCCGGCGACCCGCCGCTCGAGCGACGGCTGTTCTCGTGGAACTCGGCTCACGGGGCCTGCCCGACCTGTCGCGGCCTCGGCGTGTCCGAGCGGATCGACCCGGAGCTCCTGGTGGCCGATCCGGCGCGATCGCTCCGCCAGGGTGCGCTCGCCATCACCACCCCCGGCGGGTACCTCATGTACTCGCAGGTGACGATGGACGTCCTCGACCAGGTGTGCCGCGCCCACGGCTTCACCGTGGACATCCCGTGGCGCGACCTGACCGGGGAGCAGCGGAGCGTCGTCCTGGACGGGTCCGACCGGATCCGGATCCTCTGCGGCAAGCACCCTCTGGAGTCGCGGCTGCGCTGGACCGGCATCACGCCGAGGCCCAGGGAGGAAGCCACGTACGGGGGGGTCCTGCCGGTGATGGAGCGGATCCTGACCCGGAAGCGCAACCGCAGCATCCTGCGCTTCGCCCGCAGCCTGCCCTGCGCGACCTGTGGCGGATCCCGGTTGAGGCCGGAGGCGCTCTTGGTCACTCTCCAGGGCCAGAACATCGGGGAGCTGTCCAGGCTCTCGATCCGGGGGCTCGGCGCCCACGTCGCGAGGCTGCGCTTCGGCGAGGTCGTGACGCCGGTGGCCTCGCCGATCATGACGGAGATCGTCCGGCGGTGCCGGCTGCTCGACGAGCTGGGCCTGGGGTACCTGACCCTGGACCGCCCGTCCACGACGCTGTCGGCCGGCGAGGCCCAACGCATCCGGCTGGCCGGTCTCCTGGGGGTCTCCCTGAGGGGCCTGCTGGTCGTCCTGGACGAGCCGACCGTGGGGCTCCACCCCCGGGATCGGGGGCGTCTGGGCCGGTTCCTCCGGGGCCTGCGAGACCGTGGCAACACGGTGATCGCCGTGGAGCACGGGCTGGGCGAGGTGCTCGAGGCGGACTGGCTGGTCGACCTGGGTCCAGGAGCGGGAAGGGGAGGCGGGGAGGTTCTCCACTCGGGGCCGCCCCGGGAGCTGCTGGGCGAGGCCGCCGGGGCCGCGGCCCGGAGCATCACCCGGTCTTTCCTGACCGGCGGGTCGATCGCCTTCCCGGCGGCTCCCCCGGCGCCAGGCGACGGCGCTCTGGTCGTGAGAGAGTTGACCCGCAACAACCTGAAGCGGATCACGGCGGAGTTCGCCCTGGCCGCCCTGAACGTCGTGACCGGGGTCTCCGGGGCGGGCAAGTCGTCGCTGCTGTCGGAGCTGGCGGCCCGGCTCGACCCGGACGCCGACGCGGTCGAACGACCGTCCGGCGCCGATCGGATCGACAAGCTGATCGTGGTCGATCGGTCGCCGATCGGCCGGACGACCCGGAGCAACCCGGCCACGTACACCGGTCTTTTCGACCAGGTCAGGGAGCTGTTCGCGCGGCT
>JACQZM010000119.1:19581-20693 GCA_016213885.1 Candidatus Rifleibacteriota bacterium | reverse complement strand
ACGCGGCCTCGAGGACGGCTAAAAGAAGGGCTACGAAGAGGCCCGGCTGAACGCTCCCTCCGGTGGCGGCAGCCCGGCACCCTCGCCCGCGCCGAGCCCGAGCCCGAGCCCGAGCCCCGAGCCGAGTCCATCGCCGAGCGGAGAGCCCTCGCCCGCGCCGAGCCCGACGCCGACGCCGTGGCCGGGCAGCCAGCCCACGCACGGCCCGAGCGAGAGCCCCGAGCCGGCACCGTCGCCGCACACCTCTCCCGCCGACGTGCCGTCCGCCTCCAGGGTCGTGGCCTCGTCGATCCCGGTCTCGGGGTCGCTCAAGTCGCTGGACTGGGCCTCCCGGGCGTCCGCCGTCAGACCGGCCATCTCGGAGGAGTCCGTGGAGGACGAGGCTCTGCGACTGTACCCCGATCTGACCCCGATCGGCCGGGGCCGCGCCAGCGCCACGGCCGCCGAGCTGCCCTCGGAGCCGGAGACGACCCCCGAGACCGCGCCGGCCCCCGGGTTGACCCCGGAGGAGATCGCCTACGGCCAGGACTACACGAAGGGGTTCGCCCTCGGCTACGTGGAGGCCTACGCCAAGGCGTTCGGAACCGCCCGGGACGAGGCCTACCAGGCCGCCTACCAGGAGGGCTACGCGAAGGGGCATGCGGAGTACAAGCGGCTCCACGCCCACGGCGACGGGCAGCCCTACGCCCCGCAAGAGGAGATCGACCTCGCCAAGAAGGCGCTGCTGCTGGGGCGCTACGAGGAAGCGATCAACCGTCTGGACATCGCCATCGCCACCGAGGGCGCCAACCCGGTGCTCGACGAGGCGCTGTACCAGAAGGCAGCGGTGTACTACCACTGGGACAAGATGGACCGCGCCCTGGAGACCGCCCGGAAGCTCGTGGTGCAGCTTCCGGAGTCGGGCTTCTGCGACGACGCCTACTTCCTCGTCGGTGCGGCCAGCGAATGCCTCAAGACCGGAGGGTTCCTGGGCCTGCTGACCACCCGCCACTACAAGGAGGCGCTGGAGGCGTACCAGACTCTGTTGAACCAGTACCCCGGGTCCAAGCTGGTCGCGGAGACGCTCTACCGGATGGGCAGCTGCCACGAAGCCACCCGCGACAAGAAGAGCG
>JACQZM010000119.1:0-19561 GCA_016213885.1 Candidatus Rifleibacteriota bacterium | reverse complement strand
CGCGCCAGGCCGCGGTGGTCGACGCCTTCCCGTCGTCGCCCTCGGCGGTCAAGGCGCGGGCGCGTCTGAAGGCGCTGGGCGCCGACTAGCCGGTCAGGCCAGCGAGTCCTCGTCCCGGTGAAGCGCGTCGGGAGCCACCCGGGCGAGGTCCGTCCAGAACGACGGATACGAGATGTCCACGCAGCCGGTCCGGGCGATGGTCGTGGTGCCGCGGGCCGCGAGCCCGGCGATCGCCATGGACATGGCGATCCGGTGATCGTCCCGTGAGGCGACTTCGGCTCCGACGAGCTCTGTCACTCCGTCGATGATCAAGCCGTCGGCCTGCTCCTGGACCTTCGCTCCGAGCAGGTCGAGCGCTTCGACCGTGGCCTTGATCCGGTCGCACTCCTTGGCCCTGAGCTCGGCGGCGTCCCTGATCACCGTTCGTCCTCTTGCCGTGGCGGCCAGGACGGCGAGGATCGGGATCTCGTCGATGAGCCTGGGGACGAGAGATCCGCCGATCGTGGTGCCGGTCAGCTGGCTCCGACGGACGACCAGGCGCCCTTGAGGCTCGCCGGAAACCGGTTCGCCCTCGACGATCTCCAGCGAGCCTCCCATGGCTTTCACGGCGTCCAGAAAGCCGGTCCTCGAGGGGTTCAGGCTGACACCCTGGAGCGCGAGGCCGTCGTCGGCGGCCAGAAGACCCGCGGCGATGAAGAACGCCGCCGAGGAGATGTCGCCGACGACGGTCACCGAGAGCGGCCTGGGACGCTGCGGCCCGGTCAGTTCCACGGTCGATCCGTCCCGCCAGAGGACCACACCGGCCCCCTCGAGCATCCGTTCCGTGTGGTCACGGGTCGCTGCCGGCTCGGTGACGCGCCAGGTGCCGGTGGAATTCAGGGCGGCCAGCAGGAGACACGACTTGACCTGGGCCGAGGCCACGGGCGTGCGATGGTCCAGCGGCCGCAGGTTTCCGCCGCGGACCGCCAGCGGCAGCCGGGTCGATCCGGCTCGCCCCAGGAAGGTGGCCCCGGCCTCGGACAACGGCCGGACCACGCGCTCCATGGGGCGCTCGGAGAGCGACGCGTCTCCAGCGAACACGCAGGAGATCGGATGGGCCGCCACGAGCCCCATCAGGAGCCTCACCGTGGTCCCGGAGTTGCCGCAGTCCAGCACCTCCCGGGGCTCCTCCGGGCCCGACTCGAAGCCGTTCACCCGGTACTTCCCCTGCCCCAGACGCTCGATCCGGGCGCCCAGCCGGGTCAGACAGCTCCGGGTGGAGTGGACATCCGCCGACTCGAGCAGGCCCTCCACCAGGCTCTCACCGGGTGCCAGGGCGCCGAGGATGAGGGTGCGATGGCTCACGGACTTGTCGCCCGGGACCCTCATCACACCGGACACCGACGCCGGTCCCCTGATCTTCACTCCCGTCACCTCCGCTCGGCCGTGAAGCCGGCGCTGGCCAGAGCACCGAGCGCCTGCTCACCGTCCTCCTCGGACCGGAAGCCGAGGAGGATCGTGCCCGGTTCGCCCTCCCGGACGTGGAGCAGCGCGAAGTCCTTGATGTTGATCTTCCTCTGGCCCAGCAGCGTGGCCACGTCGGCCAGGAAGCCCGGCCTGTCGTGGGCCTTCACGACCACCTCGAAGTGCGACACCGGGAAGCCGCGCCGCGATCGCGGCAGAGACGACCTGACCCGCTGGGCCCTCTGGAAGATCTGCTCGAGAGCGCCTTCGTCTTCGATGGAGAGCGCCATCTTCACTCGCCACAGCTCGGCCGAGAGAAGATCGATGGCGGCAAGGAGGTTCTCCCTGTTGGTCAAGAAGATGTCCCGGAACACCGGGGGAGGGCAGGCGGCCACCCTGGTGGTGTCGAGGAAGCCCCCGGCGGCGAGCGTCAGCGCCTCCGCCGGGTCGGCGAACCTGGCGGTCAAGGCGTTGGTCACCGCCACTGCGGCCAGGTAGGGCAGGTGGCTCGTGAGCGACACCACCAGATCGTGCACCGCGGGCTCCATCGGCACGACCAGCGCTCCGACCCCCTCCAGCAGCGCGGCCAGCAGTCGCGCCGCCTCGGCGGCCTTGCCGCCCGGGTCGGTCAG
This sequence comes from Candidatus Rifleibacteriota bacterium, assembly GCA_016213885.1. Classification (GTDB taxonomy): domain Bacteria; phylum Muiribacteriota; class UBA6191; order JACPRK01; family JACQZM01; genus JACQZM01. The sequence goes on along the minus strand of JACQZM010000119.1, from coordinate 17,486 downwards.
CACCCACAGGGCGTTCTCGAACAGGAACGGGTCGGCGGCGGCGAGCCCGCCCCGCTCCGAGCCGGTCATCGGATGACCTCCCACGTAGACCACGCCCGCTCCGAGGTGGCGTTCGAGCGTCTCATGGATGTGGCTCTTCGTCGAGCCCATGTCCGTCAGGATCGTCCCGGGGCTGGCCATGGCCGCGATCTCCATGAGAAGAGGCGGGATGGCGCGAACCGGCACCGCCACGAACACCGCCTGATAGCGTGAGATGTGCGGGTACCCCGGTGGCTCGACCCGGTCGATGAGGCCACGCCGCAACGCCTCCGCCGTGACGAGCTCGTCGGCGTCCCAGCCGCCGACCATCAGGTGAGGCATCATGGACTTGAACGCCCAGGCCAGCGATCCGCCCATCAGCCCAAGGCCCACGATGAGAACGTTCTCGATCGGAGAGGTCACTTGCCGCTGGCCGCCAGGAGGTCGGCGAATACCACGGGGCCCCCGTCGGCGAACAGTCCCAGGTAGCCCGAGCTGTGGCGGGAGTCCTGGACTGCGATGCACGGCACCCTGTCGATCAGGGCGACCATGGCGGGCCCCTTCGCCTGGACCGCCAGGGTGTACCACCGGTCTTCGGGTGGGGAGCGGAACTCCACCCTCCCCAGCTCCTCTTCCACGTCGGACCGCTCGTCCCGGTGGACCAGCACCATGCGTGCCTGGGCTCGCTCGAGAAGCAGGGCGTAGTAGCTCCCGTCATGGCCGCGGAGGACGATCCCCGCCCGCGCCTGTGCCACCGCGACCGGCGGGGCGTTCTCGGCGGGCGGCTCCAGCGGTTTCTGCCGGCCCTCCAGCGCGGCCCGGACCTCCCCGAAGAACTCATCCAGAGACTGATCCAGCAGGCGCAGCCGGACCTGGACCAGCCCGTCGGAGAACGGCGCGCCGGTCAGGCGGGAGATCCGGGCGCCGGCACTGTCGGCTCCCCGCACGCACAGGGTGCTGTCGACGGACCAGCCCTCCCCGAGCTGCCAGCTCGTGGACCCGGGATCGTTGAACGTCTCGCGAAACCAGAAGGAGACGCACGGCGCATACGGCGCGCTCCCCGTCCTGGAAGGCGGCAGGGAGAGCGGAGCCATCCTGCGGACCGTCAGGTCGTCGAACGTCGCCTTGGCCTCGCAGGCGTAGAATCCCACCCGGCCGGTCCTGGAGCGCGAATCCGCCAGATCGATGTACTGCTGGTTGCCCACGAAGCAGCGGATGAACGGCCCTCGGGCTTCCACCTTCACGGTGACCCACCCGGCCGCGCTGCCCACGGCCGCGAGCGGCACCGTCGCCAGTTCGTGCCACCCGAACGGCGACCGGCAATGGTACATCAGCTGCGCCTTGCCGCTGGAGCGGGTGAACCGGCGCACATAGAAACCCTTGCCGTCGTCGCGGAAGACCAGCCCGGCCCTGCTCTCCGGGCTCGGCGAGTCGATGCGGATCTTGGCCTCCACCGAGTAGTCGCCCCAGGATTCACTCCCCGCCAGGATCGCGCGGATCAGGCCGTCCTCGACCGGCTGGATGAGGGCCCCTCCATCGACGTTCCAGGAGAGCGCCTTCTCGTTCTCACCGCCGACGTAGGAGACCCACCCGGAGAGGTCGCAGCCATCGAACCCCTCCTGCAGCAGCAGGTCGTCATCGCGTTCCGTCGGGCGCACGGCCTCGTTCATGGGAATCCCATCCTTCGGAGCCAGGCCCTCGGGAGTCCGATCGGCGAGCGAGCGCTTCGGCGGGCCGATCGCTGCTGGGTGCGGCGCTTGCTGGGCTGTGCGGGCAACACGGCCCCCCTCGGCCGGACGCCTGGCCCCACCATTATACACGTCGTGCGGCTGCATCGCCCCCACGGCCGGCGTCCGGTCGCGGGCTGTATCCTCTGGCCGCGGTGAGGGGTCTTCAGCACCGGGGTGACCGCGGTATCCCGGACCCCCGACGGCGTCCCGGCCCGCACCTGACGCCTCCGGCGGATCCAGGGACGCACGACCCGGCGGGGCCCCGTTGCGCGTGGGCCGTTCACATGCCAGAATGGGGAATACCGAACGGGTCGCGTCCTGCCTCGCCGGTGTCGCCCGGCTCGGTACCCCGGAACCTGGATATCGACAAGCTTGCGGAGCTACTGGCCAGCCCTGAGATCTCGGTCCGCGTGAAGGCCGCTCAGGCCGCGGCCGATTCGGGCGACTCCTCCGCTTCCCGGCCCGTGGCCGATCGTCTGAGAGTGGAACCGGACCCGCAGGTGAAGGCGGCCCTCATCGTGACGCTGGGCAGGCTCGCCTCGAGGGACGGGCTGACCATCGTCCGGGCTCTGGCAGGCGACCCGGACGCAGGCGTCCGGTGCCGCGTGCTGGAGACGCTCTTCAAGGCGCAAGACGAGACGGTGTTCCCCCTTGCCATCAGGATGATCTCGGACCTGAATCCCCAGGTCAAGGGGATCTCCTTCCAGATTCTCAGGAAGCTCGGCAAGGAAGGGGTGCTGAAGATCATCGGCAAGATGCTCCAGTCGGAGGACCTGCGCTGGAAGGTGTACGCCGTTTCGGCGCTCGGGCAGGTGGCCTCGGAGGAGGGGGTCGCAGTCCTGGCGCGCTGTCTCCGGCACGAGCTCGCGGAGGTTCGATTGCAGGCCAAGGCCAGCCTGGTGAATCTGTCCAAGCACGGGGACCCGGCTGCTACCGCCGTGCTCCAGCAGGCGAACCTGGCGGCGCCGGCGGGAAGCGAGGCGGCGTCGGCGTCCGACCCTGATCCCAACTCGACCATGGTCCACTCCTCGCCGGTCGCTCCCAGACCGCAGGCGAAGCGTATCTCCACCGGTGGGGCGACGGTGATTCTACCGCCTCCCACGGCCTCGGAGCCGGCCCCACCGTCGAAAGGCGCAAGCCTGGATGGGCGCATCCGGCCCACCAAGCCGGTCGTGGCCCAGGCCGCGTACACCCCCGTGGGCGAGGATTCCCTCAAGATCCAGGTGCCGCCGGCCGCCCCACCGCCCGAGAAGCGGTTCTCGACCGCCAAGTACAAGGCGCTGTTCGGCGAGTCGATGCCCCGGCTCCAGGTTCCGAAGCTGGAGGAGCCCCCGCCCGCCGATGAAGCCACGGAGGAGGCCGCCGAGGGGGCCGAGGGTGCCGAGGCGGGATCTCAAATAGGGGGCCCCCCACCACAACAATTCACTTCCATGCCGGGTGGGGGCAGGGGGCCCCCCACCACAACAATTCACTTCCATGCCGAGTGGGGGCAGGGGCCCCCCACCACAACAATTCACTTCCATGCCAGGTGGGGGCAGGGGGCCCCCCACCACAACAATTCACTTCTATGCCGAGTGGGGGCAGGGGGCGCGATCTTCCGCTGTGGTGCTAGGACACCTTCTTGCGCGAGACCTTCTGGGGCTTCTTCTCGACCGGCTCCGGCGTGGGAACCACCAGTCGCGCCGCCTCGCGGGCGGCCCTGGCTTCATGGCCCTTTTCCCTGGCCGCGGTGACGATGCGCCTGATCTGAACCAGGGTGTGCCGGGCCCGCTCGCGATCGCCCGACTGGAGCTGGAGCTCTCCCATCAGGCAGTGGGCCGCGATCGAGTCGGCCTCGGCCTCCAGGCACTTCTCGAGCACCGACTTCGTCAGGTCGAGATTGCCGAGGAGCAGCAGCGTCTCCGCCAGCTCCAGGTGGTACGACATCTTGGGTCCATCATTCTCGATCGCCTTCTTGAACTCGTCCCGGGCTCTCAGGAAGAACGTCCGGTCCGAGTAGGCCAGACCAAGGTCTTTGAACGCTCGATCAGCTTCTGGGACGCGTACTTGTGGACGAGGGTGATCTCCTGGGGATCCAGCTGGACGACCGTGCGGAACTCCCGGATCGCATCATCGTGCTTGTTCATGGAAGCCAGGATCTCGCCCCGGGTGCAGTGCGCCGGGATGTAGTCCGGGTTGTCCTGGATGACCTTGTCGATCTCGGCCAGCGCCTCCGTCTGCTTGCCCAGCCGGAGGAGGCAGTCGGCGATGTTGTTGTGGCTCTTCAGGTCGTCCGGGTTGTTCCGGATGGAGCAGCGGTACTCCGAAAGCGCCATCTCCATGTAGGTCGGGTCGGTCTCCCCGAGTTCGTAGTACGCGTTTCCCAGGTTGTAGTGGGCGTACAGATCGTCCGGGTCGAGCCTGAGGACCTCCTGATACTCCCGGATGGCGTCCTCGTACCGTTCCAGCTCGAACCAGGTGAGGCCCAGGTGCAGGTGGGTGTCGGTGTTCTCCGGCCTCATCTGGATCGCGTTCTTGAACTCCAGCACCGCGTCATCCAGTAGCTTCCGGCGCTTCTCCGGCTCCTCCTCCATCGTGCCCAGCTTGTAGTACGTGAAGGCGATGTTGTAGATCGCGTGCTCCAGCTGCGGGTTGACGATGAAGGCCTTCTGCCAGGCGATGATCGCCTGGTGGAACGCGCCGGTCACGAAGTACGTGTTGCCCATGTTGTACTGGGCCTGATAGTACTTGTGGTCGATGTGGAGCGCCGTGCGGTACTCCTCCAGAGCCAGCTCGAACTGACCGCTGCGGTGGAAGGCGTTGCCCAGCTCCTTGTGATATTCCGGGTTGTGAGGGCTCTCCGCGATCAGGTTCTGGTACTTGTTGATGATCTCTTCCCAGTTCTGGGATCTCTCGGAGGGGCGAGTGTTCACCATAGATCTCAAGACTCCAGGACGGCCGAAGCCGCTCGGGTACCGCCGTCGATCCGCGGACGCCAGGCTCTCGGCTGCACCGCATCGGAAGCGCCAGCCCGGCATCGCATGTTAGCCAAACGCCCGGGGCAAATCAAGGGCGCCCAGGATCGTGAACCTGTCGAGCGGAGTCTCGCCTGTGATCACGTCTCGGCCTGGACCCGGGCTCGCGGGGGGGGATGCGGAGGGGAGCCGGATTGAGGTCGCGCTCGGGGGAGAGAAGAAATGAGGAGGGGATCCGGATTGAGGTCGCGCTCGGGGGCGCGACTCGGACCCGGCGGGGCGCCGGGTCGGGCCTTGAAAACGGGGGGGCTCTCTTCTATTATGATCGCCGGCAACGCCCAGCTTCGACGGCTCCTGCGCACCAGGAAGGAAAGCACCCGTGGCACGACTCCAGAAGAAGACGCTGGCGGATGCGGATCTCTGGCGGAAGCGAATCCTGGTGCGGGCCGACCTCGACGCTCCCTGTGACGCGGACGGGACGGTGACCGACGACTCCGGTCTGGTCGCGTCGGTGCCCACCATCCGCCACCTGCTGGAACGTCGGGCCAGGGTCGTGCTGATGGGCCATCGAGGCCGCCCTGACGGGAAGCCCGATCGGACTCTGGGCCTGGCCCCCGTGGCGGGGCGACTCCAGGAGTTGCTGGAACGTCCCGTGGTCCTGCTCGACGGCTGCGTGGAGCCCTCCGTGGTCCAGCGGGCCCGACAGGCCTCCGAGAGGCATGTCGTTGTCCTCGAGAACACCCGCTTCTACACGGGCGACGAGGCCGGGGACCTGGACTTCGCCAACGGGCTCGCCAGGCACGGCGAGATGTTCGTGCTCGACGTGTTCGAGATGGCCCGCTATCCTCACGCCTCCGTGTCCGGAGTGGCCCGGTTCCTTCCGACCTGCGCCGGCCTGAGCCTCGAGAAGGAGATCGACCAGTTCTCCCGCGTGCTCCACGACCCGGCCCACCCGTTCGTCGTCGTCCTCGGAGGCGACCAGATCCCGGACAGGCTGCGCGCCCTGGCGAACCTGATCGCGACGGCGGACAAGGTGCTCGTGGGAGGGGCGCTGGCGTTGACCTTCCTCGAGGCCAGGGGGCTTGGTTGCGGGTGCTCGAAGGTCGATGAGAGTTGCGTGGACGAAGCTCGACGACAGCTGGCGGAGCTGGGGGACAGGCTGCTGGTCCCGGCGGACCTCGTCACCGCGGCAAGGGCTGAACCGTGGCTCCGCAAGCGCGTGGTCAGGGTCGAGGAGCACCCGGCGGACTGCCAGGCGCTCGATATCGGGCCTGCCACGGTGAGGCTGTTCGGGGAGGCGCTCGCCGGGGCCAAGACGGTGGTCTGGAACGGCCCGATGGGCGTCTCGGAGCTCGAGGATTTCTCCTCCGGGACCGAGGGGCTGGCTCGAGCCATTGCGGGCCTGCCCGAAGCCCTGACGGTGGTGGGTGGCCGCGCCTCCGCGACGGCGCTGGCCAGGGCTGGACTGACCGGCAAGGTGAGTCACGTAACGACCGGTGGCGGCGCATCGCTGGCGCTCCTGCAAGGCCTCGACCTGCCGGGGATCGCCGCCATCCAGGACAAAGTAGCGTGCTGATGGAGCTCAACCAGGAGAACTTGGCCGTCATCTGCGTGACGGAGCTCGGCGTCATCAAGGGGCGCATCCGCGTCCCCGTCGACGAGTCCATGCCGGACGGCTCTCACGCCAGCGGGCCCGGCGACGGTGGCGGGACCGTCTTTCTGCACCTGGTGGATGTGACCGTCTTCGATCACCAGAAGCGGATCCTCAAGCGCGTACCTCGACTGGCGCTGAACCGGCGCTACATCGTCTACTTCGTCGAGGACGAGATGGCGCTCGAGCTGGACAGGGTCAAGGCCATGATCAGCGGCGACGACTACGAGGGAGCGCTGGCCGAGCTGGAGCGGCTGCTCTCCGTCATGCCCAGGGAAGGGGAGCTGCTCTACCTGGCCGGCGTCACGTACCATCGTTCCGGCCAGGAGGACAAGGCCAGGGATTGCTTTCGCAGGGCTCTCGAGCTCACCCTGGACGAGAAGCTGGCGGGTGTGATCCGGCGGCACCTGGAGCGCGAGTAGTCGCCGGGCTCCGGTGGCCCGCCGTGGGCCGCAGGGCGCCCGGAATCGTGAGCCCGCAGGGTCGACTCTGCGGGCTCTTGCGGGCGAATCGGTGGCCGTACGGGTCGAGCCGCCCTGGCGCTGTCCGGTCGGCGCGGGGAGCTACAGCGGAAACAGGGAGATCTGCGGTGTCCACGACGATCTCGGCCACGATGTCCGGCAGCTGGTCTTCCAGCGCCTCGTCTTCGCGAGGGGTGAGGACCAGGATCTCGATGTCTTCGTATCCGCGGGACGTTCTCTGTCCGGTGCCGTAGAGGCTGATGGATGCGACCCTGGCACCGTACTGGCTGACCGCCTGTTCCGTGAACGCCAGGAGCGCCTTCTGCTCCATCGGGTGGAGGCTCGAGACGAGGCGGGGCACGGGGCGTGTCGTGATCTCGGTTTCCAGGGACCGCCGGGGCGTGGCCGCTTCACTCTTCACAGCAGCACCGTCCTTTTCCACGGAACCTTCTCGGATACTCCCTCGGACCACTGCTCTTCTTCCGTCGAGCTCGATAGAATAGTGATGCTGGTGGCGAACGTCTAGCCCCCGGCGATCATTTCTCGCAGATTTTGCATCGATTCTGGCCCGGTGATATACTCCAGCCCACGGAGCCGCCAGCGCCCCTGGGCCCGCCACGGGGGAGGCGGATGGTGGTGCTGAACGACCTCACCGGACCTTCAGACGGGTCCCGCCAAAGACTCATGACCGATCAGAAGTCAGCGAACGACACGTGCGAGCCTGCCCAGGCCTCTGACCTCCGCGGACGGATCGAACAGCTCTCCAAGCTCCTCGACGTGGCCAAGAGAATGAGCCACGAACGGGACCTGGACAAGCTCCTGACCTTCATCGCGGAGCAGGTGACCGCCGGCCTGAACGCGGACCGGTGCGCCATCTTCCTGGTGGACGAGAAGACCGACGAGATATGGTCCCGGGTCGCTCTGGGAGAGGTATCGGAGATCCGGTTCCGCAAGGGGCAGGGGATCGCCGGTACGGTCATCGCCACCGGCGAGTCGATCAACATACCCGATGCCTACGCGGACCCCAGGTTCAACCGCAAGGTGGACGAGGACACCGGCTATCGCACCAGGAGCCTCATGTGCGTTCCGCTCCAGGACGTGGACGGCCGCATCATCGGAGCGTTCGAGGTGCTGAACAAGCAGAACGGGGAGTTCACCCGGTCGGACCACGACTACCTCATCGCCTTCGGAAGCCAGGCGGCGGTGGCGATCGAGTCAGCCAAGCTGTACGCGGAGCTGCAGTCGAAGATGAACCAGCTGAACATCCTCTACCAGCTGGAACGGGAGCTCTCCACGACCTCCGACTTCGACTCGTTCATGATGGGAGTCATCAAGCGGGCCGCCGGCGCCCTGGGCGCGTCCGGTGGGTCCATCCTGCTTCTGGATGAGCAGTCGAAGCGGATCTACTTCACCTACCCGACCGGCGAGAAGGCCGACAGCCTGAAGACGCTCTTCATGGAAGGGGACGAGGGCATCGCCGGCCACGTGGTCAAGACCGGGCAGAAGGTTCTGGACAACAACGTGCAGAGGAACCCGCTCCATTCGACCCGGATCTCCGAAGAGCTGGGCCTGGAGACGCAGAGCATCGTCGCCGTGCCGCTGGTGGTCAGGGAGGGCGACGTGGAGAAGACCATCGGAGCGCTGGAGATCATCAACCGTCTCGTGGGGCGGTTCACCCCGGCGGACCTGCAGGTGGCGGACATCATCGCGGCGCAGGTCAGCTCCGCCATCAGCAGGAAGCGGCTTCTGGAGGAGAAGCGCAAGTCGGAGCGTCTGGCCACGGTGGGAACCCTGGCCAGCTCCATCATTCACGATTTCAAGAACCCCATGGCCATCATCCGCGGCTACGGGGAGCTGATCCAGAGGATGGAGCTGCCCCCGGAGAAGCGGGAGCTGTTCTGCAAGATCATCGTGGGCGAGGTGGACCGCTGCGTCAACATGACGAAGGAGATGCTCTACTTCGTTCGCGGGGAGAAGAACTTCGCCTTCGAGCTCGTGCCCGCGCCCAGCCTGGTCGACGAGATCGCGCTGTTGCTCGACAACGAGATGTCCCGGTCGAAGATCGAATTCATGAAGGTCGTGCAGTACGAAGGCCCCATCCGTGTGGATCGCGAGAAGCTGAAGAGGGTGATCTTCAACCTCTCGAACAACGCTCTCGCCGCCATGAAAGACGGTGGCGTGTTCGGGCTGGAGTGCCGCCGGGTGGAGGGCGAGGTGGAGTTCCGGATCAGCGACACGGGACCGGGAATCGCGCCGGAGATCCGCCCCAAGCTGTTCAATGCGTTCGCCACCTTCGGGAAGAAGGAGGGCACCGGCCTGGGTCTGTGCATCGCCAAGGAGATCATCGAGGGCCACGGCGGTCGGATCTACCTCGACGACAAGGTGCCGCGGGGGGCCTGCTTCGTGATCCGGTTGAGGGTCCCCGAGGAATAGGCGCCCGAGCGCAGGCTCGTCGGGGCCGGGCCGCGGCGATCAGTGGGTGTCGCTGAGGGTCAGCAGGGTCACCATGGCGAGCGGCGTCTTCCTCTCCATCGGGCTCGATCGGACGGAGCCGACCCGGAATGTGATCGGCCCCAGGGGCAGGACCCCGGGCGAAGCGATCATCGATCGCTGCAGCGCCTGGCTCTGCCCGGGTTTCGAGACGATCCCGGGACGCGAATCGGGGCCCGGGGCCGGTTGCGGGCCCTGGCCCGGACCACCCGCTCCGGCGCTGGCCGGTCGGGCCGTGGGGCCACCCAGCTTGACCTGGACGATGTCGCCGGACCTGATGCTGCTGGCGTAATCGAGGGAGGTCAGCACGCCGAACTCCCCGTCCTGATCGAAGCCGCGGCCCACGAACGCCCGGCCGGTCCGCTCGTGCACGCACGGGACGTAGGTGGTCACGGAGCGCGCGTCATCGAGGCCCTCGAGCTCTTGCGGAACCGTGTCCGACGCGAGTCCGGTCACGGTCCAGATCTTCACCTTGCCCTGGATCCCCTTCAGGTCCACAGCGGCGAGCTCGGCGACCCGGATCTGGCCCCGCGTCTCGTTCAGGGTGCTCTCCGAGATCAAGACCTGGCCGGGGGTCGTCTTCCCCTCGATGCGACTGGCCTGGTTCACCGTGCCACCCATGGCGGTGAACTGCATCGTGTTGGGCGAGCCCATGTTGCCGACGACGGCGTCGCCGGAGTTGAGGCCCACTCCCATGTAGAGGGGCAGTTGGCCCGAGAGCCGGCGGTAGAGGTTCAGCATGAACAGCTCGCGTTGCATGCCCACGGCGGCCTGAACCGCCTTCATCGCATCGTCCCGGCCGCCCAGCGGAACGCCCCAGAGCGCCATGATCGCGTCGCCGACGAACTTGTCGAGGGTCCCACCCTGGGCGAAGATCACGTCCACCATCCTGGAGAAGTACTGGTTGAGAGTGGCGACGATCTCCCTCGCCCCCAGCTCCTCCGTCATCCGTGTGAACCCCCGGACGTCCGAGAACAGGATCGTGATCTTCTGGATCTCGCCCCCCAGCTGGAGGTTGACCTTCTTGCGGATCACCTGGTCCGCGATCTGGGGAGCCAGATAGCGCTGGAGATTCGTTCTGATCTGGGCTTCTTCCTCCGCCTTCTTGAGCAGCCTGGCGTTCTCGATGGCTATGGCGGCCTGACCGGCGATGCCGGTCAAGAGCTCGAGGTCGGCTCTCGACAGGGTCTGGTTGGTCTCCGTCGACTCCACCTGCACCACGCCGACGATCCGCTGCCTCGCGATGAGTGGCACGCACGCTGCCGAGTGGATGTGCTGCAGGAAGATGGACTGCCCCGCGGCGAACCGCTGGTCTTTGGTGGCGTCCGTGGTCAGCACGGCGCTGCGGTTCATCAGCACGTGGCGGAGGATCGTCTGGCTGACCTGGATGTCCTGGGTCGGCTTGGCGGCCCGCGCCTTCTGGGCCGCCCGGCGAAGAGGTCCGCCGTCCTCCGGCGCGAGCATGATGACGCCTCGATCGGCCTTGACCACCTCGAAGATCTTGTCCAGCACGTCGTTCAACAGCTTGTCGATGTCGAAGTTGCCCGCCAGCTTCTCGCTGATCGAGTAGACCGTCCTCAGGTTGTCATTGACTCTCTTGAGCTCCGTGAGATCTTTCGGAGCTTCGGGGCCGCCGGCGAACAGGTCGCTCGCCTTGAGCTCCATCACGATGGTCTTCTCGGCCTCCTTGGGCTGGCTGGCGGCGACCGAACTCACGAACCTGACCGACGTCTGGCCCAGCTGGATCTGATCGCCGTCCTTGAGGACGGAGCGAGTGATCTTGGCCCCGTTGAGCTGGACGCCGTTCCGGCTGTTCAGGTCTTCCACGTAGTATGAGTCACCCTCCCGGTAGATCCGGGCGTGGTTCCTCGAGACCTGGTCATCCTTGCGCAGCACGATCTGGCAGCTCGCGTCGCGTCCGAGCCGGATCTCGTCACGAAGCTCGAAACGTCCGCTGTCTGGCCCGTCGACGATCAGATGGGGCTGGGGCGCGCTGTTGTCCACCAGTGAGAACCTCCGGCACCACGCTATCACAGCTCTCGAGCCCTGTGCAATCGCCGACTGGTCCCAAGACCCGGCGCCTCGCCGGGTCCGAGTCGCAAGACCCGGCGCCTCGCCGGGTCCGAGTCGCGCCCCCGAGCGCGACCTCAATCCGGATCCCCTCCTCTTTCTTCTCTCTCCCGAGCCAGCCCCCTACACGTCCTTGGTGGCTCTGCAGCCTGGCCGAGGCCTGATCACAGGCCCGGCATCGCCCGCGGCCGGATCCGGCGCCTCGCCGGGTCGAGGCCCGCCGGCGACTGGACCTGGTGACGGTGCCGTGGTATAACAGTGCAGTCCTCCCGGTCGTGAACTTGACTCCCCAGGGAAGAGGCCCAGACCCCATGCTCGATCGAAGCATCCGCGCGCTCATCGTAGACGACGAGGAAGCTCTGCGAGGCATCCTCAAGATCGCCCTGACCTACTTCGGCGTGAAGGTGGTCGGCGAGGCGTCGAACGGCATCGAGGCGATCGCAGAGTACAAGAAGGGTCAGGCCAACGTCGTGCTGATGGACATCAACATGCCGAAGATGGATGGCCTCACGGCCCTGGAGGAGCTCAAGAAGGTCGACCCCGAGGTCCTGGTCCTGTTGATTACCGCCTCTGACGATGAATCCATCATGACCGAAGGCCGCAAGCGAGGAGCCCGAGGCTTCCTCCGCAAGCCGCTGGTCATGGACGAGCTGCACAAGGACATCCTGACGAACCTCAGGATGCAGTTCGCCAAGAAGGACGGCGTGGAGCTGAGCGCCGACTACTACAAGTACGTCGTGAAGCCCGGGTTCAGGCCTGAAGACCAGGGCAAGGAGGTCTCGGCCCCACAGATGTCCGGCGCCACCCGGAAGATCCGGGAGAGGCAGCGGGCCGTGGAGCAGGAGACCGGGGTGGATACGTCGGCTCCGATGCGGCCAGCCCCACCCGAGGCAGCACCGGAGCCGACCTTCCAGGAACCGGCCGAGCAGGCGGTCGGCGCGCCGGCCGTTGCGGCCCCGGTGGCTGCGGCTCTGGCGGGGGCCCAGGACAGCGCCCGGATCGTGGAGCTCGAAGGCCAGCTGGCCACGGTCCGGGCGGAGCTGTCCGAGGCCAGGGGGCAGGTCGAGGTTCTCAAGAAGCGACTCGCCATCTCCGCCACGGCGCTCCGCAAGCTGGCCGAGGACCTGGCCGCCTAGTACCGCCCCTCGAAGTAGTCTTCGAGGATCCTCTCGTGATCGAAGCAGAGCGGACGGGGTAGGCCTTCCCTGGTGAAGACGCCGATCTCGGCCGCATCGTCGGACGCCACAGGCGTCCCCTCCGCAGCGGCCACGAAGCAGACCGAGACGGTGTGGCGACGCGAGTCCCGAGCAGGGTCCGAGTAGGTATGGAACTGCCGCACCTGGCGGATCTCCAGCCCGGTCTCCTCGCGAGCCTCCCGGACGACCGCGTCCTCCACGGACTCCCCGTAGTCGACGAAGCCGCCGGGGATCGCCCATCCGAGTGGAGGGTACTTCCGCTTGATGAGAACGACGGCGCCGGACGGCATCCTGATGATGGCGTCGACCGTGAGCGATGGGCCTCTGGGCACCCAGGCGGGTGTCTCAGGTGAGGACTCGGGTGTCATCCTGCGCGCCGGGCTCCGTGCCTCGGACCCTGAAGAACTTGTTCGACGCCCTGGTGATCGTCTCAGACTTCTCCATGATCGAGTTCGTCAGGAGCGACAGCGCCTGCAGGCTCTCGAGAGTCTGGGCGATGTCCTTGGAGATCTGGTTCACCTCGTTGGTGGCGAGGTTGGTCGACTTGGACTGCTCTCCGATCGCCTGCACGATCTGCTGGGTCAGGGTCGAGGCGAACTCCACGCCCTTGGCGATCTGATCCGAGCCGGCCTTCTGCTCCTGGGTGGCTACGTTGATCTCTTTCATCGCGTTCGTGACCTTGGCGATGTTGTTGATGATGTCTTTCACGGCGCTTTCGGCAGCCTGGGCCTTGGAGATCTCCGTCTCGATCAGCCGGCGGCCCGATTCGGACGTCTGGACCGCGTTCTTGACCTCCTCCTGGATGCCACCGATCAGCATCGAGATCTCCGTGGTCGCCTTGGACGAATCGTCGGCCAGACGCCGGACCTCTTCTGCCACCACGGCGAAGCCCTTGCCATGTTCGCCAGCGCGAGCGGCCTCGATGGCGGCGTTGAGCGCCAGGAGATTGGTCTGCTTCGAGATGTTGTTGATGGTCTGGATGATCGAGCCGATCTTGCTGGCCTTGACGCCCAGGGCGTTGATCACCGACGCCATGTTGGCGATGGTGGTGGAGATCGTCGTGATGCCCTGGATGGTGTTGTTCACCGTGTTGCCGGAGACGCGGGCCTTCTTCACGGTGTCTTCGGAGAGCGAAGCCACGGACTGGGCGTTCCGGGCGACCTGCGAGGCCGACTGGGCCATCTCTTCCATGGCGGCGCTGGACTCGTGAGAGGTGGCGGCGAGCTCCTGGACCGAGGTCTGGATGCGGCCGATGTTCTGGTTCACGATCTCCAGCGCTTTGACGACCGCGGCTGCCTTCTCCTTGTTGTTCTGGGCCATCTTGACCATGCTGTTGTGCTGGTCGTTCGACTCTTTCGTGTGGTACGAGAGCAGACGCTGTGTCTCTTCAAGCGACTTGGAGAAGTCCTTGAAATCCCGGATGAACGACGAGAGGTTCTCGGAGAACTCGGCGAACTCGTCGGGCAGGTTATCCAGCGGCACATCCGGGACGCGCTTCCTCGCGAAGCTGTTCAGGTACTCGATGATCCGGTTGAGCGGCACGATCGTCTTGAAGTAGAAGAACGCGCCGCCGCCCACCAGCAGGCCCAGCCCTATGAGCCCCGGGGCGAGGATCTCGAACTCGAAGCCGCCTCGATAGGCCGCCATCCCGAGCGAGGCCGCGTAGAAAGCGATGAGGACGACGACGGCGATGATGTACTGCAGCGAGATGCTGTGACGGATATCAGAGAAGGCCATGGCGGCGCCCAGTATAGCACCCGGCGGTCCATGCCACAACGTGTCAGAGCGGCAAGTCGTCCAGGCCCGGGAGCCTGCCCGGCTTCCCGCCTGTCTGCTGGGTGGGGCGCGGCCCGGGGGCGCTCGCCGGTGGACAGCTTCAGACCGGACGGGACAGTCTGACCGGAAGCCCTTGATCCGGCCGGACCACCATCGATCTGTACCGGTCCACGGCGACCTCTCCGGGAGCGGACCCCTTCGGCTTCTTCAGGTTGCAGGCCCGCGTCCACATGATCTCGACCTTGGAGCTGTACCGCGCCTTGGAGTAGTGGGCCGCCAGCTGGGCCGCCTCCTGGAGCGTTCCTGGGGGGCACTCGTCGTTCTTGTTACGCATCCTGACGATCACGTGGGCGCCCGCCACGTCCTTGGCGTGCAGCCAGAGGTCATGCCCCTTGGCCATCTTGCGGCTCAGGAGGTCGTTCTCGTGGTTGTTGCGACCCACGAGGATCCTGTAGCCGTCGGTGGAGACGAACTCGAGCGGCCGCTCCCGACCCCGGGTCGGATCCCGATCGCGGGTCACTCGACCGAGGGTCCTGAGCCGCTCTTCCACGGCCTCGAGCTCTTCCCGGTCGCCGGCGGCGTCGAGGGCGCTCGCCAGCCCCCTCAGGAGCGACAGCGTCTCGTCGTGCTCCCTCAGACGGCATTCCAGAGCGGGCAACGACCTCTTCAGCTTCTTCGCCTTGTTGAAGTACCGTTCGAGGTTCTGCCACGGGCTCAGGTTCGGCTTCAGCGGTATCCGCACCGGTGGCGATCCCGGCGCCGAGTGATCGATGACCTCGGCGTGATCCTTGAACGGCCGGACCAGCTTCAGATTGACCTTGAGCAGGTTGCCCAGTCGCTCCCACTGGCTCGCCTCGCCGGCGCGGGCCAGGTTGTCGGTGGTGTGGAGCTTCCGGCCCTCCTCCCGGGAGATCATCTCTTCGAGAAGGTGCCGAGCCCTCTCCCGGCGGCCTTCGAGCTGGTCCCTCTGGAACCCCACGACGAGCACCTCGTGAGCCAGGGCCGTGGTCGACGGGTAAGGCGTGACGGACCAGCCGGCGGGGGGCGGATCCAGCCGATCCAGAAGCACCACCCTGTCACCCAGCCCGTCCTCCAGCACGCACGGGGGCTGACGGCACCGGGGGCGCGTAGATCCCCCCGGCCATGCGTCGGGGCAGGGAGCCCCTGCGCAGATGCCCCAGCACCCGGCCCGAGCACTCGTCCACCAGGTAGACGTCCGGCGCTGGACCGAACATCTCGGCCACCAGGACGAAGGTGGTCTGGGCCCGCACGCGGAGCCTGCAGATCCTGTCGCCGGTGACGCAGGACAGGTCGTCCACGGTCCCCCCCTCCAGCCGGGCCCTGAGCAACTGGCAGAAGCCCAGCGGAGCCGGTGGGCAGTCGGGTTTCGTCGAGGTCAGGCCCACTGTCGGCCCTCGTCTCGAGACTCCGATCATCAGATAGGTGTTGCGGGGAGGGAACACCCTGACCAGCAGACTCTGGTCATCAGGCTGATGAAGGCGTTCGATCCGCGAGCCGGCCAGCCGGGGGTTGATCTCGTGGACCAGGGCTCGGAGGAGGAGGGCGTCCAGATCGGGCTACTCCGCTGCCTCGAGCGCAGCCATGTCCGCGGCGGAGATGTCGAAGTTGGCATGGACGTTCTGTACGTCGTCCAGGTCCTCCAGGACCTCCACGAGCTTCAACATCTTGGCGGCGTCTTCCCCGGTGAGCTTCACGGTGGTGGTGGGGAGCTTGGTGACCTCCGCCTCCTGGTACTTCAGACCGGCCTCGTCGGCGGCCACCTTGACGGTGTCGAAGGAGGAGGGCTCGCAGGTGACCTCGAAATCGCCGTCCTCCGTGGCCTGGATGTCCTCGACCCCCTTGTCCAGGAGCTTCTCCATCAGGAGGTCCTCGGTCGCGCTGTCCTTGGGGAACAGGAAGTAGCCCCTGAGCTTGAACAGGAAGCTGGTGGAGCCGGTGGAGCCCAGGTTGCCGCTGTTGCGTGAGAGGGTGTGTCGCACCTCCATCACCGTCCGAGTCTTGTTGTCGGTCAGGGTGTCGATCAGCAGCGCGACACCACCCGGCCCGTACCCCTCGTACGTCACCTCCTCGTACGACTCGCCCTCCAGCTCGCCGGTCCCCTTCTTGATGGCGCGCTCGATGTTGTCCTTCGGCATGCCCGAGGTCTTCGCCTTGTCGACGATGACCCTGAGCCGGGCGTTCATGGTGATGTCCCCGCCGCCCTGCCTGGCCGCCACCGTCAGTTCGCGAATCAGCTTGGTGAAGATCTTGCCCTTCTTGGCGTCCTTGGCCGCCTTCTTATGCTTGATCGTGCTCCATTTGGAATGCCCTGACATGGTCTATCGTTCCTCCCTGTCCCCCGACCTCGACGATCGATGCCCGGGGGAACACCCGCGTCGCCCGTTGGAGACGCGAACGGGACCTCGGGCTGCCTGGAGCCAGAGGTCCCGCTCACGGAACCGGACTCGACACGAGAATCGACCCGGCCGAACGGCCCGTGGTCGTTCGGCAAGATCAACGTCTCTCTGCTGTCCATCGCCACACAAACGCTTCCGTCGATCGTTCTAGGCAAACTGCCTGCGTCGAGCCGCGCAACGAATTCCCAGCTCCTCACGATACTTCGTCACGGTCCGGCGCGCAATGTCGATGCCCTTCGCCTTGAGGATGGCCCGGATCTTCGAGTCGCTGCACGGATGCCGGCCGTCCTCGCTCTGGACGATCTCTTGCACCAGCTCCTTGATGTGTTTGGAGGAGATGTCCTCTCCGAGCTGCGTCACCGTGCCCGACGAGAAGAAGAACTTGAGCTGGAAGACGCCCCTGGGAGTGTGGGCCCACTTGGAGTTCGTGACCCGGCTGATGGTCGACTCATGGAGCCCCAGCTTGTCGGCGACCTTCTTCAGAGTGAGCTGATGCAGCCCTTTCACGCCCTCTTCGAAGAACCCTTGCTGGACTTCGAAGATCTCCCGCGTGACCCGGAATATCGTGTCCTTCCGCCTCTCGATCGATTCCATGATGAACCGGGCCGCGTTCAGCTTCTCCTTGATGTACGAGATCGTGTCCTTGTTGGCGACCTTCTCCGCCCTGAGCTGGGCCTGGTAGAACTGATTGATCCTCAGGTGAGGGACGTACTTGTCGTTGAG
>JACQZM010000626.1:6191-10297 GCA_016213885.1 Candidatus Rifleibacteriota bacterium | reverse complement strand
GAACGCAAAAGACATGCCCCCCCGGGCCGTCAGTGCATTCGCGAGCGCCCGTGCTGGCGTACACCCTGCCGGTCCGGACAGCGAGCGAGCGGCGAGCGCCTGGGCCGTGGCCTGCCAGGCCGCCGTCAGGGTCGCCGGGGTGGCCGGTTCAACGCGACGGGCCGGACGACCGGGCCACGACCCGTGCCCTGATCCTTTCGACCCAGTGCTTGTGCTCGCCGGTGTAGTACAGAGGCCCGGAAGGCCGGTCCGGTGTACTCGCCAGGGATGGCCGCCACCAGGCTGAGCGACAGGGTCCTCCGCTCCTGCGGCGGCATGGGAGATCCGCTCCAGATCAGGGTCAATGGGGCCCAGCCCCTCCGGGATTCGAACTTTTTGTCCTGGACCTCTGCTTTCCCGTCGGCGCACAATGCCGTCGGAGGTAGCGACGTTCCGGCCTCGTGAAGCGCCCACGCCGGATGTTCCATCCCCGGGAGCCGGTCGTTCGACTCATGCCCTCAGACTCCGATTCGTCACGGCCCGGCAGTCCGGGGCGCTTTCCCGTCTCCGCGGCGTTCCTCCAGCGCTACCGGCTGGACTCGCAGCTGGGCGAGGGAGGCATGGGTGCGGTGTTTTCCGGGTTCCAGAAGGACCTCGACAGGCCGGTGGCCATCAAGTTCCTCCACGACCGGGGCCCCGAGTTCCAGGCCCGGTTCACTCGCGAGGGGAAGATCCTGTCGCGGCTGCGCCACCCCAACCTGATCGCCGTCTACGAGAGCGGGTTCGACCTGGGGCGGCCGTACCTGGTTCTCGAGGTCGTCCGGGGAGAATCTCTGGAGCAGCTCGTGGAGCGACGCGGCCGTCTGCCGCTGGGAGAGGCGCTCGATCTGGGTCGGCAGATCGCCGTCGGCCTGGCCTATGTCCACCAGGAAGGGGTCGTGCACCGTGACCTCAAGAGCGCGAACGTCCTCGTCGATCCGGCCGGCCTGGCGAAGATCTGCGACTTCGGCCTGGCGAAGACCGACTCGCCGCAGCCGTCGCTGACGGAGACCGGCGTGATCCTCGGCACGCCCGCCTACCTCGCGCCGGAGGTGATCCACGGCTCGGCCGCCTCGCCGGCGGCGGATCTCTACGCCCTGGGGTGCGTCCTCTTCGAGCTGTCGACCGGTCGGCTGCCGTATCCAGTGCGCGATGAACGGGGAGCCGCTCTGTCGATCTCCGAGATCCTCGTGAGCCACCTCTCGGCGCCCATTCCATCGGTCGTCTCGATCAGACCGGAGCTGCCCCGGGGTCTGGACGGCCTGATCCGGAGCTGTCTGGAGAAGGATCCCGTGCAACGTCCCGGCAGCGCCACCGTCGTTGCCGACGAGCTGGAACGGATCGCGTCCGGGCCGACCCGGGCGGAAGCGCTGTCGAGGTCGAGGATCGCAACGAACCGCTTCGACGGGTCGACCAGCCGACGGGTTCGGAGCCCGGGCCTCCCCGGAACGCCGACGCCTGCCACCGCCGGCCGCCGGGCTGTCCTGGCCGTGGTGCTGGTCATCGCCGCTCTGACCCTGGCCGTGGCCGGCTGGCGCAGGGCCGTTTCCCCCGGGACCGAATTCGCCCGTCCCGCCGTGAACAGGACTGTTCTCCGACAGCGACTGGAAGCGGCTGCGAATCCGCTTCTCCGGACGTCGGCCCTGGAGCGGGCGCGACTGTCTCGGGAGGGGCTGGCGGCGGCCAGGGCGCTGGCGCTGGACGGATCTCCGGATACCGAGTGGGTTCTGGGCAAGATCGCCGGGATCCTGAACTCGCCGACCCCACCGGACGAGCCGGACTGGCTTGCCGTGGTCGCCCGGGCCGACGACCGCCTGTTGACCCGATTCTCCCGGCTCCTGAGGGACGCATCTCGGAGAACGGGCCGCCCGAATCCCGCCAGGATCGAGGTTCTTCTGGCCAGGGCGCACTGGCTGGCCGGCCGGGACGAAGCGGCTCGACAGCAGGTTCGAGACGCGATCGATCGTTTCGAGTCCATGGAGGCGCACGCCGCACTCCTCGAGATGGGGGGGCGCGAGGACGCGGTTCCCTCGGCGGTCGTGTGCGAGGCCGACGGCGCCAAGATGGTCTACGTGCCCGCCGGCCCCTTCGTGATGGGGACCGACTCCTCGGATCCGGACGTCGACAGGGACGAGCGGCCCGCCCACCAGGTTCGCCTCTCGGGCTACTTCATCGACACGTATCCGGTCACGGTCGGTCGCTTCAGACCGTTCCACCTCTGGCTGGAACGATCGCAGGACCACACCAGGTGCCAGACCGGCTCGGACTGCTGGAAGAGTGCGGACCGGAAGATCCACCTGTCGTCGGAGCTTCCCGCCAAGACGCTCTCCCTGCCGATCGAACTGGGAGGGACCTCGGGTACGCTCACCGTCGACGCCGAATGTCGGGAGGCGAAACCCAGCCAGCTCGAGGACCCCGCCTGGAATGAGCGTCCGATCACCGGGGTGAACTGGTACGACGCTTTCGCCTTTGCGGGCTGGGCCGGCAAGGAGCTCCCCACGGAGGCTCAGTACGAGAAGGCCATGCGAGGGACCGATCAGCGCAGGTATCCGTGGGGCGACGCGGCACCCGACAGGGGCAAGGCCAACCACGATAACCTGATCGGCTGCATGCTGCCGGTGGGGCGCTACGAAGGAGTGGACTCCCCGTACCGGGCTCGGGAGCTGGCCGGGAACGTGTGGGAGTGGTGTGCCGACTGGTACGCCGAGGACTATTACCGGCAGCTGGTCCCCGGCGCCATGGATCCGCGGGGCCCGGCCGGGGGAAAGCAGCGGTCGCAGAGGGGCGGAGCCTGGTTCTCGCCAGCCAGGACTCTCAGGACGACCAATCGGGAGCCGGAGGTGCCCTCCCGAGCGCGGTTCGGGTGTTGGGGGTTCCGCACGGTCAGGACGATCCGGCGCTGGGAGCCGGTCCGGCCGACCGCAGCGAACCCGGGCTCCTGAGACGATCTCGTCAGCGGTCCATGCGGAGGATGGAGTCGACCGTGAAGCACGCGACCTCGTGGAGGGCGCCCGACTTCTCGCGCCCGATGGTAAAGGCGGTTTTCGCCACGGAGCCCGGTCCGGGACCTCTGGGGCTGGCGAAGACACTCCAGGCATCCTCGGGGTTGGCGTGCTCGAAGAAGCTCATGACGATCGCTTCACCCGCGCCGACTCCACCGGCAGCACCGGAAGAAGCGCCTCCTCCAGCGCGACCAGGTCACCCTCGGCTCGCGCCACGACCCGCCACCCGTGCCCCAGCTCCGTCAGCTCCGCCACGTGCTCCATCTTCGCTCGATCCACGAGGGCCACGAGCGGGGGGCCCAGCCAGAGCCTGGGAGAGACGAACCGGAGCACACGAGAACACCCGGCCCGAGTCATCTTGGCATCGTGTAGCCCGCCATCACCCGGCAGAACGCCCCGGAACCAGTCGAGGGAGCTGCAGCTCTCGTACGGCGTGAGCTCGTAGCCGTCCGCCCGGTCCATCAGAGGGATCCATGCGCTCCGTCCGATCCACCCCTGGAGGAACCCAGGGTCCGTCGCCAGCGCGTCGTTCCAGTCCGGGTCTCCGGGCCCTTTTCCCGGCAGCAGCGAGAGTACCGAGGGATGATCGAGCGCCCAGCGATAGACGTGGACGGTCTCGCCTTCGGCCAGCCGGTCCGTGGTCGCACCCTGCATCTCGGAGAGCGAGCGCCCGATGTAGGCGAGGTCGATGGAGGTTCCGGCCAGCGTCGTCTGGATGCCGAACCCCAGTGCCGGATGGTCCCAGCCGGGCGGGCTGAAGGCGGCCAGGACCGACTGCAGCTGGCTGTTGTCGGCGAAGAGGGCGGCCCAGGGCTTGCCGCCCTTCAAGCTCGACACGGTACCCTCGAGCCGTTTCCGTGCGACCGAGCCCGAGGAGGTCATGCGCTTCTCGGTGCGAACGACCAGACCCCCGTCGCTGGCCTCCAGGCCGCCGATCCAGCCTTCCACCAGGGTCCTGAGCCCGCAGAGCGTGCGACTCTCCTCCCGGGACAGGATGGAGACCGACGACACGACGGCGGGGTGGATCAGGCGCCGCACCTGCGAGGTCACCTCTCTTCGAACGGTTGCGGCGTGGGTCCGCAGGTC
>JACQZM010000626.1:0-6185 GCA_016213885.1 Candidatus Rifleibacteriota bacterium | reverse complement strand
CCGACGCCTCGAGCCAGGCACGGAAGGTGACCTCTCCACGGCCCAACGTGAACCGGACCCCGATGAGCACCAGGATGTCCGTGGCGCTGGAAGGGCTGTACCTCGGGATGCCCAGTCCGTCGAAAACGAAGCGCCAGGATCCTGGGCCATCCGGCGGCCCCGCCGGTATCGTCCGCGCTCCACCGCCGGGAGCCGGAGGTCCGGCCGGGCCTACCACCTGTCCCTGGTAGAACTTGAAAGCGCCCAGCGTCGCGGACTCCAGGCGGCAGGATGGATCGCCCCCGGCAAGCACCCGCAGCTCCACTCGATCGACCGCGTCTCCCCGGCTCACGACGCTCCACTCGCACGTCCGAGGCTCGTCCGCGCCGACTGGCCAGGAGGCCGGAGCCACCGCGTGATACGGGAAGTCCTCCGCCAGATGGATGACGTCCATCGCTGGCACACCCGTGACGGTGGGTGCCCGGGCCGGGTCCCGGCGAAAGGCCAGCGTCAGCGTCGTACCGCCGTCCAGACGAGCGTCCTCGCGGTCGGACATGACGACCGCCGAAGGGGAGAGCCCCACCAGTTCGGCGAGGCGCTCCAGGGTCGACTCCGCAAACGGCTCCTCGCTCGCGAGAATGTCGGCCAACCTCCGTGAGTCGACGTCGACGGCGAACAGCTGGCTCCACTTTCGGGCGCGCGATCGCTCCGCAACCGTGACCAGCGCCGGCGCACCCGGCTCGCCCGGAGTGGCCACCACGTCCACCTGCTTGCCCCTGGCATAGACCACCAGCTCGTACCGGTCGCTGTCGAACACGGAGGCAACCAGCGCCACGGACCGGGTGGCGCGGGACAGAATCGCTGCCAGCTCCTTGAGCTCCCCACTGTCCAGACGCTCGTTCTGGCTGTCGTGGAGCGTGACGAACGGGCCGACTCCGATCCCGCTCAGTCGCACCAGACGATCGGCACTCGGTCCCTCCTCGGCCTCCACCGGCCGGTATCCGAGCTTCTCGTAGGACTGTTCCAGGAGCTTCCGAAAGTACGTCTCCGGGGCCCCTTCCGGCAGGAAGAGGTGCAGGCCGGCCACTGTGGTTCCCATGGTTGGTCTCCTCGGCTCGCTCGAGATTCGGTGGTCCTTTCGATCTCCATTCCGACCGGCTCGTCGAACACCGGACTGCCCGAGGCTTCTCGCACGCGGCCTCCTGTCTTCGACCGGCCGCGTAGTCAGGGTAGAAGAGCATCGCAAGAGTCGGAGGAAGTCCACACGTCAATCCCGCTTCTCCCACTTCTCCAGGTAAGCGATGAGCTGGTCACGAATGGCGGCGCGGGCAAGGCCACGGTCCTGGTGTCGGCTGAGCTGGTCATCGTAGTCCGTATGGACGTGCCGGACATGGGCGACCACAGCCAAGCGCACAGCATCTTCAGACAGCTCTTTGGCGGAGGCGCTCCGCCCCACGCGGCCGCTGTACTTCTCACAGGCGTGCCGGGCGATCGCAGAGGCCTCCTCGGCTGGGCACCCAGGGAATTGGACGCGGATGGCGGCTGCGAACCGATTGACGAAAGCGCGGTCCTCGCGGTCCCGGCAAACACTGGCGCGCTCACGTTGCCACGCACGGAGATCCGCATCCGCAAGGCACTCCTTCTCGGCTTTGTGGATCGACTCCGGAGTCGCGAGTATGCCCTGGCGTTCGTAGCGCCTGCGGGCACGAGACCACTGGACGACCACGACCTTCATGCCCGAATGCTGGGCGGCACGACGGGTGAGGGCTGTGTCGCCCCGAGGAAGGAACTCGAGATGGTCCAGGTCCGCGCATGAAAGACAGAGTGCCTTCTCACCCTCGAGTCGCAGGACGTTTCCCATTCGAACGAAGCTCCGGCACTCGGCACACTCCGTGTCCTTCGACACAATGAAAACAACGATCTCCTCTCTCGTGCGGGACGGGTCGTGAGAGGAATCGGCTGACCCGGGTCCAGGTCTCCGGGTTCGGGTCATGGTCTCGTCTTCCTCCGCCTCGAGCTTGGTAGGGTGGGTCTATTCCGGTGTGGGACACTTCAGAAGCGGTATCGGCGATGTGAGCGTTCGGTGGCTCCACCGCAACGGCGGGCCGGCGCCGTCCGGTGCCGGGGTGGCCGGATCAACGCGACGGGCTGGACGACCGGGCCACGACCCGTGCCCTGATCCCCTCGACCCAGTGCTTGTGCTCGTCGGTGTAGTACAGGTAGGCCCGGGAAGCCGGTCCGGTGTACTCGCCAGGGATGGCCGCCACCAGGCTGAGCGACAGGGTCCTCCGCTCCTGCGGCGCCATGCCGCGCCTGTACAGGATCACCTCTCGTTTGCGGGTCTCGACGGCGTCGACCAGCCCGGACTTCACCAGCTCCTTGAGCTGGTCGGGCCTCGGCTCCAGACCGCCGGGCACCCCGACGATCGCCACGGTCATGGGCACCCCCTCCTTGTGCCGGTTCGTGAGCTCGACCTTCAGGTCCACCGCCTCGCCCTCGGCCACCTCGGCGCTGGCCAGGGTCGTGGCGATGGCGACCTTGCACTCCGTGGCGCTGGCCGGCGTGGCGGCGTGGTACCGGACCTGCACGGAGTACGGCATGTCGCTCCCGCCCACCATCGAGAGCTCCACCTTGTGGTCGCCGGGGGTGAGCCTGTCGGCGAACCTGGGGCAGACGATCGGACCCTGTTGCTCCGCCGTGAAGGGCACCTCGTCGATCACCCGACCGTCGAGCGTCAAGAGGATCGTGCCCGGCGCCTTGGGATGAGCCCGGGCTGCATCGTAGGCGAGCAACGCCTTGAGCGCCATGATCGTCGATTGCGTGGAGCCGAACCGGCCGCTCTTGCACCGCTCCATGAGCCACCGGCTCGCCAGCTCGCACCCGGCCGTGAACGACGACGACCTGAGCCAGCCGAGGATCGCCAGCGAGGTGGTCTCGATGTCGAGCCCCTCGCCGGACGACCCGGTGATCGACGTGGCGGCACCGGGGACGCAACCGTCCTTGCGCTGTTTCCGGGAGAGGGTCTCGAGGATCGCGTCTGCGGCCGGGTCCTTCACGGCGGCGAGCACGATGCCGGCCAGAGCCAGGAGATAGGGATCGGTCGCCCCCTGGGCCCGCTCCTTCAAGAGGGCCAGCTCCTTGTCCAGCTCCTTGGTTCCCGACTCCAGCAGCGCCCAGGTGATGTAGGCGTCCGTGATCTCCCGGGGAGCCCGGCCGAACGAGTCGAGCGCTCGCTCGTTGCGAAGGAACCCGCCCTTGCCGTCCCGGCGCCCCATGAGCCAGGCGCGGGTGCGGGCGATCATCGCCCGGTCCACCGGGTAGACCTGGCTCATGTCCGCGAACTCCATGACCCCGTAGGCGGTCAGCGCCTCGTGGCCCGGATCCTGGCCGAACCACTCGTACCCCTTCTGGGCGCACTCGAAGCCGACGAGCTTCTTGTACCCCGCATCGAGCAGCTCCGATGCCCTTCTGATCAACCCGGGATCGTCCACCCGGTGGGACTTCAGGTAGTTCAGCACCAGCACGTTCGGGTAGTTCGACGAGCTGGTCTGCTCGAAGCAGCCGCCGGGCTCCCTGAGCAGCGCCGCCACGGCCTGGGTCAGGGACGCCACCGGGGACGGGTAGACGATGGCCTCCGCGGTCAATCCGGCCTGCTCCACCGTTGCGGGAACCACGATCCGGTGCTCCGCTTTCTTGCCGAGGAGCCCGCCGAACGAGAGCTCGATCGGAAACCCCGGCGGCACCACGTCGATCGTCCGGGACACCTCGTCCTCGTGGACGCCGGCGGCGGCCCGGATCCGGACCGAGGCGACGCCCCTGTGGGAACCGGCGCTCACCGGCAGGTCCAGCCGCAGCCTGGTGTCGGCGGAGAGCCTGGCCCCCTTGATCGGCATGCTTCCGAGCGCGAGCCCGTTCCCCACTCTTGGCGACAGGGTCGTCTCGAGCTCCTCCGATGTGCTGTTCACCAGCGAGAGCGGGACGTCTATCCTGTCGCCTGCGGTGACCTCGTACGGGAGCTTGGCCTCGACGTAGAACGGCTTGCGCGACTCGACGGTGGCGTCCCCTTCTCCCAGGGCGCCGTCCGCGGAGAACCCGTCGGCCATCGCCCTGAACGTGGTGATCGAGTCGGAGAGGTCGAACTCCGCCGTCGCCTCGCCCTTCTCGTCGGTCGGCAGCCCGGGTTTCCACAGGAGCGTCTCCGCGAAGTCGGAGCGCTGGCCCGGCCGGCGCCCCGGGCGGATCTTGTGGGCGTATTCCCGCACCACGCTGATCCGGGCCCGTTCGAGCTCCCTCCTCATCGGGGCGAAGAAGTCCGCCCGCGCTCTCCCCATGGCGGGGGCGGCAGCGGCCTTCTCCGGCGCCGGTGCTCCGGCGTCGACCGGCTCGTCCGCCTGGGCGTCGAGCCCGGCGGCCTCCTCGCCGTCCGGGGCTGGGCCCGCATCGGGCAGGCCCTCCATCGGCTCTTCCGCGTCGGCCTTGAAACCGCGGGCCGCCCTCGCGCCGCCCCGCGGCATCGCCATCATGGGCATCGGCGGCCGGGGAGGCTCGGGCCTCCTGAGGGCCAGCACCCTCCTGGCCCTGTCCTTGTGCCGATCCACGAACGCCGTGGGATCCCGGAAGGCGAACCGCCTCCAGCCCTGGGTGCCCAGGAGCAGGTCCACGTCGCGGGCCGCCTCGTCGCCGGGAGCGAGGTAGACCTGCGCGTCGGCCAGCTCTTGCACCTCGTTCTCCAGCAGGACCTGGACGGGCAGCCGCGGGGGTCGGTCGCGCCGGTCGATGCTCTGGAGCACCGCGTCATCCACCACGGTCAGCATCACGTTCGCCCTGGCCGGCTTGCCGTCACCGTCCTTGCACCGGACCACCACTCTGGCCTTGCCCGCGGGCACGGACCGCGCCGGATCGCAGGTCACCTCGATGGCCAGCTTCCGCTGCGGCCTGCGAAAGACCAGGCGCTCCGCCCGGGGAACGTCGCCCTCGTCCATCAGGGTCGCCCGGAGCACCCCGTCGGCCGCTGCCGGCGCCGTCACCGCGACCTCCGTGGCCTCCTTCGCCTTGAGGTCCACCGCGACCCGGGCCACCTCGCGCTCCCGCTGCGAGAGAACGACCGCCGCCCGTGACGCCGAGGTCGAGGCGACCTTGAACCGGATCCGCTCGCCAGCCTCCACGTCGCCGACCGAGTCGAGGGCGAACCCCTCGGGCTTCACCTCGGGCAGCTCGAACGGGTCGTCGATCCCCGCCGGTTCCTCCACGATCGCCCGGAGCTTCTCGCCGGCAGGTGCGATCAGCTCGGCACGGCCGCGCCCCTCGTGCTCGGTCCGGAACGCGGCCACGGTGCGACCCGAGCCGTCGACGATCTTGCCGGCCACGTCGGCCGGCAGGCCTCGGGGGCCTCGCGCCTCGACATAGATGCGTGAGGGCAGGCCGGCGACCAGGTCGCCCCCGGCCGGATAGAACGACACGGTGATCTTGTTGAGCACGATCGGGATCGTCTTGGCCGCGGTCTCCTTGCCCCCGCCGTCGTCGATGATCATGGCCAGCGTCCCGTCGCCGGTCGCGATCTTCCCGGGGAGCTTGAACGTGACGACGAGCCCCCCGGCAACGCCGAGCTTGCCGGCCGACTCGTGGACCCGCTGACCGTCCACCGTGGCCACCACCTTCACCGGGGCGCCGGCTGGCACGCCGCCCTGGGCCCGGGTGACGGCGAGGGTCGCCGTCACGTCGTCGCCGGGCCCGTAGGCCTTGCGCACGAACTGCAGATCGGTCTTGAGGCGCGGGGCGCGGTACGAGCGCACGTCGAACTTCGCCTCGGCCGGGGGGTACCCGGCCTGCTTGCTCTCGGCCACCACCTTGTACTCGCCGCCGACCTGCCCTCTCGGGATCCGCCATGACCACCCGAGCACGCCGCTCTCGATCGACCCGGTGGAGGTCACCACGGCGGCCCCGCGGGGCGAGAGCACCTTGATCTCCGGGTAGACGGGCTGCTTCGAGGGCGTCCTGGTGAACGCCTCGAGCAGGGCCCCCCGGACGTAGACGGTCTCGCCGGGCCTGTAGACCGGCTTGTCCGTGCCCAGATGCAGAAGGTAGCGGTCGCCAGCCACCCCCTCCCGAGGCGGCTTCATCCCGCCCTCCTGACCGACCAGCACGGCACCCCCATGCCAGGCCGCGAGCGCCAGGAGCATGCCGGACAGCAGGATCGGAGCGTGATG
>JACQZM010000013.1:19820-37259 GCA_016213885.1 Candidatus Rifleibacteriota bacterium | reverse complement strand
GGGGATGACGTGGCGGACCTTGTACACGTTGATGCCGTACAGCCCGTGGTACAGGGCGTTGCCAGCCAGGACCTCGTCGATGGATAACTCCAGGAGCTCCAGCTGGTTCGACCCTACTTCCAGCGGCTTCTTCGATTCGGCCACCTGGGCCAGACCTCCACTCGCATCGCATCCGGACCGAAGGCGCCCGGGAGTTCAGTGCTCGGTGGATACCTCGACGTCCGAGGACCCGCTGCTCGAAGCGAGACCGTTGCCGAACGTCATGACGCCCCCATGGAGCCGTCGGATGTGATCCATGACGGCCTGGAGCTGGGACCGCGGCGTGGACGTGCCAGCGCCGATGCCCAGCCGACGGACCCCGACCAACCAGCCGGGGTCGATGCGGTCCGCATCGTCGACGTGATACGTCCGCCCGGGCAGGTGGCGCCCGGCGATCCGGGCCAGGCTGCGGGAGTTCGACGAGTCGAGGCCGCCGACGACGAGCATGGCGTCCACGGACCTGGCCAGCTCTTCCACCCCCTCCTGCTGGTCTTTGACCGGCTTGCACCGTGTGTCCACCGACTCGAGCCCCGGGTAGCCGTTCGCCCGGATGTACTCCACCAGGCGCGAGAACTTCTCCAGGGTGATCGTGGTCTGGCAGATGGCGACGACGCGGCCGAGGTCGCGGGGCAGCCGGTCCGCGTCGGTCTCGGAGTGGACGACGTGGACGCGCCTGCCGTAGCTGCGACTGGCGATCACCTCGGCATGGGCCGGATCGCCCATCAGGATGATCGACCGCCCCGATTCCTCGAAGCGCCTGATCTTGCCGTAGACGCCGTCGAGAAGCACCGGACAGGTCGCATCGTGGTAGCCGATGCCGCGAGAGCGGAGCTGCTCCTTGAGCTCTCTGGGGTAACCGTGAGGGGTGATCACGACCTGTCGGACTCCCCTGGCCGCGAGCAGATCGAGCTCCTCGTAGCGCTCGAGGATCGGGATCCCGGCCCTGGCCAGATCGTCCACGACCTTCGGGTTGTGAACGAGAGGTCCCAGGATGGGCTGTCGCTCACGGCTCGCCACCTCGATCGCGGACCGGACGCCGAAGCAGATCCCGGCCGAGCGAGCGACGATGACCTCCAGGGCTGGCCCCTGGGTCGAGGAGTCCTGGGGGTGGGAAGACACGGCCCCTGGAGTATGCCAGAGCGCGTGCCACCCTGTCAAAAGCGGCGAAGACTCGGCGCCTCGCCGGGTCCGAGTCGCGCCCCCGAGCGCGATCTCAATCCGGATCCCCTCCTCTTTCCTCTCTCCCCCCAACGCGGCCTCCAACCTGATCTTCTCCTCTTTCGCACTCCCGAGCGCGACTTCAAATGCACCCCCTCCATTTCCTCGGTGACGCTGCAGCCAGGCCGAGGCATGATCACAGGCCTGACTCCCCGAAGCAGGTGGGGGATCCTGGCCGCCCGGACCGACGAGCAGCGCGCTGGAGGACAGCGCTTCAGCTCAGGAACTCGATGCCGTCGCCGCCGCCGGGGGTCGAGTCCGGCCCCGAGCCGGGTTCGTCGTCTTTCTTGCTCGAGACCAGGCGCTTCTTGAGCTGCTCCAGCTCGTCTTCGACCTGCTGCGCGCTGCCCTCCCTCAGCTCTTGCTCCGTGGGCTCGGGCAGCGACGTGGAGTTGAGGTCGGTCTCCAGGAACGCCTTGGCCTGCTTCTGCATGACGTCCTCTTCGAGCTCGGTCAAGAGCGCCTTGACGCCCTCCCCGCCCGCGCCATCCCCGGCGCCGTGGAGCAGCAGCTGCGCCTCCGCGCACTGCCGTTGAGTCATCAGGAGCATCTTCTTGCGCTTGGTCTCGTCGAGCTTGAGCTCCAGGTTGCGCACCGTGTCGACGAGCTGCTCCGACTGGGACTTGAAGAAGTCGAGCTGCTTCTGGAGAGCTTTGCCGACCTGCTCGTGCTTGTGCTTCTTTCTCAGGTGGTCCCGGGCAGCCTCTTCCTCGTTCCGCGTCGCGGCGTTCCTGGCTTCGCGCACGCAGTGGGTGATCTGGTTGGTGTTCTTGTGGATCTTCTCCTGGAGGACTCGCTGCTCCTGGATGAGCTTGGCCACCTGGACCTTGCACCGGCCCATCGTGACGGTCATCTCGTGGATGTGGCCGTCGATGATCTGCTCGGGCGTACGGACCGGGTCTTCCCATCCGAAAAGCCAGAGGAGGAACCCCTTCGCCTTTCCGAAAAGTCCCTGGACTAGGCCCATGGCTCCTCCTCACTGGTTGCAAAGCCAAGTATAGCTGCCGCGGGCGCGGAATTCTACGCGCCTCTTCGGGGAGAGTTCTCCCTGAAGGCCCGGCCGGGGTTCGCCCCGACGGGGCGTCGGCTCACCAGCCCACCGGGGCCAGGTACATCACTTTCGGGAACCCGAGAGAGGCCATACCGCCCGGCTCCAGGAGGCCCGACACCTGCTGCATCAGCCCGCTGACGCCGGACAGCGCCTCGAACAGACTGCCCGGCTTCTTGTACCGGACCAGTTTCGCCGACTTCAGTCCGGCGAGCTTCAGAACAGCCTTGAAAGCGTCGTCCCGGTAGCCGATCTCGTCGATCAGCTTGAGCTCCAGGGCCTGCCTGGCCGTGAAGATGCGACCGTCCGCCACCTTCTTCGCCTGTTCGCGGGTCAGCTTCCGGCTGTCGGCGACGATGCCGACGAAGCGGTCGTAGAGCTCGTCGATGACCCCCTCGAGCAGCTTTCGCTCCTCCGGGGTCATCTCGCGAAGCGGCGACATCATGTCTTTCAGCGGCGTGCTGACCGACTTGATCGCCGCGACCTTCATGCCCAGCTTGTCGAGCAGGCTGGTCACGTTCATGGCGTGCATCAAGACACCGATCGATCCGGTGATCGTGGTCGGATGCGCGACGATCTGATCGGCTCCGGCCGCCACGTAGTAGCCCCCGGAGGCGGCCACGCTGCCGAGGAGCGCCACGACCCGCTTGTGGTAGCTCCTCGAGTCCTTGAGAGCGTGGTACATCACGTCCGAGGCGGTGACCTCCCCGCCGGGGCTCTCGATCTCCACCAGGAGGCCCTTCACCCAGGTGTCCTTGATGGCCTTTTCGAGCTGCCATCGCAGCCGCTCCGGGCTGCCCGGGCGCTCGACCACCACTCCCTCGACCTGTCCCATGATCAGCCCCTTGATCTGGACCAGCAACACCTTGTTCTGCTCGGTGGCCGGGCCGGAGACGACCACCTCCTCCACGGCGGGCTGCTTCGCCCCCAGGAGGTCGAGCAACCCCTGGGCGCCGGAGACCCCGGGGATCGAGAGAGCCTGGGCGAGCGCGACGAGCAGCAGAACGATCGGACGGCGGCAGGCGAGACGGTCCATCGGTCGGGCTCCTTCGGTCGATGCGAGCCGGAGTGGTCTTCCCCGGGCGAGAATCAGGAGGGGCAGGTGACGGATTCTACCACCCTGCAGCGGGTTGTCAACCGCCGGCTCCCGGGCTTAAGATGGCCGGGCACCCGTGACCATCCCAATCCCATGAGCAAACACAACTTCTTCAGAGAGCACATCACCTCGCGCATCGCCAAGGTGTCGGATCTTCCCGCGGAGCAGGCCGCACGAGTGCTGGAGATCCCCCCCGACCCGAAGCTGGGCGAGTACGCCTTCCCCTGCTTCTTGCTGGCCCGCCAGCGGAAGAGCCCACCCCCCAAGGTGGCGTCGTGGCTGGCGTCCCAGCTGCTATGCGACGACGTCGTCGAGGCGGTGACGGCCCAGGGTCCCTACGTCAATTTCCGCCTCACGGCGAGCTCTCTCGCCAGCCGCGTCCTGCCGGAGATCGCGACGACCCAGGCCGGCTACGGACGGTCGGACCTGGCCGCCACGATCGTCATCGACTTCTCGTCGCCGAACATCGCCAAGCCGCTTTCCATCGGTCACCTGCGGTCCACGGTCCTGGGAAACGCCTTGGGCCGGGTCTTCAGGCACCTCGGGGCGAAAGTGGTGGGCATCAACCACCTCGGCGACTGGGGGACCCAGTTCGGGTACCTCGTGACCGGCTGGAGACGCTGGGGGTCCGAGGAGGAGCTGACCCGCGATCCCATCCGACACCTGTTCGAGATCTACGTGTTGGCCAACGCCTCCGAGGACCCGGCCATCAAGGAGGAGGCCCGGGCCACCTTCAAGGCCATGGAGGAGGGCGACCAACCGTCGCTTGCGCTGTGGCAGCGGTTTCGCAGCCTCTCGCTCCAGGTGTTCGGCAGGTTCTACGAGGACCTGGGCGTCACCTTCGAGTCGCAGGACGGGGAGGCGTTCTTCAACGACAAGATGGAACCGGCGCTGGCGCTTCTCGCCGAGAAGGGCCTGACCACCGTGTCCGATGGCGCCCTGGTCTACCCCATGGGCCCGGAGAAGAAACCGGCGCTGCTCAAGAAGTCCGACGGCTCGACCCTGTACCTCACCCGCGACCTGGCCGCGGCGCTGTACCGGTTGAAGACCTACGCCCCGGACAAGGTGCTCTACGTCGTCGGGATGCCGCAGAAAGAGCACTTCCGCGAGCTGTTCACCATGCTGGCGGCGCTGGATCCCGCCAACAAGGACCGCTTCGTCCACGTGGACTTCGGCCAGTACAGGTTCGCCGAGGGCAAGATGTCCACCCGGTCGGGCAACGTGATCTTCCTGGAGGAGGTGGTGGCCCGGGGGGTCGAGATGGCCAAGGTCAAGATCGAGGAGAAGAACCCCGACCTCGAGGACCGGGAGACGACGGCCAGGCTCGTGGCGCTGGGCGCCATCGTGTTCGGCGATCTGGTCAACGACCGGGTCAAGGACATCGTGTTCGAGTGGGAGAAGGTCCTGGACTTCGAAGGAGACACGGCCCCGTACGTGATGTTCGCCCACGTGAGAGCACGGGGGATCCTCCGGAAGCTGGCCGAGGAGGGGGTCGAGCCCGACCTGGCCAGGCTCCAGCCCGGGCTTCTCGGCCACGAGCACGAGCGCAGGCTGATGGTGGCCCTGGGCCAGTTCCCGGAGACCTTGGACACCGTGGCGAGGACGCTCAAGCCCCACACCCTGGCCACGTTCCTGCTCGAGCTGGCCCGCACCTACCACCGCTTCTGCCACGACTGTCCGGTGCTCAAGGCCGAGCCCGGCCTGAAAGAGTCGAGGCTCATCCTCACCCATGCCGTGGCCACGGTGCTGTCGCTGGGATTGCAGCTTCTGGGGATCCGCGCCCCCGATCGGATGTGACCGGCGCGGTCTCGTCGCGAACGAGGCCTACGAGCTCTTCGCCGTGAACAGGTCGTACTGACGGAGCAGGTCGGAGACGTGGTGGGCGAAGTCGGCGATGCGATAGTCCGATGCCTTGAACTTCCTCGCCACGAACAGGTGCATGACGCCGCTGGGCATGTGGCTGACCGTGAGGCTGGCGTCGAAGAAGTTGCCGTTCAGTGCGAAGAGGGCGAGCAGGTCCTCATTCGACCGGGTCGCGGTCTCGCCCACGGAGATGGCCAGGCTGACCGTGGAGAACCGGAGATCCTCGGCGTTGTCCTCGCAGCTCAAGAAGCCGCAGGTGAGCGGCCGGGTCAGATCGAAGAAGAACGCGGCGCCATGCTCGTCGATCTTCCCCAGCAGATCGTGCTTGATCCCGGACTTCTGGAAGAACTCCTGGAGCCTCTGACCGAGCGCCATCAAGTCCACCGGACACCTCCAAGTCCCGGGGCTGCTCACCGACCGCGGCCCGAGCCGCCGGCCCGCCGGGTCTCTAGTTGAGCTTCATCACGGACGGAACGACCGATCCCCACTCGTGGTTGCAGCGCCTGCACCGGCTGATGGACTTCCTGGGACCATCGGCAGAGGGCGCCTGACCAGCCGGCGGCGGCTCCTCCACGTCCGGCGACCCGCACCGGGGACACGCGCGTCCCGTGGTCACCGGGACCCCCGGCAGCGTGCCCAGCTGGGCCCTGATCGACACGACATCGGGGTGGTCGGAGCCCAGCGCCCGCTCCCTGATGGCCAGGGCGTGCTCCAGCAGCGATCGTCTGTTCGGAAGACCCTCGGGGCCTTCCTGGGCCGAGGCCAGCTTGAGGATCAGACCGGCCCGGGCCAGCGGATCCAGAAGGTCGGCCCGATCGGCCATGGTCAGAGCACGGAACAGCAGGCCCCTGGCGCCTGGAAGATCCCCCATCGCGTGCAGCAACGATCCGAGGCGGTTCAACACCTGGAACAGCGACGGGTCGTCCGGGCCGAGAGCCGCCTCCCTCTTGCTCAGCGCCCGTTCGTAGAGGTCCCGCGCGGACTCCAGGTCTTGCTTGCACTCCATCAGCGACGCAAGCTCCAGGACGACCTCGGCGACGCTCGGATGGTCCTGGCCCAGGGCGGCGGTGCGCAGCGCCAGCGCCCGCTCGAGGCACTGCTGAGCAGCGTCGAGTTCGCCCAGATCGCGATGCACGCCGGCCAGGCTCACCAGAGGTCGGGCGAGGTCCGGCGAGTCGGCCCCGGCGTGGCGCTCCAGAAGCGACAGACAGCGCTGGAGGTGGCCTCGAGCGCCGGCCGGATCGGACCGGGCGGCCAGGACCCTGGCCAGCCCCTCGAGGGTCGACGCCACCGCCTGTTCGTCGACCCGGGGCGTGCTGTCCCAGCTCGACAGGGCCCGCTCGTACAGCGGCCTGGCCTCGTCGAACTGGCCTCGCATCATCAGCACGTCGGCCAGTTCGCTGGCGGCTCCTCCGACGTCGGGATGATCGGCCGGCCGGGCGGCCTCCACGATCGCCAGGGCCCGCCTGAGGCACTGGGTGGCGGCATCCCCGCGGCCGTCGGCAAGAAGCAGCGACGACAGCGCGTCCAGGGTCTTCGCGACCTCCACGTGGTCCTTTCCCAGCGTCTCCTCCTCGATGGTCAGGGCCTGCTCGAGGAGCTGCCGGGCCACCTGGTCTTGCCCCAGGCCGTGCAGGGCGGCGGCGAGCCGGAACATGGCCTGCGCGGTCTCCGGGTGACGCGGTCCCGGCCGGCGTTGACGCAGCGAGAGCAGCCGCTCGCAGGTCTTTCTGGCCGCGGGAAGGTCGTGCTGGGCGAACGTCACCGATGCCAGGCAGTCCAGGGTGCTGGCCAGGATGTGGTGCGGCGCCCCCGCCCGCTCCTGCTGGGCCAGGGCCCGCTCGTACTGCGCCCTGGCCGCGGCGAGATCGCCGGAGGACCAGAGCACCCCTCCGATGTCGGTGGCCAGCTGGGCGCAGCCCGGGTCCTCCTCGCCGAACGTCTCGCGAAGCAGCTCGCAGGCCCTCTCCAGCAGGGCCAGCGACTCGTCGAGCCGTCCGGCCCTGAAGTGGGCCCGGGCCTGGCCGTCGAGCGCCCGGGCCGCCTGTCGGGGCGCCTTCTCTTCGCCGTCCAGGGCGAGCCTCAGCGCCAGATCGAACTGCTCCAGGGCCGCGGACTCGTCCCCCAGCCGGTCGAGGCAGTCGCCGAGCTGGTTGGCTTGGAGGGCGATGCGGACGTGGTCCGGTCCGTGGAGCTTCTCGGCCAAGCCCCGCGCCCGCTCGAACAGCGACCTGGCCTCCTCGAGCGCCCCGTTGGTCATCTGGATCTCTCCGAGCCGATCGACCAGGGGCAGCAGTCCGGGGTCGTCGGGTCCGGAGCTCTCTTCGGCCAGGGTCAAGGCCCGGCGGCAGGGCTCCACGGCCTGGCTCGCCTTTCCCAGCTCGGCCCTGACATCGGCGAGCTGGAAGAAGATCCCCGACCACGCAGGGTCGGTCTGCGGCGCGCCCTCGATGAGCTTCGCAGCCCTCTCCAGAAGCGGTTCGGCCTCGAGGCTGCTTCCCTGCGCCCGGAGCACGTTGGCCAGGTCTCTCAGCACCCCGGCCAGCACCACCGGCTCCTGTGCGGAGACCTTCTCGTGGATCGCCAGCGCCCGCTCGAGCGCCGCCCTGGCCTGGGCCAGATGTCCCTCGGAGTGGAGCACGTAGGCCAGGTCCCTGAGAGTGGAAGCGATGGCGGGATGGTCTTTCGCAAGGGTCCGGTCCTGGATGGACAGGGCCCGCTCGTGCAGCGAGATCGCCACGGCGGCGCTTCCCTCCTGGAAGAGGAGCGTGGCCAGCGTGTTCAGGGTCTGGGCCACCTCCGGGTCGTGGGGCCCCTTCACGGTCTCTCGAATGGAGAGCGCCCGCTCGCAGAGCGCCCGGGCCCTCTGGATGTCGCCCTGCTCGCCGAGGATCCGCACCAGCGCCAGCAGCGAATCCAGGAGCCTCGAGTGGTGAGGACCGTGGATCCGCTCCAGGATCTCCAGAGCGCGTTCGTAGTGCGGCCGCGCCGCGGCCACCCCGTCGGCGGTCTTGACGATCGCGGCGAGATTCTCGAACGTCCCGGCCACCAGCTCGTGATCGGGGCCCAGCACCCGTTCCCTGATGTGCAGGGCGTGCTCCGTGAATCGCTGAGACGCCCTCAGGTCGCCTCGCCGGTACATCAGCACGCCCACCTCGCCCAGCACGAAGGCGGTGTCCAGGTGGTCCTCTCCCAGGATCCGCTTCCGGATCGTCAGCGCCCGCCGATAGCAGCGGAGCGCCTCGGAGAACCGTCCCAGATCGGTCAGCGGGCCGCCCCAGTCGACCAGCACGCTGGCCAGGGCCGGTTCGTTGGCGTCGCCGGCGTTCTCCAGCACGGTCACGGCCCTGCGGAAGAACGCCATGGCCATCGGCTTGTCACCCTGCCCGAGGTGGAGACTCCCCAGGTGCTGCAGCACCGAGGCCACCGCGGGGTGATGCGGCCCCAGGGTCCTCTCGCGGATCCTGGCGGCCCGGATGTAGAGGGGGCGAGCCTCCTTGAGGTC
The DNA here is from genome assembly GCA_016213885.1 of Candidatus Rifleibacteriota bacterium. Classification (GTDB taxonomy): domain Bacteria; phylum Muiribacteriota; class UBA6191; order JACPRK01; family JACQZM01; genus JACQZM01. Next base: position 28,490 of record JACQZM010000013.1, on the reverse strand, counting down.
GCCCTGGGCGTGAACGATCAGGGCGAGATCGTGAAGCGCGGTGGCCACGTCGGGATGGGACCTTCCGAGGTTCTCCTCCCGGATCTTCAGAACCTGCCGCGCCAGGCCGAGAGCCTCGCTGAGTCTGTGCTCGGACCGGGCCTGGGCGGCCTCCCTGGCGAGCTGGGCGGCCCTGGCCAGCGCCTCCTGCCCTTGACCCCTGTCCTCACCGGCCATCCTGCAGCCCAACCTGACCCATCTTCGCTATCGACTCCCGGCGGTGCCGGTCCCCGGCGTGCTCAGGATCTCCAGCGTCACCGGAGCGAGCCCGCTCTGCTCGACCCCGAGCGTCCGGGCCGCCGACTGGGAGAGATCGATCACCCTGTCTCTGAAGAACGGCCCCCGGTCGTTGATCCGGACGACCACGGACCGGCCGTTGACGGAGTTCGTCACCCTGACCATGGTTCCGATCTGCAAGGTGCGATGAGCCGCGGTGAACGCCCGATCGTTCAGGATCTCGCCGCTGGCCGTGGCCGATCCGGTGAATATGTCGCCCCCGCCGTAGAAGGAGGCGAGGCCCGCGAGCGGTGAGGTCCATCCCCTCACCGGCCGGCCCTGCGGGGTCCAGCTCGACTGGGTGACCAGGCTTCCCTCCCTGTAGACGAACCGGGATACCAGGGAGCGCTCCTTCACCACGATGACCTCCTTACCTCTGGCCAGGCCGCTCGGAGCAGCCGATGACACCAGCAGGACCCAGACGAGAACGGTGAGGAGCCAAAGGTGCATGACGCAGACGGGCGTGGAAGCGAATCAACCTAGCCATCGGCGGGAGGAGGTGCCGGGCGAAGCGGCTCGGCGGCCGGACAGCCGGACCGGGCGCCCTGCTTTGCGAACCAGTGGATGACGTAGGTGATCCCGGGCACGCCGAGGAGAACGCCCCAGATACCGAAGAAGTGCTCTCCGACCAGCAGGGAGACCATGACCACCAGCGGCGGCAGGTGGAGGTGCTCCCCCATGATCCTGGGGTTGAGCACGTAGGCCTCGATGGCGTGAACGAGCAGGATCATCACGAGCCCCTTGATCACGAGGATGATGCCCGGGGGCTGGACGAGAGCGGTGATCAGGATCGGCACCGAGCTCAGGAAAGCCCCGATGACCGGGATCAGGCCGCACAGGAAGACCACGATGGACAGGAACAGGACGCCCGGGATGCCCAGGACGAGCATGCCCACCGCGGTCAGGGTCGTGTTGACCACGGCGATGACGATCTGGGCGTCGAACACCTTGCCGACGATGCGGAAGAACTCCACCACGGGAGCCTCGACCTCGCAGTAGATCCAGCCCAGCCGGCTCTTTCTGAGGCAGTGGGCCCCCTCGATGACGAACGTCGTGTCGAACAGGATGAGGAACGAGAACACCATCGACAGGAAGACGAAGAGGAGGATCCGACCGAAAGCCTGGACGATCCGGGCCGCATCGGTCAGGACGCGGGCGGGTGAGAGCTCTTCGATGTGGCGTCCGATCGCCTCTCTCATCTTGGAGTAGTTCTCTTTGTCGGTGTGATCCAGGATGTACTGCTCGACCTGCGCCTTGAACTGCGGGAGCTGGTCCTTGCCGAAGTGGATCCCCTGACGCCAGGCCCTCGGCAGGATGAGGATGAGCGTCGTGACGATGATGGTGACGAGGACGATGTAGGACAGGCAGAGAGTTCTCCGCCAGGGCCTGCCGGTCCGCGTCACGATCTTCGTGACGATGGCGTTCATCAGGGAGCCGACCACGAAGGTCAAGAAGATGAGAGACCAGAAGTCCCTGAGCACCGCCGCCGTGACGGCCAGCAGCGCCCACGGAAGCACTTTGAGATACATCAGCTCGAGGGTCGCGACCATCGGAGCCCGAGGGTAGAGCCAACCGCCCCGGTTGTCAACGCAAAAGCGGAGGGGAGTGGCCTCGCCTGACTACGGCTTCTTGACCCCAGGCGTCGGCGTGACCGGGAACGACGGCCCGCCAGCCGGCTTGGGGGAGGTGGCCGGGACCGGCGACGCCGCCGGTAGCGGTACCGTGGAGAACGGCGACGCGACCGGCTTGGCAGGGATCATCGTGCCCTCGGGGGAGGGGAGCTTGTTGATCGGCGACGGCCTCGGCGAGGCGCCAGGCCCCGGAGAGGACTCCGGCGAGGGTGACGGCGCTGGCCCGGGCTTGTCCGGGGGGCCTTCCGGGTCGGGGTCGAGATCCCTGAGCACCGGTCCCCGGGCCTCGTCGAAGCGGTCCAGGTACCGGGGGTAGATCTTGACTCCATAGAGGACCGTGGGGTGGAGCGCCATCAGCGGTGCGCACGGCGTCTCGAAGCCGGTGATGTCCCGTCGCAGAGCCCCTTCGACCTCGGAGTCCGCAAGGTAGGTCGGCCCGGCGAAGTGGCTCTCGTCGCGCCACCCGGGTCTGTCAGCCAGCGCATAGAGCTCGCCCAGCACCAGCGACTGTCGTCCCCTGTTGGCCACCAGGAACCGACGCTCGTCGCCGTGGTGCTGCACCGTGTCGATCCGGAAGGTGGCATGGCCCCCCCCGGCGACGTGGAAGCGGATCCGGCCACGTCGGAGGAGCTGCCTGCGGTGGGGTCCGGGGAACGCCTCTCTGAGCTCGGGCAGCACCTCCACGGTCAGGTCCTCGTGGACCGTGCCGATCCTCCACCGCTTTCTGCCCTTGGAGATCTTGGCCACCGGGTCGTCCCACACCGTGATGTCGGGCCTCAGGGCCGCGTCGAGGTCCTCGAGGGCGAGCCCGGTGTGGACCACCATGTGCTCCAGGCTGCGGCGACCCGGCTCTTCCCGGTAGACGAGGTGGTGCTCGATCGTGTGGCCCACGTCGATGGCGCCCAGCGAGTGGAGCGCCGCCTCGACGGTGGGGAACTTGCGGCAGAGGTCCTCCTTGGTGACGGCTCCGGCGTCGGTGGAGAACCCGAGGAAGAGGACCAGGACGCAAGCAATGAGAGTTCGCATGGGCCACCTCGCGACCCATGCGTTAAGCCGGCCCGGGGCTCAGGTCAACCGGCTCCGCTGGCCGGCCTCTGACCGGGCGGCTCCGGCGGCCGCTCCCCAGGCCCTGACCGGGCCCCGGGGCGACCCGCGGCCCGACCCGTCAGCCCCCGGCCTGGGTCTCGCCGCCCTCGTCGGGCTTCTTCTCGTCGTCGTCGACGGTCCGGGACCACTTGCCGGCGGAGCGCTGCCAGTCTTCGAACTCCATGTGGACGCGCTTCACACCGCGGATCGCCGAGATGGACTGCTCGAGGAGGGTGAGCTCCTTGATGACCTGGTAGGGGGCCTTGGGCTCCTTGAACCTGATCTTTCCGGACAGCTCCACGGCGCCACCGGAGCAACGGTAGCGGAGGTCCGTGAGGTCGATGCCGCGCATCACGAGCTCACGACGGACCGACCCGTTGATCTCGTAGTCGGAAACCTCTTTCTTCCCACCCGGCTTCATGGACGATGCACCTTCCTCGCGTTCAAGACCAATGACTCTCCCGGGTGCAGCACCCGGACCTCGGAATGCTCCGCCACCAGCTGTCTGAACTCGTCAGGGTCCTGCTCGATCTCCGGACGGGTGCCGTAGTGCATGGGCACCACGAACCGGGGCTTGATCAGCTCCACGGCGCGAGCCGCCTCACGGGGGCCCATGCCGAACCGATCGCCGATGGGCAGGCAGGCCACATCCACCTCGAAATCGGTGCCGATCTGCCCCAGGCCCTCGAACAACGCCGTGTCCCCCGCGTGGTAGAGAACGCAGCCGTCCAGCTCCACGACGTAGCCTGCGGCGGGCAGGGTCTTCCCGACGTGGACCGATTGTACCATGTGGATCACGACGCCATCCAGGTCGATCTTCCCACCGAGGTTCATCGCCTGGAACCGGACGCCGCGGCCCTTCTCGCCCTCGGCCAGCCCGGTGATCCCCACCAGGGTGCCGCCGGTGCGCCGGCAGATCTCGAAGGAGTCTCCCACGTGGTGGGGATGGTCGTGGGTCACCAGCACCACGTCGGCCCCCCGGACCGCCCCGAGGTCCGTCGTGCACCACCGGTTCCCCGTGATGAACGGGTCGAAGAAGAGGACCCGGCTGCCCACGACCTGGAAGCCGGCGTGGCCCAGGAACTTGACCTTCACGCACCCCTCGGCCGGGGCCGTCTCTTTCCATCGAGCCTCGTAGGACTTTCTGCGGGCCACGCTGTCGGCGAACGGCTGCTCCCCTCGCGCCTTGATCCGGTGCTCTCCCCGGTAGGTGTACCCGATGTAGTTCTGGAACATCCGGTTCGCCATGGTCCGGATGAAGAGCACGTGCCGCTTCTCGTCGCCCTCCTGGCAGGCGTGATACCGCACCTTGACGATGAAGTTGACCAGGTCGTTGATCGGGATCTTCCGCTGCGGCATGATGGACGCCCCGGGAGCGCTGACACCTCTTTCCGGGAAGATACGCCGGGTAAAGACCCCGGACAAGGGGGCGTCTCGATACCCTGCAAGGCGACGATCCGACATTTTCTCCCGATGGAACGGTCGGGTGGCCGAAAGCTATACTGGGGAGGATCGAAACACGGGGGTCGGGGCCATGCACATCCACGGACGCTGCGCGATCATCCTCCCGGTGCTGGTTCTTCTGTCGATCTCCCCGGCGCCGGCGCCGTCGGCGGACGAGGCCTATCTCCACAACATGGCCGGCCTGGCGTTGCTGTACTCCGGCAAGGACAGGGAAGCGTTCAACGAGTTCGTCCATTCGCTCAAGATCAACCCGAACCAGCCGCAGCCCCACTTCCAGCTGGGGCGCATCTTCGAGAGGCAGCGGAAGTACGACCTGGCGCTGAAGCAGTACCAGGAGGCGCTGACCCTGGAGCCGTCGTTCCCCGGAGCCGCCGAGGCCGTGCGCCGGCTGGGCTTCTACGTGGCCCCCAGGCCCAGGCAGGAGCTCGATGTCCGGAGCATCACGGCCCGGGCCGACCACACCCGGAAGGTCGCCGGGGTCCACGACCTGCTCAAGGCCGGGCGATTCGACGACGCTCGCCTCGTGATCGAGCAGCTCATCGCCGAGAACCCGAACGACGGGAGCCTCCACGTCCTCGCCGGTGATGCGTACCAGGGCCTGAAGAACCCGCTCGCCGCGGTCCGCTGCTACAAGGCGGCCAAGGCCATGCTCCCCCACTCGCCGCAGCTGTGCACGTCGCTGGCCTTCTGCCTCTATCAGGTGGGCAGCTTCTGGGAGGCCGACACCGAGGCCCGGGAAGCGCTTGCCAGCGATCCCCAGAACCCCCGGATCTTCGATCTGCTGGCCAAGATCGCCACGGCCAGGGGCGACAAGTCGGACGCCTTCCGGTACACCAGCGCGGCCTCCCGGCTCAACCCGCAAGACCTCAAGCTGAAGGCGACCAGCGATGCCATGGCCAAGGACGTGGGGCTCACCCACTACGCCAACGGAGTCTATTACTACCAGACCCAGAACTGGAAGAAGGCCAAGGAGGAGCTGGTGGCCGCCCTCAAGCAGGGCAACCTGCCCCCGGAGGAGAGCTCCGACGCCCAGGTCAAGCTGGTCGTGGTCGACTTCACCCTGGCCAACATCAGGCGACAGATCGCCGCCATCCAGAAGGAGCAGCAGGCCCGGGAGTTCGGCTACCTGGACAAGCGGCTCGCCTTCGACGAGGTGATCCGCCAGCCAACCATGTGGAAGGAGGGCCGGACCGTCGACTTCAGAGGGTGGATCGTCTCCATCGACAACCGCCGCGAGGGCGCCGAGGTCGTGGTCAGCACCGATCTGCGTGACCGGTTCACCACGAACGAGGGGGACGAGAGGGGCCGCCGCCGCGACTCGGTGGAGATTCTCCCCGGGTTCACCGGGCCGTCGCGCCTCGGCAACACGAACCTGGTGCGGACAGGGGCGGCGGGGTTCCGGTCCAACACGGAGATGGCCCGCTGGTTCACGCTGAAGACCCCCAAGGAGCTCCCCAAGGACGATCGGATCCGCGCCAACTCGCAGATCCGTGTCCTGGGAACACTCTCCCAGCCGGCGTACATCCGCAACGCCTACAACAACACGTTCAGCCGCTACCCCCAGCCGGTCATCCAGGCCACGGCGCTGGAGTTCAGGCGGGAATCGGAGGTCCAGGAGCCGGTCGTCAGGGCCGAGGGGATCATCGGGCGAGGATCCATGTCCGGCCAGGGTGCCCTGGACACGGGCCGCTTCCCCAGCCAGGTCGACATCGGCACGCCACCCGGCGTGGCCGGCACGTTGAAGATCGACTATCTCAGGCCGGAGACCGGACCCGCGGCCGGACCCTGAAGGGTGACGCGTCCAGGTCGCGCCCGGGGGCGCGATCCGGATCCGGCGCTTCTCTTGACGCCCACGTTCCACCCTTGGTATGTTTGCTGGGTTCTGCCGCTCTGCGAGCCCGACTCGGACCTGACCTCGTCGACCCCGAGTCTCACTGCGGCGGCGGCGCACGGCGCGCGGCTCCCGAGTCCGAGGCTCGGTACCCGGGGCCACGAACGCCGGTGGCGGGTGACCATGTAGGGCCGGTGGCCCTGGCCGATCTCGTCACCGTGATTTCAACGCCCTCCAGGCTCCGTGGACCCGCTGGCGAGAGGCGCATCGCGTGAAACGTGTCCTTCTGATCGGTTCCCACCCGGTCTCGGTCGAGACCCGGGAGTGTCTGGAGGCGCTGGGTCTCCCTCCGCTGGAAGATCCGTCGACCGTCGATGAGGCGATCCGGTCCCTCGAGACCGAGCGGCCGTGGCTCATCCTGCTCGACCGGGAGGCCGGTCGGCAGCCGGCGCTCAAAGAGGCGCTCCGTCGGGCCGGGAACCCGCCGCTGCTCTTCCTCGAAGGGGCCCTGCCAGACGACGAGCTTCCGCCCCACCTGCCGTTTCGAGAAGACCACATCGAGCCTCGGAACCGGTTCTCTTTCCTCAGTCACCTGAAGGACGCGTGGAGCGCCCAGACCCTGGAATCGATCCAGGCGTTCGCCGAGGAGCTGGCCCTGGGAACCCAGGGGCCGCTGGTGCCTCGTCTGAAGACGCTGGCGCCGAAGCTCGCCCGGTTGCTCGAGGTCCCGAGAGTGGCGCTCTACGGGTGCGACGGCCGTCCCGGTCCGATCTACGGCCTCATGGCGTCGTACCCGGGTCCCGAAGGGTTTCCCGAGGAGATCCGGTCCGGCATCGAGCTACCCGGCCGGGCGCTGGCCAGCAGGCAGACCGGGCGCATGGCCATGGGGCTTCTCTTGCCCATCGACACCCCCGAGACGGTCTACGGTCTCCTGTGGCTCAGGCCCCCGCCGGGCACCGGCACCCCCCAGGAGCGTATGGCCGTCGCCGCGGCCCGGCTCCTCGGATGCGTCCTCGAGACCCGGCGGCTGAAGACCGGGTCCGGAGCCGGCGCGGTGTCCCTGTCCCCGGACCAGCTGATGACGATGGAGAAGCTCTCCAGCCTCGGTCAGCTGGCCGCGGGCATCGCCCACGAGATCAACAACCCGCTCTTCGTGATAACGGGCAACCTGGAGATCGTGCTGGAACAGGTCGGGAAGGCCCAGTCGGCCATCTTGCGGAAGGCGCTCGAGGCGGCCGAGCGGATCCGGCGGATCGTCTACGACATGCGGCAGTTCTATCTGCCGTCGGTACATTCGGCCCAGCTGGGCCGCGTGGACGTGTCGGAGCTGGTGGCCAATTCGGTTCAGATCGTCAGCCTGCAACCGATGTTCAGAAACATCACCTTCGTCAACGAGGCCGGGCCGGAAACCGCCCCGGTGATGGGCGACGACAATCAGCTGTTGCAGGTCCTCACCCATCTCTTTCTCAACGCCGCCCAGGCGATGCCTCAGGGGGGGATCATCAAGACCCGCACCACCACGCGGTCGGGCGAGGTGATCCTCACCGTCTCCGACACCGGCGTCGGCATCAAGAAGGAGAACCTCACCAGGGTCTTCGATCCGTTCTTCACGACCAAGCAAGACTGGCTGGGAACCGGCCTGGGGCTTTCGGTGTGCCACACCATCGTCAGGAACCACGGCGGCTCCATCGTGGTCGAGTCCGAGGAGGGTCGGGGCACCACGTTCACCATCACGCTGCCGGCCACGGAGCAACCCGCATCCCCCGAGGCCGAGACGGCCCCGGCGGTGACGGCCCCGCTTCCGGGCACGAGGCCCAGGAGGGTGCTCGTCGTCGACGAGGAGGAGGCCGTCCGGGACTACCTCCAGTTCTTGCTCACCGAGGAGGGCTTCCGGGTCGACGTGACCTCGACGTGCGACGGAGCGCTCGGGAAGCTCGCGGAAAACCAGTACGGGATCGTGCTCATGGACCACGCCAGGCCCGCCACCTCCGGCCTGGAGTTCGTGGCGACGATCCGCGCCCTGCAGCAAGACCTGCCGATCGTGCTGCTCACCGGCATCGTCGAGGTGGACGCCAAGCAGCTCCGGGAGCGAGGGTTCTACAGGGTGCTGCGGAAGCCGTGCCGCGGCGAGGACATCCTGAGCTGCGTGCGCACCGTGCTGGGCTGCTGACGCGCCGCACCGCCTCCAGGTCGTCGGTGCTAGTCCGGACGGTGACGCCGCCTGGCAGACGGTCGGGCAGCCGATCCACGCCGTCCTGGACCGGTCTTTCGGCGGTGTGGTAGACTCCCGTCCCGGAGGAGGGGCCTGTGCCGGGCTGTACGTCTCTTCTTCTCAACGCCAGC
>JACQZM010000013.1:0-19748 GCA_016213885.1 Candidatus Rifleibacteriota bacterium | reverse complement strand
AGGTCCGTTCTGTCTCTTTCTCGATGCGCGTGCCGTCGGTCCTTCGACTCTTGAAGTTCATCCGGAAGGCGCCGCGGGCGCGGGTGCATTTCTCGCGCTCGTCGGTCTTCTGGAGAGACCAGTACACCTGCCAGTACGACGGCAAGGTGTACCGGCCCAACGAGCTCACGATCGACCACGTGGTGCCCAAGTCCCACGGAGGCCGCAGCATCTGGGAGAACGTCGTCACCTGCTGCACCTCGTGCAACCGGCGCAAGGGCGGGCGCACGCCCGACCAGGCAGGGATGCTGCTGATACGGCCCCCCCGACGTCCTCAGGGCGTCGTGAACATGCTCTTCTCGATCGGCATGCGGACCGTTCCCGACAGCTGGCTGCGCTATCTGGGCCCGCAGCGCCTGGCCAAGGAGGGGTTCGCATAGCCGCCAAGAAGCCGAGACCGGGATCGATGAAGCGTCCCGACGAGGAATCCGCGTCCGACCTGGCCCAGGCCCTGGAGGGAACCCTGGGCACCACGGTCGTCGTGATGGGCGTCTCCGGGTTTCTCTACCTGATGCGAATCTGTGGCGCCTTCGGTCACCCGCTCGACCACCTGATCGGCATCGCGTGCTGGGGGGCGCTGATGGTGATCTTCCTGGTCCGGACGGTCGGCGAGGCGGCCCAGGGCCACTTCCCTGCCCGGTGGGGCGCCTTCGTCGCCCTGTGCCTCGCCGGCGTGGCGGCCCTGGGGTTGATGATCGAGGTGACGATCGCCACCAGACCGGCTCACTCCGAGAACGCCCCGGGCCGGATGTTCGAGACCCTGTAGCACCGGATGGCGTCGAAGCCGGGGGGGCCGCTGCTGCGCATCGCCTCCCCCGGACCCCACGGGCGCTCGCGGGCCCGCGCAGCGGAGCTCCCGGGAGCCTGACGAGATCTCGATCCGCCGGGCTACGCCTCCAGCTTGAGGGTGATGCCGCCGCCCAGCGTGATCGTGTCTCCCATCTTGATGGCGTAGCGAGATTCCTTCCCCAGCGGCTTGCCGTTGAGCTGCGTCCCGGTCGACTGCATCATGTCGCTGACGAAGTAGCGGTCACCTTCCCTGATGACCTTGGCGTGCTTCACCGCCACCAGACCGACCGCGTCATACTCGCCCAGATCGACATCGGGAATGACGTTGGCCACGTCGTCTCGCTGCCCGATCACCGTCTCTCCGTCCTTGATGAGGAACTTCTTGATCGCCCGGCTGCCCTGGTACAGCACCAGGCTGAGGTTGCCGCCGGCTGCCGGGGCGGCCTGCTGGACCTTGTTCAGCTCCTTCTCCACCTCGGCCACATCGCTGGGGTTGATGAGCGAGGCGGGCTGCTGCCCCTTGGGTCGGGCCGGCTGGTTGAGAAGCGTGGCGAACGGGTCGTCGGCCGGCCCCTTGGCGCCACCGAGGCTGGGCATCTCGTCCATGTTGTAGAGGTAGTCATCCGTGCCCTTGAACGTGGCCGGCGACGACAGGCCCGTGAAGTCCAGGTCGCCGTCCAGCAGCTTGGAGGCCCCGGATCCGGAGAGCTCGCTCTTCGAGAAGTCCAGGTCCTCGAGGCTCTTCAGCACCTTCTTCTTGTCCGGGTTCGACAGCAGGGAGAAATCGATCTCGGGCTCCGCCACGGCGGGCTTCGAGGCGGGCACGTTGCTGGCCGCCAGAGCGTCCAGGTCGAACAGCCCCTTGCCGCTCTGGGTTCCCGCACCCTGACCGCCGATGCCGCTGTCCAGATCGCCGAAGTTCACCTTGCCGGCGCCCGACACGGTGAACTCGCCGAGACCGCCGAAGTCGGGCGCCCCCCCGGGATCCGACGTGTTGAACAGATCGCTCCCTCCGCCTCCGGAAGAGCCGCCCCCTCCGCCGGCGCCGCTCTTGGGAAGGCCGGAGATGTCCAGGTTCTCCAGCGGGCTGGACCCGGGGGACCCCATGTCGAAGAGCGGCGCGCCGCCGCCCCCCGAGCCGGTCGACAGGAGCGGATCGGAGGCGGGCTGATCGGAGCCGAACGAGAACAGCTTGTCTTGCTGGGGAGCGTCGCCCAGGCTGAACGAGGCGAGGCCGCCGAACCCGCCGTCGAGCGGGCCGCCGAGGCCGTCAGCGCCCCCGACGTCCAGGGCTGGCGACGGCTGCGGATCGATGCCGAGGCCGAAATCCAGCGAGGGCGGTGGAGGCGGCGGCTTCGACGGAGGAGGGGGCGGGGGCGGCGGGGGTGCTGCCGGCCTGGCAGGGGTCGCTCGCGCGACGGGAGGAGGCCCGGCGGCCACGGGCCCGGCGGCAGGCCGCGGCGGGGGTGGAGGCCCTGCCGCGATGACGATCGGCCCCCCGAGAATGTCGGCGAGCGCCTGCCTCAGGGTGGCGACCTTGCCGCCGCAGATCTTGCAGAACTGGACGCGCGGGGGACAGTAGCCGCCGCAACGGGGACAGAACAGTTGCATGCCCACCACACCCCTGACCCGGATCCACGGGACCGTCCTTCAGGCCTGTCGAAAACGCTGGAATCGCCTGTTGGCCAAACCTATAATGATGCGGAAATCGGCCATGGCAAAGGCTTACCTCATAGTTCGGGGGCGCAAGTACCCGCTGGATTCGAGCCTGACCTTGATCGGTCGTGAGCAGACGTGCCACATCCAGGTCAACGACCCGCTCGTTTCCGGTCGTCATGCTTTCATCGTGCGCGACGGCGACAGCTACGAGCTGTTCGACTTCAAGTCGTCCAACGGCGTCAGGCTGAACGGCGAGACCGTCATCCAGGCCAAGCTCTCCCACGGCCAGGTGGTCGAGGTCGGGGGCACCAAGCTCACCTTCGAGAAGGCGGAGCACAGACGCCCGGGCCTCCCGGAGCCTCCCGTGGCGCCGGTACCCGAGGATCCGGTGTCGCCCGGCGTGGATACTCTGATCCCTCCGGGGCGGGGCGCCCACGCCGGCACTCCCCGCATCGTCCGATCCGGCGAGGAGATCCTCCGCCAGTCCTTCGAGAAGGACATCCACACCCTGCTTCGCGAGCGGGTCCAGCAAGAAGACGTGGTCTCCAAGCTGCTGATCCTCTACAAGGTGTCGAGCATCGTCAACACCATGATGGAGACCGACGTGCTCCTCGGGCAGATCGTCCACCTGGCCCTCGAGGTGATGTCCGCCGACCGGGGGTTCATCATGCTGCTCGGCGAGGGCGGCGAGCTGGAGACCAAGGTCCGGCGTGTGAAAGAGCACGAAAAGGAGCACGAGAAGGAGGGCGACATCCTCCCCATCTCGCGGTCGATCGCCCTCCACTGCTTCAAGACCTGCGAGGCGATCCTCACGAACGACGCCCTGGTGGACGAGCGGTTCCAGACCTCCGGGTCGATCCAGATGTACAACATCCGCTCGGCCATGTGCGTGCCTCTGAAGTACAGGGACGAGAAGCGGGGCGTCCTGTACGTCGACAACCGGATGAGCTCCAACTCGTTCAACGCCTCCGACTTCCTGCTCCTGAAGGCGTTCGCCGATCAGGTGGCCGTGGCCATCGAGAACTCCATGCTGCTCACGAACCTGAAGGCCAGCCTGCAGAAGATCCAGGCGCAACAAGACATGCTGGTCCAGTCGGAGAAGATGGCCGCCATGGGGCACCTGGCAGCGGGGCTGGCCCACGAGATCCGCAACCCGCTCACGGCGATCTCGGGGTACCTCCAGATGTACTTCAGAAAGTACAAGGACGAGGCGGACTTCTACCACCAGATGAGGGTCATCGAGAAGGCCGTGCTGCAGATACAGCACGTGCTGGAAGGGTTGCTGGGCTTCGCCAGGAAGGGCCCGAGACAGCTCGCCAAGGGCTCGCTCAACCAGGTGCTCGAGGACACGGTCGTGCTGAGCCGACCGGCCATGGTCCGCCATCCGGGGGTCCAGATCGTGAAGCGACTCGAGCCCGACATCCCCGGCGTGATGATGGACCAGCGCCAGCTGCAGCAGGTGTTCCTCAACTTCGTGCTCAACGCGGCCCAGGCCATGCCCAGAGGCGGGACGCTCACCATAGCCACGCGGAAGGTCCACGCCCAGGGGGCGTCGCCGGGGGCGCCGCCGTCGCACGTGGTGGTGGTGTTCGAAGACACCGGGGTGGGGATCCCGGCGGACAAGCAGGCGCAGATCTTCCAGCCGTTCTACACCTCGGGAAAGCCCGACGGCACCGGCCTGGGGCTCACCATCTCCAAGTCCATCATCGAGGGCCACCGGGGGACGATCAGTTTCGAGTCGGTCGAGGGCAAGGGCACGTCGTTCATCCTGACCCTGCCCGTCGAGCAGGCCTGAGAGGGTCCTACATGGAGCCCGGCCAGCCCCGAACGGAACCGCTCGAGGAGGAGTCCAAAGAGTACAAGAAGGCGCTGATCTTCATCCGGTCCGGCGACTGGGACAAGGCCAGGGAGATCCTCGAGGAGTACTGCCAGCTCAACCCCAAGTCGGCCCGGGCGTTCAACAAGCTGGCGTTCGTCTACCTCGAGATGGGCGACCTCGAAGCCGCCGAAGAGGTCCTCTCCGGACTGCTGGAAAGAGGTCTCAAGGACTTCTACACCCACTTCCTGTACGGGCGGCTCCTGATGAGGCGCGGGGACGTCACCAACGCGGTGGTTCACTTCACCACCGCCCTGACGATCAACCCCAAGGACGTGTACACCTTGAACGGTGTGGCCGAGGCGCTGCTCATCCAGGGCGACAGGCCCAAGGCGATCCGGTGCCTGAAGAAGGCGATCGAGCTGGCGCCGGACGACATGCTGTCCTACGGAAACCTGTGCCAGCACTACGTGGATTCGGGCGAACCGGACCTGGCGGCTCCCATCGTGGAGCTCGCGCTGACCAAGAGCCCCAAGGACTCACGGATGCTGTTCTTGCACGGCCGGTGCATGCTCGCCAAAGAAGACCTGGCCGGCGCCCGCCGCGGGTTCGAGGAGCTGGCGCAAGCCTACCCGGGCCAGGCCTGGGGCAAGCTCGGTCTGGGCATGACATGCGAGGCCGGCGGAGACCTGGCCGGCGCGGCCCGGGAGATGGCCGCCGCCGTGGCCGCGGATCCCAAGCACCTGGAGGCCCACGAGAGGCTGTCGCTGATCTACTCGAAGCAGGGCGAGCGGGAGAAGGCGCTCGCGGCCATGGAGAAGGCGATCCAGCTCGCGCCGTTCGACCTGCGGATCCAGACCCGGTACGCCCGGGCGCTCTACGAGCGTCGGCTCGTGCTCAAGGCCTGGCTCAAGCTCCAGTCGGTGCTGGCCCAGGACGAGAACTACGTCCCCGGGCGGATCCTGAGATCCATGCTGTACCTGGACGAGGATCTGCCGGCCAGGTCCGACGAAGACCTCGTGAAGATCCTCGAGAAGGATCCCGAGAACCCGGAGGCGCTCACCCTCCACGCCGAGTGTCTGGCGCTCACGGGCCATCCGGAAGACGCCGAGGCGCTCGTGGCCGATGCCGGGTCCAAGGGCGCCGACCCGCGACACCTCGACCTGGTCCGCGCTCTGGCCCGCCGCGCCGCGGGTGACGAGAAGGGCTTCAGGAGCCTCCTCAAGGCGCTCGAAGATCCGCAGGCGACGGACCGGGTATCGCTGAGGGTCAAGAAGCTCGCCCGGAAGTAGATCGGCGCCGCCCGCGACCGTCAGGCGGTAGAAAGGAGTCACGATGTCCCGCTCGTGTCCCACGGTGTGTCCGCGCGACTGCTACGACACCTGCTTCGCCCTGGCCGAGCTCGACGAATCCGGCGAGATCGCCCGCATGCGGCCCGATCCGACGAACCCGGTGACCGGCCAGGCGCTCTGTCCACGGGGAGCGCGAGACGGCGACAGACGGGTCACCAACCGGGTTCTCTACCCTCACCTGGGAGCGGCCGGGGACGGGTCCCCCCGGTTCGAGAGGACCGACTGGGACACGGCGATCGAGCGCACCGCGAACCGGCTGGTCGAGACGGTGACCCGGCACGGGCCCTCGTCGGTGCTGTGCCTCGACTACGCCGGCAACACCGGGTTGCTCTCGGGAGCCATGCCGCTCAGGCTCTGGAACGTCCTCGGCGCCACCCGCGGCGACAACACCCTCTGCACCGCCTCCGGCGCCGCGGGGCTGGCGCTCCACTACGGCGCCGCGTACGGCCTCGATCCGGAGGACCTCCCGACCAGGAACCTCATCGTGTTCTGGGGGTTCAACCCCGCGTCCAGCGCGCCTCACCTCTGGACGCTGGCGCGCCGGGCCCGGGAGGCCGGCGCCATGATCGTCGTCGTCGACTCTCGCCGCAGCGAGTCGGCACGGACCGCCGACCGCTGGCTCGCCCCGCGCCCCGGAAGCGACGTCGCCCTGGCCTACGGTGTCGCCCGCGTCCTCTTCGAGACCGGGGGGGTCGACCTCGATTTCCTCTCCAGGCACACGGTGGGCCAGCACGAGCTGCGCCGCGAGATCGAGCTCTGGACGCCGGACCGCGTGTCCGAAGCGACCGGCCTGGCCTGGACCGAAGTCGAGGCGCTGGCGCTCGCCTACCGGGAGCGCCGGGCTTCCGCGACGATGATCGGCATCGGCTTCCAGAAGAGCGACGGGGGCGCCGATGCTGTTCGCGCCGTGTCGCTCATCCCGGCTCTCGTGGGTCTCCACCGCGGCTTCTTCTACTCCAACAGCTCCAGGGGCTTCGTGGACGGGGCGCTGGTCGAGGGGAGATCTCTCGTCTCGCGACCGGCCCCGCTCGTGAGCCAGGTCGCGCTGGCACGCCGGGTCGCCGCCGGCGAGTTCCGGTTCATCTGGGTCATCAACATGAACCCGGCCTCGAGCCTGCCCGAGGCTGCTCTGTTCCGCCAGGGACTCGCTCGATCCGACGTGTTCGTGGCGGTCTGCGACACCCACTGGAGCGAGACGGCGAGGCTGGCCGACGTGGTGCTTCCGGCCGCATCGTATCTCGAGAAGGATGACCTGGTGATCCCGTGGACCCACAGGTGGGTCCGATGGGCGCCCAGGGTCGTGACCCCCCTCGGGGAGAGCCGTGACGAGGTGTGGATCATGCAGCGGCTGGCGCGCGCCGCCGCGGCCGCGACTCCGGAGTCTCCCTGGCTGTTCGACGAACCGTGGGCCGTGCTCGAGAAGGCTCTCGAGGGAGCGTTCGACGGTGGCTCCGTCGCCGACCTCAGGGCCGGCACGCCGCTCAAGCTCCGGGTGCGTCCTCCGGACCACTACCCCACGCCGTCGGGGCTCATCGAGCTCGCCGCGAGCCGTCTCGACCGTCCCGGCGCGACCCCGCTGCCGCGGTGCCAGCCCGCGAAGATGGCGCCGGGCGAGCTGGTGATGCTCTCCAGCGCGCTGCCTCGCTACACCCACACCCAGTTCCAGGAGGTATACGGGCCGTTGCCGGCCACCGTGACGATCCACCCGGACGACGCCCGGAGCCGATCGATCGCCGAGGGGAGCCAGGTCGCGCTCGCCAACCGTCACGGCCGGGTGGTCCTTGCTGCGCGGATCTCGACGGACGTGCCGCCGGGGGTCATCTGGGCGCCGAAGCTCACGAGCGGCCAGGGCGGCGTCCCGCTCAATGCGCTCGTGCCCGGCGAGCCACAGGAGCTGGGAGGAGGCTCGCGCTACAATTCCACGCGGGTGGCCCTGTCGCCACTGGAGTGACTCGCCCCGGACCGATGCGATCGAAACGTCTCCCTTTTGTGATCCACGGGCGTTCGGCCTATAATGACGCAAGGCCGGGTCGGGCTCGCGACGGGCCGACCGGCCCCGGCAGGTTGACGTGACCGAAAACACCCTCGACACGCTCGAATTCACCGACGGCCCCGGAGGCTGCCCCTGGGTCACCGGCGGCATCCCAGAGCTGGGCGTGGAAGGCGTTCCACCCGCGGCGCTGCTGGCTCCTCGGTCCCTTGCCGAGGCGGCGGCAGCGCTCGCGGCGGCCAGCGCCAGGGGTGTGCCGGTGTATCCCATGGGCCGGGCGGTCCACCTGCGTTCGGGCGCGCCGTGGGCCGCGGCAGGGTGGGTCGTCTGGACAGGGCGCCTGGTCGCTCCGGTGGATCATCAGCCCCAGGATCTGACGGTGACCGTCCAGGCCGGCCACACCCTGACGCACCTTTCGGAGGTGCTCGCCCGGTCAGGCCAGCGCCTGCCCTACGAACCGCCGGGTCGCGGCGCCTCCACGGTGGGCGGGCTGGCGGCGCTCCACGCGCCGGGCCTGACCCGTCTGGGGCACGGGCCGCTCAGGGACAGGATCCTGGGAATGACCGTGGCGCTGTCGACCGGCGAGATCGCCAAGACCGGGGGCCGCACCGTGAAGAACGTGGCCGGCTACGATCTGCACAGGCTCCACGCAGGCGGACGGGGCACCCTGGGCCTGACGATTCCAGGTTCTCCTCGAAGATGTCCAGGAGTCGCTGGAGAGGTGCGTCTGGGAGATCGGACGCATGACCCGGGAGCACGGCTTGCCCGGTCTGTCGGCCCAGGAGACGTCGGAGTTCCCCGGGGAGCTCGTCGATTTTCCTCTGGGGCCCGGCGTCCGCGCCCGCGCGACGGTTCCGCCGTCCCGCCTGGGGACGCTGCTGACCAGCCTGCGGGCGGCCACCTGGGTGGCGGATCCCGGCGTCGGCGTCGCCACGGTGGGTCTTGAAGACGGCCACGGACTGGCTCACCTGGGCGATCTCGCCAGACAGCTGGGCGGCTGGGGCCGGCTCGTGTCGGCGCCGGCCCATGTCTTCAGATCGCTCCCCGCGCCTCCCCCGGATCCGGTCGCCGGGCCGACCGAGGCCATCCGTCGAGCCCTGGACCCGGGAGGCGTGATGAACCCGGGCCGGCTGCACGAGGGGGTGCTGTGACTCACCCGGTCGCCGGATTGGATCGCTTCGGCCACCCTTCGTGCGTCTTGTGCGGGCTCTGTCTGGCCCACTGTCCGACGTACCGGGAGTTCCCGCTCGAGGTGGCCTCCCCCCGGGGCCGCCTGGCCCTGATGCGGGGGCTGGCCTCCGGGCACCTGGAGCCGACCAGGCAGCTCTCCGACTACCTGGCGCTCTGCCTGGCCTGCCGCGCCTGCGAGACCGCCTGCCCGGCCAACCTCCCGTACGGCCTGGCGCTGGAACGCGCCAGAGCAGACCTCAGAACGCCCAGGCCCCCGTCCTGGATGGCGCGTCTCATCGAGCGATTCACCCTGGGCTGGGCGTTCGAGTCCAGGGCGCGGCTCGGCCTCCTCGTGGGCACCATGGATCTCTATCATCGCCTCGGGCTCTCGACGCTCGTGGAGAGACTGTTCGCGTCCATGCTCCCGCCGAGGCTCCGCACCCTCTCCCGGCTGCTTCCCCGGTGCGAAGGCCCGCGACCGCCGGCCCCTCCGCTGGTTCCGCCGGAGACCGGGACCGTGGCGTTCATGCCGGGGTGCGTGGCAGACCACTACCTGGCCCGGACGAACCAGGCGACGCTGCTCGTGCTCGCGAGAAACGGCGTCCGGACCGTGGTCCCGGAGGAGGCGGTCTGCTGCGGCGCCCTCCATCAGCACCGGGGCCTGCTCGACCTGGCCAGGGAACACGCGCGCCGGACCATCGCGGCGTTCGAGCCGTCCGGCGACGTGGCCGTCGTCACCAACTCGGCCGGTTGCGGCGCGACCCTCAAGGAGTACCCGAGGCTGCTCGGGGGCGACCCGGCCTGGGAAGAGCGAGCCCGCCGCTTCTCCGCCCGGGTGCGGGATCTGACGGAGTTCCTGGCCGGGCGAGAGCTGCGGCCGCTGGGACCGCTTCCGTACCGTGTGGCCTACGACGACCCGTGCCACCTCCTCCACGCCCAGGGGATCGGCGCGGCGCCGCGAGAGGTGCTGGCGAGGGTGCCCGGTCTGACCCTTGTCCCCCTGCCCGAGTCGGACTGGTGCTGCGGGTCAGCGGGGCTCTACAGCCTGACCCAGATCGAGATGTCCCAGTCGATCCTGGCGCGGAAGGTCGAGAACATCGTCCAGCTCGGTCCCGACGTGGTCCTCACGGCCAATCCGGGGTGTCTTCTCCATCTGAGGATGGGGCTGGCGGGGCACGGCATCCGGGCGATGCACCTGGTCGACCTGCTGGCCGAGTCCTACTGGCAGCGTCCCGTCGCCACCGGTGGCGGCTGAAGGTGGCCATGAGGAAACGTCAACCCGATTCATCGAGGAGCGAGTCGATCGCCGCCGGGGGATCGCCGGCGAAGGGCGACTGTCGGCTGTGCGACGCTGCGCGGTTCCTGCACGCCCTGGTCCATCCGGGCCGGAAGTACGGCCCGGAGAGGGTCGCGCGGCTCCTGGAGCTGATGGGAGAGCCGCAGCGGTCGGTCCGGTGGATCCAGGTCGTGGGGACCAACGGCAAGGGGTCCACGGCAGCGATGCTCGCCTCGTGCCTGTCCGCGGCCGGTCTGAAGACCGGACTGTTCACCTCCCCTCACCTGCTCCGCCTCAACGAGAGGATCAAGGTGAACGGGGTCGCCGTCACCTGCGATGAGCTGACGGACCTCGTGCCTCTCCTCAGGGAGTCGATCGGCCACATGGAAGCCCGGGAGGGGTATCCGCCGGGGTTCTTCGAGGCGCTCTTCGCGCTCGCCTCGAGCCACTTCGCCCGGGAGCGGGTGGACATCGCCGTGGTCGAGGCGGGCCTGGGCGGCCGGAGAGACGCCACTTCGGTGCTGGTCCCCGAGGTGACCTTGCTGACCACCGTGAGCATGGACCACACCGACATCCTGGGTCCGACCCTCGACGACATCGCCTCGGAGAAGTCCGGGATCGCCAAGCCGGGGGTGCCGTTCCTGTCAGCCGTCTCCCAGCCGGAGCTGCGGCGGACCATCGAGAACGTGGCCAAAAGCCGTGGAGCGCCGGTGCGCCACCTGGACGACGAGGTGACGCTCCGGACGCTCTCGGTGGGCAGGGAGGGAACCCTCCTGGACCTCGAGATCGCCGGCCAGAAGCACGACGAGCTCGCCACCCGTCTGGTGGGGCGGCACCAGGCCCGCAACGTGGCGCTGGTCGTCTGGGCTCTGGGATCGCTGCCGGAGCAGCTGGTGCCCCGCCAGGACGCGATCCGGAGGGGGCTGGCCGACGTCCGGTGGCCTGCGCGGTTCGAGTGCTGCGGCGCCCGGCCGACGACCGTGTGGGACGCGGGCCACAATCCGGAAGGGCTGAGCGCGCTGGCCACGACGTTCCGCGAGGTGTTCCCCGGCGCAAGACCGGTCTGCGTGGCAGGGTTCTCCCAGGACAAGGACCCGGTGCCCATGCTGGCCCAGCTGGCCCACCTGTGCGATCGGGTGGTGCTCGTGGCCAGCTCCGTGTCCCGAAGAGGGCACTCTGCTGCTCACCGGGTCGATCTACCTGCTGGCCGACCTCATCCCGGCGGCGAGGAAGCTGGGCCTCTCGACCCCCGACGTGGGCTAGCACTACAACGCCTCGCGGCCCGAGAAGATCTTCTCCGTCAGCGTCTCCACGTCTTTGCTGATCTGGTTCATCTCGCCCAGCAGAAACGGCGTACGGCTCAGATAGGCGCTCGTCACGGCCTCCCGATCGCAGCAGATCTCGGCGTAGACCGGGCAGTTGATGAAATCTTGAACGTCTTTGCTGGAGACGCCCTCCATGCTGAGGTGGTTGTAGACCACCTTGATCCGCCGCGAGCCCAGCTTGGTGCGCTTGAGCGTCTCCAGGCAGAGCTTCGCACTGCGGATCGCCGGCACGTCGCTGGAGCGCACCAGGAGCACCTGGTCCTAGCTCTCGAGGCACCTCACCCAGACGTCCGTGGGGCTGGGCACCAGGTCGACGAACACGAAGTCGAAATCGGGTTCCACGGCCCTGATGATCGTCTCGACCGCCGACTCCCTGGAGATCTGCGGCATCGGCGAGGCCGGGCCGGGCAGCAGGTGGACTCCGGAGGCGGTCTCGATGATGTACTTCCTGATGTTCTCGAGGCGCTGGGGGTCTGTCTGACCCAGCAGCTCGCCGATCGACGGCTGGGTCTTCCGACCGAGGCAGTGGCTCGTGTCGGCGTAGTTGAAATCGAGATCGATGGCGAGAACGCGCTTCCGGAACTTCTTGACCATGCAGACCGCGGTGTTGATGGCGATGGTGGTGGTGCCCACCCCGGTCTTCGGCGACGTGAGCGTGATGATCTTGCGACGGCCGGTATCCGCGGTCCCCGATCGACGGGACCCCTCACGCGCGTAGATCGACAGGATCTTCTGGATGAGCTCGGGGCCGTGGACCGGCTTCCGGATGAAATCGCGGGCGCCCGCCTTCAGCGCCTCGCGGATCACGTCCATGTCGTCCTGGCTCGAGAGCATGATGACGACCGAGTCGGGACAGATGGCGGTGATCTGTCGCGCGGCCTCGATCCCGTCCATGCCTGGCATGGACACGTCGAGCAAGACGACCTGCGGCTTGGAGTCCTTGCAGATGTCGAGCGCCTCGCGGCCGTCCTGGGCGGCGCCCACCAGCTCGAAGTAGCCGGAGTTCGTGAGCAGCGACTGGATCGCCGCTCTCACGACCTTGGAATCCTCGGCTATGCAGATCCGGAGTTTTTGCATGCAGACAATCCAGTCTGACCCCCAACTTGCGATCGACCATCCAGGCCATGTTCCTTAGTGCCTAGTCTACTCCACGGTCGCCAGGATCGGCAAAGGTCCGCGATCCGGTCTCCGTTCTCATCAGGGCTCGGGCATGTTGTGACTCGAGGTTCGCTCTGGTATATTCCCCCCCGGCAAACGGTGGGTCCGGGTCGATTCCCGAGCGTCGGCGCCGATCGTCCGGCTCGACGGCGATCCGGATCGATCGTACCCCGGACCGCCGCCAGTGGCTGACTTTCTTCAAGGAGCACTTCCACGATGAAGATGGCGATGGGGCTCAGCCTTCTCTCGGTCCTCTTCAACCTCGCGGCCAACGGTCCCCGGCCTCCCGATTCGCGGTCCGCGGTCGCCGGGAAGATAGAGACGGAAGTCGCCGCCCTGGTCACGGACAGGTCCGCGGCGCCCCCGCGTCGGGCTCGGCCCGGCACCGCGATCACGGGAGTGCACGTGACCGGCTGGATCACGCAGAGCTCATCCCGGATGGACCACCTGATCAAGAGCTCGGCCGAGTGCGAGCTCACGGCGATCGTCCTCGAGGCCAAGGACGAAGGCGGCAACCTCTTCTTCAAGATGCAGAGCTCCAGCGGCCGGAACGCCTACAGGGAGGCGATCGACCGGTGCCACGCCGCCGGCCTGAAGGTGATCAGCCGTTTCGTGGCGTTCAAGGACAAGGTGGCCGAGGAGGCCAACCCTGCCATGCGCTACGGCTCCAGCCCCGGGAGCAAGATCCGGATCGCCCCCTGGACGGACCCCACCTCGGAGGCCACGATCCAGTACAACCTGAAGCTCATCAAGGAGCTGAAAGACATGGGGGTCGACGAGATCAACCTCGACTACATCCGGTTCCCGTCCGGCCAGGAGCGGGCGAGGGTCGACCTGCCGCTTCCGGTGAAGTGCCGGAAGATCTGCGACTTCGTCCGCCGGGCGCGAGCGGTGACCAAGGGCATCCGGCTCAGCATAGACGTGTTCGGGTACGTGGCGTGGGACGAGAATTCGGCCCGGGTCGGTCAACGGTTCGAGGACCTCACCCGCCTCGTCGACGGCATCTACCCGATGCTCTACCCGGACCATTTCACCCGCGGTGATCTGGGGTTCAAAGAGCCCAGCGCCCAGCCTTACGAGGTTCTCAGGAGGGGGTGCGCCGCGGCGCTCTCCAAGCCAGGCGCCGAGGACATCGACGTGGTGCCGTGGATCCAGTGCTTCACCCTCTCCCACGATGCCATCTCGTACGGTCCGACGGAGCTCTTGGCCCAGATCCAGGGGACCCGGGACGCCGGGCCCCGGGGCTTCCTGGCATGGAATCCCAGGGTCAACTACGAGGATCTGTTCAAGGCGCTCCGGGCGACCCACGGGATGCTCGATTACACCTCGCTCGTGAAACGGTATATCCCGGTCAGGACGGCGCAGCAGGACAAGAAGGCAGGCCGGCGGTCAGGCCCGGGAGGGACGACCCGCGGCCGCCCGGGGAGCCCCGCCGATGCCGCGAGCCCTGGCCCCAGGCCGTCGGCAGAGCCGACCCGGACGGCGCTTGCCGTCGATCCGGAAGCCCGGTCGTCGACCCGGCCCCCCGCCGTGGCCGCAGGGAACGCCGCACCGACCGCCGCTGCCGGGCCCTCCCCGGAGCCCGGTGCCCCCCCCCAGGCCATGGCCAGCGTGGCTGCCGTGGCACCGAGCGGCTCCGCGTCGCCGGAGCCTGCCCCGACGACCCGCGGCAGCTCGACGGCCGCCGCCGAGGAGGCGCTGGAGGTGGGGACCACCGGCCCTCGTCCCGCCTCGTCCCGCAAGCCGAGAACCCGGACGGCCAGGACCGGCTCGCGGAGTTCGCCTGGGCAGCCCGCCCCGCCGGCCGCCCCCGGCGAGGCTCTCGACGCCCGGCTCTACAGATACTGAAGAGCCGCGCGAGCAGGTTCCACCAGGCCTGGCTCGAGGTCAGGCTCCGCGGGGCTCGGGGCTCTCCGTGGAGACCGACCACGAGATGAGCTCCGCGATTCGCCGCTGCAGCGTCGGGGAGCCGAAGAACCGGATCCCGTGGGGCAGACCTCTCTCCCGGATCTCGTTCACCGCCGGCCGTGACGCGAGCTCCGTCAGCAGCAGCGCCGACAGGGCTGCGCCCACGTCGCGACTGGCGAGCAGCCCGGCCCGATCGGCCGAGAAGTGCTGAGCGAGAATCCACCGCTCCAGCTCGGCCACGGCGATCGAGGCGTCAGGGAGGGAGGCCGCGACCGTGGCGGCGCGCCGGAGGGTCGGCCCGGTGAGAAGCTCGGCCAGAAGGGACTCCTGGCGAGGTGTCGCGCCGCTCCCCCGGCACAGCTCGAGGACCCGGTCCATCAGGCGGCGCCTGAAGGGGCGATTCGCCCGATCGACGCGCTCCTTCAGCATCTTCACCACGCTGACCAGGGCGGTCAGATGCGATCGGTCCATCAGCAGGTACCTCACCACGCCGCGACCGGCCAGCCAGATCGATCGCCCCAGCACGAACGCCAGCTCCTGGCGGCCCAGGTCCGCGAGCAGCCCCTCCGTGAGCCTGAGCTGCGGCGCGGAGGTTCCGGTCAGCTGCACCGACACCTCGGGCCTCGACTCGACCACCATCTCCGGGATCGGGTGCCCGAACAGCTCCCCCAGCTCGGCCGTCAGGGCGACCAGCGTCGGGTGCGTGGCCCGGGTGGCCCGGACGCCCACTCCGTCCGGCTCGGGCGGGGGAGCCGCGACCGAGAACAGCCAGTCGAGCTCCGGTGCCAGGCAGCTCAGGACCGACCCGGCCGCGGTGCGGTCGTCCGGGTGGATCAGGCCGTCCAGGGTGTCCGACGAGGCCGCCGCCGTGGGGGGCGCGAGCTGGTGGCGCAGCGCGTCGAGCTGGGCGAGCCACTCCTTCTCGTCCGGGGACAGCCACGCCGCCACGGTCAGGGCCGCGTGGGCCGGCCCGGGCCGACTCATGGCCTGCAGGCCGAGACCGAGATACCGGTAGGCCCTGGCCTCGAGAGGCTGCTCCGAGACCAAGACCCGGGCGAGACGCTCGCAGAGAGCAGGCTTGCCGGCCTCCCAGGCCAGCTGAGCCGCCTCGATCGGGAGCGCCGGGGCCGAGCTCCACGTTCGACGCTCCTCCAGGAGGCGGGAGAGCGCGATCTCTCCCTCGTCGAGCAGGCCCAGCTGGCGTATCGAGAGCTCCGCCACGGCCAGCAGGTCTGCGGCGAGGCCGAGCCCGGCGGCATCGTTCGAGAGGGCCGCGGCCAGGCCGGTGAAGTGCGTCGTCGCCTCGAGCTTCCGCCCCAGCTGGATGAGAGCCCGGCCCGCCCTGAAGCGAAGGTTCACCGGAAGCGGGTCTCCAGCGGCCCGCGCCACATCCAGCGCCTTCACCGGGTCCCCCAGCTCGAACGCCAGATCCACCAGCTCCTGCCGCAGCTGGAGATCCGACGGGTCGAGGCCGAGAAGCCGTTCGCCCAGCATCTGGGCGACCCGCCGGTTGCCGCTCTGCCTGGCGAGCCGCATCTCCTCGCGGGCCCCCCCGGCCACGGCGACCGGAGCGACGGGTCGAATCGCCGGCTCTCGCCGCCGGGCCCGCTCCCGGCAGAGGATTCCGATCTCTCCGTTGCCGAACCGGACCTCCTCGAGGTTCGGCTCGACCGGAACCGGTGGGATGGCCGTCACGTCCACGGCGAACGAGGTGTCGGATCGCCTGTCCACGGCGCCGGGGTAACGCGCCCCGATCTTCTCGACGAGCTTCTCGACCACCTTGGTCGGCGGAATCAGCGAGAGTCCGAGAACGCTCCCGGCCCTCGGCAGGCTGACCAGAATCACGCGATCGGACGTCGGCACGACCGTCAGGGCCACGTTGAACGGGACCCTGAAGAAGCTGCCGGCAACACCGATCTCGCCCTCCGAGAACTTCACCGTGACGGCCAGACCGCTCACCTTCTCCGTGAGCCTCTTCACCAGAGGCGCCAGCCGGACCTCGCTGACCGAGGCCTCCAGCTCCAGCACCCGGAACAGCTTGTCGCCACCCTTTCCCTGGTCCTGGGACGGTGAGATCCGGACGACCTCGATCTCGCCGTGGTGCAGCTCCAGGAACTCGGTCACCAGCATCCGACCGAGGTGCAGGTGCGGGTTGTCCGTCCGGGGATCGATCCGGACGACGGGGCCGGGAGAGGAGGGGCTCGTCGGCCCGGCGTCGACGGTGAAGCCGAACAGAGCGAACTCCCTGATGGGCGCGACCCGGGGGTCCGTGGAGCAGCTGCTCGCGGTGTCCGCGAGCAGCTGCTCCACGGCGCCTCGATCGCCCCTGGATCGATGGATCTCGAACAGCTCCAGCATCGGCTCCATCGAGCCGGGCTCCTCGGCGAGCCTGATCCGGCACCGCTCGATCCGCCGACGCTCCTCGGCGGAGTACCCGGGCCGGGCGGACCGTCTGCGAGCAGGGTTCACGGCCAGGACGACCCCGCCAACGACGATGATCGCAAGTACCAGCTCCAGCATCGTCGCCGTGCTCCTCGGAGTTCGTGGACCCCAGACCGGCCCGGGCCCGTCGAGCCTACTCTTCCGCGGACTTCTCCTTGGAGAACTCCGCGATGATGGACGATGCCAGGTGAGCCGGGACCTCTTCGTAGTGATCGTGGACCATCACGAACTCGCCCCGGCCGCCGGTCATGGACCGCAGGTTCGTGACGTAGCGGTACATCTCGGCCAGCGGTACCAGCGCCTTGACCCGGGTCTTCTTGCCCAGCGGGTCCATACCCTGGATCTTCCCTCGCCGGCTGTTGAGATCGCCGATGATGTCGCCCATGTTCTCTTCGGGCACCGTGATGAGCACGTTCATGATCGGCTCGAGCAGCACCGGTCTGGCGTTGCGCACCGCCTCCTTGAACCCCACGCTTGCGGCGGTCTTGAACGCCTGTTCCGAGGAGTCCACGTCGTGGTACTTCCCGAAGAACAGGGTGACCCTCACGTCGGTCATGGGGTAGCCGGCGATGACGCCTCGCGGCAGCGTCTCCAGGAGACCCTTCTCCACGGCCGGGATGAAGTTCCGCGGAACCACGCCTCCGACGATCGCGTCGACGAACTCGAACCCCTTGCCCGAGGGGAGCGGTTCCAGCCTCAGGTTCACCACGGCGAACTGACCGCGACCGCCGGTCTGCTTCTTGACCTTCCCCTCGGCCTCCGCGGTTCCGCGGATCGTTTCCTGGTAGGGGATCCTGGGCTTCGCGGTCTCGAGCGTGACGTTCGCCTTCTGCTTCAGTCGAGAGATGAAGATCTCGAGCTGGACATCGCCCATGGCCGCGAAGATGATCTCCTTGGTGGTGGGATCCATGTACGCCCTGAAGCACGGGTCCTGGGCGCCCAGACCGGTCAGCACGTTGGCCAGCTTCTCCTGGTCGGCCTGGCTGGCCGGCTTGACCGCGTAAGAGATCGTCGGGTCGGGGAACTCGACCTTGGCCCGCATCATCGGCTGCTTCTCGGAGGAGAGGCTCTCACCCATCTTGGTGACCCTGAGCTTGACCAGCGCTCCGACCTGCCCGGCCACCAGGGATTCGGTGTCGGAGCGATCCTTGCCGACCACCTTCAGGATCTGGCCGACCTTCTCCTTCTCGCCCCTGGTGCTGTTGTACACCAGCGAGCCCGGCGTCAGCGTCCCGTTCCAGACCCGGACGATCACGACCTCGCCGACATGCTGCTCCTGGAGCACCTTGAACACCTGGACCAGCAGGTCGCCGTCGGCGGCGGGCTTGACCTGGATCTCGTTCTTCGTGTTCGGGTCGATGGCCGTCACGGTCCGGTCGAGCGGGGAGGGGAGCTGGGCCGCGATCACGTTCAGCACCTGCTTGACCCCGATGCTCTTGGTCGACGAACCGCAGGCCACCGGGATCAGCTTGCCCGTGAGAATCGCCGCTCGGATCCCCTTGGACAGCTCTTCAGGAGAGAGAGCGTCGCCATTCAGGTACTTCTCGGTCAGGGCGTCGTCGGTCTCCGCGGCGGCTTCCACGATCTTCTCGTGGCAGCTCGCCACCTTGGCGGCCAGGTTCTCCGGAACCGCCCTCTCCTCGAAGGTCCCCGTGTCGCCCGTGTAGATGTACGCCCTGGAAGCGAGAACGTCCACGACCCCCTGGAAGGTCTCGGCGGAGCCGATCGGCACGATGAACGGCACGAAGTGCCCGCCGATGATGTCGCCCAGCGACTTGACCGCCTTGTCGAAGTCGGCGTTCTCCTTGTCCATCTTGCCGATGTACACCAGCGCCGGGAGCTTGTACTCGTGGACGTACTCGAAGCACTTCTCGGTGCCGGCCTCGCATCCGGCCTGGGCCGACACGCAGACCACCGCGGCGTCCATGGCGTTCAACACCGCACGCACTTCCGGAAGGAAGTCCACGAATCCCGGGCAGTCGACCACGTCGAGCTCGGTGCTGGCCCAGGCGAACGTGGCCGGGATGGAGTTGATCGAGACCTGCCTCTTGGTCTCTTCCGCATCGTAGTCGGTCCGGGTGCTGCCGTCCTCGACGCGACCCATGCGAGTGATGACACCAGCGTTGAAAAGGAAACTCTCGACCAGGGTAGTCTTGCCGGTGGAACCGTGTCCGACCACGGCGAACGCCCGGATCTGCTCGGGCGAATACTTGGCCATCAGGATCACCTCTGCCTTCCAGGGAAGGCTCTCGATCTCACCAAGAGGGGGACATGAAGCGGCCGTGTCTACGAGGCCCTTCGGGGGTTTTTTTCAATATCATCATGACAGGGGCAGCTCAAGATAATTCTTGGACGCGCCTGTCGGCCCGGCCAGTCGCGAGAGGCTTCAGGAGCCAGTCGGTCCGGTGGCCCTGCATGGCCCCGCCGACGCCCTGCGCGACGCCGTCACTCGTACCAGAGCGATCTCAGAACCGCCGGGTCCGACCGCCAGTTGCGCTTCACCTTCACGGTCAGCTCCACCTTGACCTGAGAGTGGCCCACGAACTTCTCGATCCGCCGGGTCGCCCGCTCCCGGATCGCCTTGATCACCGCGGCGCCGGCTCCGATCACGATCCCCTTCTGGGAGGGCTTCTCGACGAAGATCGAGGCCACCAGCCTCAGCTCCTCTCCCTGCTGGAGCTCCTCGACGTGGACGGCGGTGGCGAACGGCAGCTCCTGTCGGGTCGCGGTGTAGAGCTGCTCGCGGACGAACTCCGAGAGGACGAACTCCAGCGGTCGGTCGATGACCGCGTCCTCCGGGTAGAACCG
The DNA here is from genome assembly GCA_016213885.1 of Candidatus Rifleibacteriota bacterium. Taxonomy (GTDB): domain Bacteria; phylum Muiribacteriota; class UBA6191; order JACPRK01; family JACQZM01; genus JACQZM01. The sequence continues at coordinate 16 of JACQZM010000013.1, read as the reverse complement.
AGGACCCGGGGGCAGC
>JACQZM010000012.1 GCA_016213885.1 Candidatus Rifleibacteriota bacterium | reverse complement strand
GGTCGCGCCGGGGAGATCTCGCCGTCGGCCTCCACGAGCCGGTGGGCCAGCACCGGGTAAGCCACGGTCTTCACGTCGTCGACGGTGACGAAATCGCGGCCACAGATCAGCGCCCAGGCGCACGACGCGCGGAGCAGAGCGATGGACGCCCGGGGGCCCCCGCCGAGGGCGAGCTTCGGGCTCTCACGGGTCACTGTCATCAGCCGGATGATGTACGAGCGCACCTCGCCGGCGGCGTGCATCGAACGGACCGCGTCCTGCAGCACCTTCAGGTCGCCGGGGGTGAGCGCCTGCGGCAACGACTCCGGCGAGAACCCGGCGCGGTCCTTCTCGAGGATCAAGAGCTCCGACGCCTCGTCCGGGTAGCCCAGGCTGGCGCGGATCAAGAAACGGTCGAGCTGCGACCGTGGCAGCAGAAACGTACCCTGGGTCTCCACCGGGTTCTGCGTGGCCATCACCCAGAACGGATCGGGCAGCGCGTACCGCGTGCCGTCCACCGTGACCGCCCGTTCCTCCATGCACTCCAGGAGGCTCGACTGGGTTCTGGGGCTGGCGCGGTTGATCTCGTCCGCCAGCAGGATCTGGGTGAAGACCGGCCCCTTTCTGAACGTGAACTCGCCGGTGCGAGGGTCGTAGATGGACGAGCCTGTGATGTCGCCGGGGAGCAGGTCGGAGGTGAACTGGACCCTCGAGCAGGTGAGCGCCACGGAGCGGGCGATCGCCCTGGCAAGAGTGGTCTTGCCCACCCCCGGCACGTCGTCGAGCAGCAGGTGCCCGCCGGCCAGCAGCGAAGCCAGCGCCAGGTCCATCCCCTGGGCCGGCCCCAGGTAGGCTTCGCGGATGTTGGCCCTGAGTCGGGTCAGCAGATCGTGTGTCGTCAACATGGCAGGGGGCGCCCGGTGAACGTGCCTTCGTGCCAGAAGCGCCTGCGGGTGGACATCGGCGGCCGCCTACAGCGCCCCCGCCAGTTCCGACGCCTGCTGGAAGAACTGAGCCTTGGATCCCATCTCGATGACCCTGTTCAGGAACATCCTGGCCTCCTGCGGTCTCTGGTCGCCCAGGAGCGACTTGGCCAGGTGGAGCAGAGCGTACTCGTCCTCGGGCTGCACCGCGAGCACGGTCCTGAAGATGGTCTGGGCCTGCTTGAAGTCGCCGGCCAGGAGCTTCAGGAACCCCAGGGAGTTCTGGCTGTACACGTCGGCCGGGTCGAGAGCCGCTGCCAGCCTGAGCTCCGCCTCCGCCTTGGCGTACAGCTTCTGGTTGATGTACAGCCGGCCCAGGAGGTAGTGCAGGTAGCTCGAGTCGGGATCGGCCTGGATCGCCTCCTGGTAGCTGTTCCAGGCCTTCAACACGAGCCCCTGGCGCTCGTAGACCTCCCCGAGGGCGGCCAGCGTGGTGGCGGACCTGGGGTCCAGCCTCAGCGCGTGCTCGTACTGTCTCTCCGCGGCCTCCAGGTCGCCCAGCTCCCTGTACGACTGGCCCACGAACCCCACCAGCGACCCGTCCTGCGGATCCAGGTTGACCGCCCTCTGGAAGTGGTTCAACGCCTGCTGGTGGTGTCCCTGCGCCAGCTCGAGCTGCCCCATCCCCTGATGACCGAGCTTCGACGACGGGTGCTGTCGGATCAGGTACTCGAACCGGTCCCGGGCCCTGTCCTGGTCGCCCAGCTGCAGGTACAGCTGGCCCAGCGACGAGTGGACCAGGGCGTTGTCCGGCGAGGCGTCCATGGCGCGCCGAAGCACGGAGAGCGCCTCGTCGTGCCGGCCGAGCTCCACCAGCACCTGAGCCAGGCTGTTGTGGCTGTACGCGTCCTTGGCGTCGAGACCGATCGCCTTCTTGAGCGTCTCCACCGCCCGGTCGTAGTCCCGCATGAGCTTGTACGTCAGCGCCAGGCTGTTCAGCGTGTACGAGTCCTTGGGCTCGATGCGGAGCGCCTCCTGGAACTCCGCCAGCGCCTCCCTGTAGTGGCCTTCGTCGAGGTACGTGTTGCCCAGGATGTACCGGGTGAACAGGTCGTTCGGCTTGACCTTCATCGCCGCCCTGAGTATCCGGACCGCCTTCTGGTACTGCCCGAGCTCCCTGAACACGAAGGCCAGCTTGTTGTAGGCGTAGATGTCGCGGGGGTAGTGCTTGACCCCATCGGTGAACGCCGCGGCCGCTTGTTCCAGGTGACCGGCGGCCAGCTCCACGAGACCCTGCTGGTAGTACTTGTTCATGGCAGCGAGCCCATCCGCCTCGTCACGTCGTCGATGTTCTCGAGCACCTTCTCCCGGCCGAGCAGCCTGATGATCGAGACCAGGTCGACCCCCTGCTGGTAGCCCGTGGCGCCGATCCGGATCGGGTGGAACAGATCCTTGCCCTTCAGCGCCAGCGCCTTGCCCAGCCCCTTCACGACGTCTTTGCGCGCCTCCTGGGTCCAGGCGGACACCGAGGCGAGGCCGTCCCTGAGCGCCGACAGGAGCTCCCGCGCCTTCTGATGGGCCCTCAGGCTGGCGAGCGCGCTCTCGTCCGGATCCACCCGCTCGTCGTAGAAGACCTTCATCTGGCTGGCCACGTCGGTCACCACCACCAGGTTCTCCACCACCAGGTGGAGCATCTCGTCCAGGCCCGCCTCATCGACGTCCGGTCGCGGAAGCACCCGGCCGAACGCCTGCTGGAGAAACGGCCGCGCCAGGGCGACCAGACTGCCCTTCGCCTGGGTCTTCAGGTGCTGCTGGTTCAGCCAGCCGAGCTTGGTCCCGTCGAAGATGGCCGGGCTCTTGGCGCACCCCTCCAGGGTGAAGCGGGCGATGAGGCCCGGGATCTGGAACACCTCCTGGTCGTCGCCGCTGGACCATCCCAGGAGCCCCAGGTAGTTCACGAGCGCTTCCGGGAGGTAGCCAGCCTTCTCGTACTCTCCCACGGACGTGTGGCCGTGGCGCTTGGAGAGCTTCTCCCGGTCTTTGCCCAGGATCATGGGAAGATGGGCGAACACCGGCTGCTGCAACCCCAGCGCCCGGTAGAGCAGCATCTGCTTGGGCGTGTTGGCCAGGTGCTCGTCGCCGCGGATCACGTGGGTGATCTCCATGGCCGCGTCGTCCACCACGCAGGCGAAGTTGTACATCGCCTGCCCGTTGGAGCGGACGATGACGAGGTCGCCGTACAGCGCCGCGTCGAAGGCGATCGGGCCCTTCACGGCGTCGGGGACCGTGATGGTCTCCTCCGGCATCTTGAACCGTAGCGCCGGCTTCCGGCCCTCTCGCTCGAATTCCTCCCGCCGGGACGGCGTGAGCGCGCGGCAGCGACCGTCGTAGCGGACCGGCTTGCCGGTCTTCTCCTGCTCTTCCCGCACGCCCTTCAGCTCCTCCTCGGAGCAGTAGCAGGGGTACGCCTGACCGGAGGCCGCCAGCTGCTCCGCAGCGGCCTGGTAGAGGGAGGCCCGCTCGGACTGCAGGTAGGGACCGGCGGGCCCACCCACGTCGGGGCCCTCGTCCCAGTCCATCTTGAGCCATCGCATGGCCTCTTTGATGGCCTCGATCGAGTTCTCCGACGATCTCTTCTCGTCGGTGTTCTCGACCCTGAGGATGAACGTGCCCCCGTGGTGGCGGGCGAACAGCCAGTTGAAGAGCGCGGTCCGCGCGCCTCCCACGTGGAGGTAGCCGGAGGGGCTCGGAGCAAAGCGAACTCGAACCGTCTTGGTCATGATGCGATTCCAGCCTTCGTCCAGGACCCGCCGGACCGGCAGGCGCCTAGAGGACCGAGTAGCCGATGAAGATCATCTCGGGGCTGTTGGCCAGGGCATGGCCGCACCGGCCGAACGCCGCGACCGCGACCCTTCCTTCACCTCTCACGATGCCGACCTTGAACCCGCCGCCCAGGCCGGGAGCGATGACCTTGAGCTGCAGCACGATCTCACGGATGGCGTTGGAGACCGCGGTCTTCTCCCGCATGTCCTCGCGGATCACGCCGTAGGCGATGGCTGCCACGATGGCGGACTCCCTCAGCTTGATCGGCAGCTTCTCCGCGTTGGCTCCGACCTGGGTGATGGCCGGCTTGAGGTTGTTCTGCCTGATCCGCTCCAGCCACAGCCTCTCCTTCTCCTCGGTGCGGGTCATGCTGAGATAGATGACCGCCGCTTCCGGTGTGAGCGTGCCCTCCTTGGCGCCGGGCTGGCTGAGGTCTTTCACCACATCCATCAGGCTCACGACGCCGACCAGAGCTCCGTTGTCGTCGACCACCGGCATCGCCAGTACCTTGTGTTCGGAGCTCGTGAAAGCCTTGGCGGCCTCCTGGACCGTCTGGGTCTCCTTCAGCGTGATGACCTCGGTCTTCATCACCTTGTCGACGGTGCGCTTCTTCTCGTCCCCCGTCGTGTGCAGGCTGGTCACAACGCCGATCGGCTTGCGATCGGCATCCACGACGAACAGGCACTCGTACTCGTGGATGAGCATGATCTCGCGGGCCGAGAAGATGCTCTGCTGCGCCTTGAGCAGCACCGGGTTCGGTATCATGATATCCTTGACTAGCACGGAGAGCTGACCCCCTTGCCGTGACTCGGCAGCTTCATGAGAGCGACTCGTTTGGTCCGCATGTTCATTCCCTGGGCTGTGACCCCGGTACGGGGTGGTCCACCATCACGCTCGGCCGGACGCTGTCCACCCGGGCGAAGATCATCCTCCCCGCGGAGGTCTGGAGGACCGACGTGACCGCGACCCGCTGGCTCGACCCCAGGTAGGACGCGCCGTTCTCCACCACGATCATGGTCCCGTCGTTCAGATACCCGACGCCCTGGCGGGCCTCCTTGCCCTTCTTGACGATCTGGATCTCCAGCTCCTCGCCGGGGAGAATCACCGGCCTGAGAGCGTTGGAGACCTCGTGGAGGTTCACGCACGGCAACTCCTGCAGCCGGGCCAGCTTGTGGAGGTTCATGTCGTTGGTGAACAGTACCGCCTTCATCTCCCTGGTCACGTGGAGCAGCTTGGCGTCCACTTCGGGCAGCTGAGGGCACGTGTCCGGGGCGAACGATACCGCGATCCCCTTGAGCGCCTTCAACCCTTCGAGGATCTCGAAGCCACGCCTGCCGCGCTGGCGCTTGTGCTGGTCCTGGGCGTCGGAGATGTACTGCATCTCGCCCAGCACGAACTGCGGCACCACCAGCGGCCCCTCCACGATGCCGCTCTTGAGGAGGTCCAGGATCCGTCCGTCGAGGATCACGGAGGTGTCGAGAACCTTCGGCCTGCTCCCTTCGCCCAGCCACTGACCGCCGGAGAACAGGTCCGAGGCGTCGGGCTGCTTCTTGAGGAACAGCACCATGCCCAGGTACCCGAAGAAGATCATCAGGAAAGGCGGCAGCAGCACCGAGGCGGTCTGGTAGAGCGACGACACCTCCAGCGCCTGCCGGATCGGGTTGGCCGAGGCGAACAGGTACAGAGGGACCAGCGCCAGGGCGGCCACGGTGACGCCGCACACGAGCCCGACGGATCCCCACACGATGTCCTTCATCCGAAGCCTGGGAAGCTGCTTCTCGAACCAGCGTTCGAGCTCCCACGACAGCGTGGCCGTGACCAGATAGCCCAGCCCGCCCAGCAGGATGGCCAGCAGCAGCTGCGGCTGGGAGTAGCCGGCGAACCCCGGAATGTCGTCCAGGACGTCTTTGGGCACCTGGAAGGCGACGGCGACGCCGAACACCGTTCCGAGGAGCACGATCAAGCCGTACAGGATTCTGAGCAAGGTTCCTCGCTATGCCTGGTCGGGAGCACCGACGGGGTCGGAGGCGTCGGCGATGGTCACATCGGCCTCCGAAGGGGGATCGGAGCGCAGGACATCCCCCGCGCGCGGCCTGTAGCCCGCGATGAACTCCTTGGCGCCCATGGGCTTGCGGCCCTCGGGCTGCTCCCTCGTGGGGCGGACCGCGCCCTGTCCGCAGGCGATCTCGAGGCCACGATCCGCGCTCGCTTCGAGGATCCGTCCCGGAGTGACCGCGTCGTCGTCGTCGGCCCGGTCGACCAGCTTCGACCCCAGGAGCTTCAGCCTGAGCCCGGTCACGAAAGTGTGGGCGCCCGGGAATGGGGAGAGCCCTCGGATGAGGCGGTCGACCTCCGCCGCGGGACGGCGCCACTCGACGCGCCCCAGGCCCGGCTCGAGCTTCGGCGCGAACGTCGCCTTGGTGTGGTCCTGCTTGACCGGGGTTATCGCGCCGGCCTCGAGGCGATCGAGCGCCTCGACCAGCAGCTGGGCCCCCCGTGGGGCCAGCCTGTCGTGGATGTCGCCCGCGGTGTCCTCGGGACCGATGGGCATCTCCTCCCACAGCAGCATGTCCCCGGTGTCCATGCCCTCGTCCATCAACATGATCGTGATCCCCGTGGTCTTCTCGCCATCGAGGATCGCGCGGTGGATCGGCGCCGCGCCCCGCAGACGAGGCAGCACCGAGGCGTGGACGTTCACGCAGGCGAGGCGGGGGACCTGCAGCACGTCCCTGGGCAGGATCTTCCCGTAGGCCGCCACCACGATCAGATCGGGCGCCAGCGATCTGAGCTCCTCGACCAGAGCCGGGTCTTTCATCCGGGTGGGCTGAAGAACCGGGATGCCCAGCTCCAGCGCCCGACGTTTGACCGGCCCGGCGACCAGCTTCAACCCTCGCCCTGCGGGCCTGTCGGCCTGGCAGAGCACGCGGACGATCTGATGACCCCTCTCGTGGAGGGCGTCGAGGCTCTCCAGGGCGAACTCCGGCGTTCCCATGAAGACCGTCTTCATCGGTGGACCTGCTTCCGTGGTTGGACATTCTCGGCCTTGAGCCGTTCCAGGGTCTTCTTGTGGAGGGTGCGCGCCGCGATGGACAGGTGGTTCACGATCAGGACGCCGTTCAGGTGATCCAGCTCGTGTTGCACGATTCTCGCCAGGTGGCCGGAAACCGATCGCTCTTGCAGTTCGCCCCGTTCGTCCAGATAAGTGAACGTGACCTCGGCAGCCCGTTTCACCTCGCCCTCCACGCCAGGGACGGACAGACAGGCTTCGACGTTCGACTGGGTGCCCGTTCCGGCGATGATCCGGGGGTTGAACATGGTGAGCAGCGTCTCCCTGAAGCTGATCACGGAGACCGCCAGATCGATGTCGATCTGGTTGGCCGCGAGCCCCACCCCTTTTGCCTGGCGCATGGTCTCGAACATGTCCTCGGTGAGGCGGAGGAGCTCGGGGGTCACCCTCTCCACCCTGCGGGCGACCTTCTTGAGCGCCGGAGCGCCGAACGTGACGATCGGATGAATGGCCATGGAGAGATCCCCGGGAAGACGTTGCTCGAGCCGGCCTCGAACGGGCCAACAGGTTAGCATCAGAGGGGTGGAAAGTCAACGCCATGATATGCTGAAAACCTGCTGGGATGCGGGTTTCGAAGGTTCCGAGCGCCGCGGCGTCGCCGGCTCGACCGCGTCGCGCGCTCCGCGGCCGAGCCGGGCGGCATCTTCCGAGATGGGGGGCTCTTCGCTTCGCTCATTCCGCCCCCCAAGCCCCCTCGGCCTCGCCCTCCGGGCTCGTCGGCGCCCGGGAGCGGTCAGGGCAGGGTGAGATCGGCCCCTCTGGCCACGGTGATCCCCTCGTTCCGCGTGGCTGCCACCCTGAGGATCCGGTCGAGGCGGGTGATACGCAGCGTCTCCTTGACCAGCGTTCCCACGCTGGCAAGCACCACCACGGACCCGTTGGCGCGGGCTCGCTTGTAGAAGACCACGATGGCGGCAAGCCGCTTCGAATCGAGCTCCTCGATCCGCTCGAAGTCGAGCACGAACCGATGGCACGTCGGGAGAAGAGGCATGTAGGCGTTCTCGAACGCCTGTTCCCCACCACGAGCGGTGAACGTCGTCTCCAGATCGATGACGGCGACGTCGTCGTGGTTCGAGACCTTCACGGCTGCCCCTTCCGCCGGATCGTTCGACAGGCTCCGGCTACTCCCACCGGTCGTCTTTCTTGCCGCCCTTGAGCGCCAGGTCCACGGCTCCCTTCCGGGTGCTGGCGATGGTGAAGACCTGGTCGAGGCGAGTGGCCTGGAAGGTGTTCCTCACCGTGGGTCTGAGCCCGGAGAAGATGACGAGGCAACCGGTCTCCACGGCTCGCTTGTAGAGCACCACCAGAGCGGCGAGGTGGAGGGAGTCGATGTAGTCCAGCGCGGTCAGGTCGAGCACCAGGAACTTCTCGCTCTTCAGCGCAGCCGTGTACTCGGCCTCCAGGCCGGTCAGATCCCGTCGCTCCATGAACGACTTCTGGAGGGCCAGAACGAGGATGCCCTGCTCTCTCTTCTCCTGGATCAGCGTCACTGCTGTGTCCTTCATGTCGCGGCCTGCGCCTCCGTCGGGCCCGGGTTCTCCGCAGCTGCCGTCAGAGTATCGGATGGAGGGAACCGCCCGACCGACGGTTCCTCCGGCTCGATGAGCTTCGACCTGAGCGCCTGCTGGGCGATCGCCACGTCTCCCATGGCGATCGGGTCCCGGGTGTCCGGGTAATAGGGGCCGCTGCACGTGTCGTCCAGGACCTCCTTGACCAGCAGGCGACCCACGAGCCGGCCCCGACCCGATCCCGGCGGGTCTTCCTTGAAGACGTGGAAGATCTGGAGGATCCGGGCCCCCCGGTCCTTGCCGAAGTTCAGCGTCACCCACTGGCGCTCGCTCTTCTCCTGGATGACGTGGCCCTGGAGGCCCATCAGATAGGCGTCGGTGACCGCGTCGTTGATGAAATAGACGGTGCCCAGCGCGTACACGGCGAGGAAGGCGGTCACGAGGTTGGGCTGCTTCTTCAAGAACTCCGCCAGAGTCACGAGCGTGGTGGCGCTCTCCGCCCAGCTCCGGATGAGCTGGGGATGGGTGATCAGGTAGAGGCCGAGACCGACCACGGCGACCTGGACGATCGTCGGGAGCATGACCTTTCTCCGGGCGCCGATGAAGGAGAAGCCGGCGCCCCACCAGGCGACGCTGCGGAGCGCGGTCTCCCCCCTGCTCTTCGGCGGCGGTCTGAGCTCCTTGAGCCGGGCGATGATCGGGGCGCGCCGCCGTTGCTCCCGTCTATCCGAGGCTTCCTTGTCGGCCTCGGCCTTGGCGAGGAACGGCGCCGGCGTCGGACCGCCCGATTCGGTCACCGGAGGAGGTTCGGTGCTCTGCATGAGCTGCCCGAGCTCCTCGAGCCTCTGTCGGACGATGCGACTGTTGGGGTCGAGCCTCAGCGCAGTCTCCAGCTCGGTCTTCGCCTGGGGTCTCATCCCGATCGCCTGGTAGGCGATACCCAGGGACAGGTGATAGTAGGTGTTCTCCGGATCGAAGGCGGTGGCCTTGATGTACTCCTGGATCGCGTTGTAGACGAACCCTCTCTCGGTCTGGACCTTGCCGAGAAGGAAGAACACCTCGGCGGCGCGAGGCGCTTTCTTGGCCAGGTCCTGGGTGATTCGAAGCGCCGCGTCGTAGTCCTTGGCCTCGAAGGAGGCGTTCGCTTCCTGGAACTCCTTCACGAACTCCGGGAAGTCGTACACCGACCGCGAGTGGAACGACATGGACTTGTAGCGACTCTCGAACAGCTCCAGGTCGTACAGGAACTGGTCCGCCTTCTGGTAGCGGCTCTGCGGGTCGGACCTGAGCAGCTTGAGCACGATGTTGTTGAGCTCGGACGGCAGACTCGGCTCGATCTGGCTGGGAGGAACGAACGCGTCCGAGAGCTGCTGCTGCAGGATGCCGGCCTGGTTGGTGCCGATGATCGCCTTCTTGCCGGTGAGCATCTCGTAGCAGACCAGACCCATCGAGTAGAGGTCGGCCCGCTCATCCGCCGGCTTGCCCTGCACCTGCTCCGGCGAGGCGTACGAGAGGGTACCGACGAACCGGCCCATGGAGGTCTGCAGGAGCTGGTCCTCGACGTAGGCGACGCCGAAGTCGAGGATCTTCGCCTGCCACGCCGGCTCCACGACCATGATGTTCGCCGGCTTGATGTCCCGGTGGACCACGCCGTTGGAGTGGGCGTAGGCGAGCGCCCTGGCCACGTCCTTGACTATCTTGAGGCCGATCTCGAGCGGGAGCCTTCTGCGAGACGCCACCAGGTCGGACAGCGTCCTGCCCCTGACGTACTCCAACGCCATGAAGTGGAGCTCCCTGTCCACCCCGGAGTCGACCAGCTTGACCACGTTGGGATGGACCAGGCTCTTCAATATGGCGATCTCACGATCGAAACGGCGGACGTAGACCTCGTCGTCGGCGTACTCCTGGAAGAGGATCTTGACCGCGACCAGCTCGTCGCTCTGCTGGTCGAAGCCGATGAAGACCCCGCCCATCCCCCCATGGCCGAGCTTCTTCAGTATCACGAACCGGTCTATGGTCTCGCCGGTCTTCACGTCGACCCCGCTCCGCAAGGGCGGATCACGGGAGAGTCACGTCTCCGTCGTCTCCCGGACCCCCGGGAGATCCGGGCTCTCCGTCCAGTGCGCCCTCTGCCTGCGGAACCTTCACCACGACCACCGTGACGTTGTCGTTTCCCCCTTCGGCCAGAGCGCTCTGGACGAGCGCCTCGGTGATCCGATCGACGTTGTTGTACTCCTGGTGGATGATGTCCTCGATCTCGAAATCCTCGATCAGCCCGTGGAGGCCGTCGCTCGCCAGCAGATACACGTCTCCGGCCTGGATCGGCAGCGTCAGCGTGTCGACCTCCAGATCGTCCTGGGTGCCCAGCGCCCTGGTGATGATGTTGCGCTGAGGGTGGACCCGGGCCTGTTCGGGGGTCAAGATGCCCTCCCGCACCGCCTCTTGCACCAGCGAGTGGTCCATGGTCATCTGGGACAGCTGGCCCCGCCGGTAGAGGTAGATCCGGCAATCTCCCACGTGGGCGACGATCGCCTTCGACTCCTTGAGGCAGAGCGCCGTGAGAGTCGTGCCGAGCCCCTGCATGTCCAGATTCTGGTTGGAGAGATCGAGGATCCGGATGTTGGCCCGCTTGACCGCGTCCGCCAGGCGCTCTTCCGGTTCGAGCGCCAGGAAAGCGGGGTCGTAGTAGCTCGCCAGGGTCTCCACCGCCACCAGAGAGGCGACCTCTCCGGCGTTGTGGCCGCCCATGCCGTCGGCAACGCCGACGAGGACTCCCTGGGTCTTGAGATCGGCGCCCTGTCCGACGACGAAGTAGTTGTCCTCGTTGCCCTGCCGGATCAGGCCGATGTCCGTCCGGTAGGCGATCTCGAACGTCTCGAGGACGAGCGTGCCGCTCTGCTTCGCCTCAGGCGTGGTCGCCAGGTACATCTTGTCGCCCTTCGTCGCTCCCCCAGCGGTCACCCCGGTGTCCGATCGCTCGCTCTGGGTCACCGGCGGCTCCTAGTCCCCGGACCGGTTCGTCCCGGCCCGGATTCGACACGTTCTCACTCTGGTGCCTGGCCCTCGGCCGGAGGGCAGGCGGCCCGCACGGCTCGCGGCACCTTGATCTCCATGAGCAGAAAAACGAGGCAAGCGAAGCTCAAGGTACCCCAGCGCAGCGGCCCGTTCAAGAGCTCCGTGGCCCTCTGATCCAGTTTATCGGCGTGAAGCTTCAATAAATTCTCTCTTACCGACTTCTGGGCGACGTGAACGCTCCACCTGGCGAAGTCCACCTCCACCACCGGCCAGCGGACCACCGGGGCCGCCATCAGCCCGAGCACGACGATCTGGACGGCGCTCATGAAGAGGAACTTGAAGGGGCGGCCACACTTGAGGTGACCCAGGCCCCACCAGAGCCTGCTCAGCGCCGCCGCCCGCTCCCCCGCGGGGGAGGGTTGCTGCGCGGGGACAGCGGCCGCCTCGGCGCCATCCGGCTTCGGTCCGGTCGCGTCCGGGGTGGTCCTGGGGGGCGGCCGGCCCTGCCCCGCCGGCCCGGCGCCCTGTCCATGCCCTGTGGCCGCGGGCGGCTTGTTCCGGGCGTCGGCGATCAGCTTGATGTAGCGAGACGCATACATGTTGTCCGGCTCGAGCTCCAGGACCTTCTTCACCGTCGCCTCGGCTTCGTCCCATTCCCTGAGCGAGTACAGGGCGATGCCGTAGTCGAGCAGGGTCTGCGTGCTCTCCGGCTCCCTGTTGAGAGCCTTCTTGAAGGCGTCCATGGCGGGCTTCTTGAAGTTCTTGGCCGCGTACACCTTCCCCAGGAGCACCTGGATCTCCGCCGAGTCGGGCTTGGCCTGGGCCACGGTCTTGGCGAGGTCGAGGGCGAAGTCGTAGTTCTTCTTGACGTACGCCTCTTTCGCCTTCTCCCACTTGGTGGTCATCTCCTCGTCGTCGAACATCCGGGTGGGGTCGAAGCCCTTGGGGTCCTCGCGGAAGCGCTGGAGATCGAAGATCAGCTCCTTGGCGTTCCTGTACGGGTTGTTCGGGTCCTTCTCGAGGAGCTTGATGATCATCTTCTCGAGTCCCTTGGGCACCTCGGGATTGTGGACCGTCGGGGCGATGATCCCGCCGGTGATCTGCGCGCGGGTGACCTCGAGGAGCGTGTTGCCCGGGATCGGCCTCTTGCCGCAGACGATCTCGTAGAGAATGGCGCCCAGCGCATAGAGGTCCGACCGCCCGTCGACCCTCTTGCCCTGGTTCTGCTCGGGCGCGGCGTAGTAGAACGTGCCCAGGACCGAGCCCTCCTGGGTCTTGATCAGGTCATCCTCCGTGTGGGCGATGCCGAAGTCCAGGAGCTTCACGACTCCGTCCTCGGAGAACATGATGTTCTGGGGCTTCAGATCGCGATGGATGATCCCCTTTTCATGGGCGTGGGCGACCGCGTCGGTCAGGTGTCCCATGATCTTGACCGCGGCCTGGACCGGGAGCTTCCCCTGCTTCTTGAGCACATCGTCCAGCGGGCGGCTCCGGATGTACTCCATCGCGATGAAATGGGTACCGTCGTCGCAGCCGGCGTCGATGAACTTGACGATGTTGGGGTGGTTCAGCTTCTTGTAGACAGCGGCCTCGCGGAGGAACCGCTTGACCATGTTCTCTTCTTTGGCCCACTGCTCGAACAGGGTCTTGATGACGACCAGCTTGCGGTTCTCCGACTGGTAGCCGATGTAGACGGCTCCCATGCCGCCGTGCCCCAGTTCCTGGAGCACCAGGAACTTCCCTATTGTGGAGAGCGGTTCCATCGCCGTTGTTTTCCGTGCGGCCCATCAGACAGGGCCGTGAGCCCGATGAGCCGGGCCGCGGGCCCGGGGACCCGGCCGGCGATCACTTCCCCGAGGTCTTGACCTTCTGGATGCGCTCCTGGGCGTTCTGGGCAAGCTTCGAGTCGGGCTTCAGCTGCACCACGACCTCCCACTCCTCGATCGCCCGATCGTACTTGCCCAGCTTGTAGTAGGCATTGCCGAGGTAGTAGTGCTGGTGCTCGTTCTCGTAGTTCAGGTTGATCGCCTTCTGGTAGGTCTCGATCGCCTTCTCGAGCTTGTTGTTGCTGTAATACATGAAGGCGAGCCAGTCCAGCAGGTCCTCGTTGTTCGGGTCTTCCTTGAGCCGGGCCTCGATCTCCTCGATGCCTTCTCCGGTCCCCTCCTGATACTGGGTCACCAGCTTCGGATCGGGCTCGTCCTTGAACGGATCCTTGGCGGCCGGCGGCTTGGAGGAGCCGATCTTGGTGTCCAGGGTCTGGGACGACAGCTTGGCGCCGCCGGGCTTCTGGGGCGTCTGGCCGCCCATCTGCTCCAGCTTCTCCTTGGAGGCGATGTTGGCGCCCTTCTGACCGCTCCCGGCCTGCTTCGCCTCGGCAGCAGCGCCCTTCTTGCCCCTCATCAACACGATGAGGATGATGAGGACGATCAAACCCCCGGCACCGGCGGCGAGGATCTTGGGATTTTCCAGGACTACCTTCATCCACTGGTCTATGTTGCTCATCTATCCAGAATCCTCCCTGTCGCCTAGGTCCACACCGCCCCTGTACCACGACATCGCATGCCCGGAGCTTGGGCGGTCCGCCCGGGCTCGACCGGTCCGTTCTAGAGTCTCAAGAGACGCCGCCAGAAAGGCAAGATCGGCTTGAGGTGGATGATCACCACGGTGATGTTGTCCGGCCCCCCGTTCGCATTGGCCTCTTCCACCAGGCGGATGCAGGCCGACGGGGCATCCGCCGCCTGGAGAGTGATCTCCAGGAGACGGTCGTCTTCGACCACGCCGTGCAGGCCGTCACTGCACATCAGGACGCGGTCGTCGGACTCCAGCGCGAAGGTGTAGAAGTCCGGCTCGACCTTCTCTTTGGTCCCCAGCGCCCTGGTGATGATGTTGCGGGCCGGGTGACACGCAGCCTCCTCCGGGGTGATGATGCCCATCCGGATCTGCTCCGCCACCAGCGAGTGGTCGTTGGTCAGTTGCTTGATCGAGCAGTTCCGGATGAGATAGGCCCTGCTGTCGCCGATCTGGCCGACGTTGAGCGTGCCGTTGTTGAGCAAGGCCGCGGTCAGCGTCGTACCCATGCCTCTCAGGACCGGCTGCGACTGGGCCTGACTGTAGATGTGCGAGTGCGCCTCCTCGATGCATCGGCGCAGCATGTCCTGGGGGTTCGGGGCGTTCTCGCCCTGGCCCAGGTCGAGCTGGTAGAACTTCTCGAGAGACTCGACGGCGATGCGACTGGCGTACTCTCCCCCGGCATGGCCCCCCATCCCGTCGGCAACGGCGAAGAGCATGCCTCGCGTCTCGAAATCGGTGTCCAGCGCGGAGAAGACGTAGAGGTCGTCCTCGTTGTGGTCGCGCTTCCGACCGCGGTTGGTCAACCAGCCGATCTCGATGTTGCCTATGATCTGGCCGTTGTCCAGGCGCTCAATCTTCGGTTTTCGGGCGAGCAACGATCACTCCAACGGTCTGCGGCTCAACCTCACCGGCAGGACAGCCGCACAGCTTCGGGCCTGATGGAGGTGCCGCTCACTGGACGGCTCCCCCGCTCTCGTGCCCTTCCGCTGGCTGCGGCCAGACCACTGGCTCCCGCTCAAGGCGCACCCTTCAAGATGTGAGAAAGGAGCATGACAGGGCCGGTGGACCCGGCCCGCACCGTGGGGGGATTTTACTTCAGCGTCCGCGGTTTGTCAACAAAAGCCGACGGGGCAAGATGGCTTGCTGGAGCGGTTTTCCACGGGGTGATCGACGAAACCGGCGTCGACCTCGCGTTCAGGGGCTCCCCGTGGTCCGGGCGCGCATGCCAGGCCCCGCGCCTCCTGCGGGCCGCGTGCCGTCGCCAGGTCTGGGTGGGAAAATGCTTTGACATCAGGGAGGTGTCCAGATATACTCCTGACGCACACCGGCCCCGAGGCCGGGAGCGCGAGTGCGTCCATGGCGCCGATCGGCCGGCACGGGAGTGCTGGCTGCGGCGAGACGATCCGGGTCCTGAGGCGGCCCTGCCCGCCGAAGGCGAATCATGCGTGAGCACCTGTACGACATCACCATGATAGCCCTGTTCGTCATCGTGCCTGAGACCTTCTTGCTCGTCTCGATCCGGGGGGTCCGGTCGATGTGCCACGAGCTCTCCAACGTCCGGTTCTTCGAGCCGTCGGGGGAGTCGATCCCGCGGCAGCTCCTGGTGCTCGTCGTGGG
>JACQZM010000625.1 GCA_016213885.1 Candidatus Rifleibacteriota bacterium | reverse complement strand
CCGGGGCCTGGGCGGCCTGGCTCGCACCGAGGTGTACAGGGACTACCGCTTCGACATCGGGGGCCACCGGTTCTTCACCCCCCACGAGGAGATCCGGCGGCTCTGGCAGTCCCTGCTGGGAGACGATCTGAAGACCGTGTCGAGGGTCTCCAGGATCCACTACCGGGGGCGCCTGTTCAACTACCCGCTGGAGCCTCTGAACGCCCTGGTCAACCTCGGCCCGATCGAGAGCATCCGGGTGTTGCTCAGCTACGTCGCGGCCCAGCTGTGGCCGATCCGGGACGCCACGACCCTGGATCGCTGGGTCTCCAACCGGTTCGGTCGTCGCCTCTTCGAGATCTTCTTCTCCACCTACACCGAGAAGGTCTGGGGGATGCCGTGCCACGAGATCCGGGCGGAGTGGGCGGCGCAGCGGATCCAGGGGCTCTCGCTGCGGACCGCCGTCATGAACGCGCTGTTCCGGACCGGCACGTCGAAGACGCTCATCACGACGTTCCACTACCCCACCCTCGGACCGGGCATGATGTGGCAGCAGATGGCCGAGGAGATCCGGCAGGGCGGGGGGGAGGTCCGGCTGGGCCGCGAGGTGAGCGGCCTCTGCCGGTCCGGCAGCCGCATCGCGAGCCTGGTCGTCCGCGGCGAGGCAGGCCTCGAGGAGATTCCCGTGGCCGACGTCATCTCCTCGATGCCGGTCGGGTCGCTGGTGCGCGCCCTGGATCCAGCGGCGCCCGAGGCGGTTCTCCAGGCCGCGGCAGCGCTCCGCCACCGCGCCTTCCTCGTGGTCGGCCTCGTGGTGAACCACCGGAGATTCCCTCCGGACAACTGGATCTACATCCACAGCCCCGAGGTGAGGCTGGGGAGGCTCCAGCTCTTTCGCAACTGGAGCGAGGCGATGGTGCCCGACCCCGATCGGGCCACGCTCGGTGCCGAGTACTTCTGCAGCGTGGGAGACTCCCTGTGGTCGATGACCGACCCGGAGCTGATCGCTCTGGCCTCCCGGGAGATCGAGCAGCTCGGCCTGGTGTCGGCCCGGGACGTCGTGGACGGTGTGGTCTTCCGACAAGCCCACGCCTATCCGGTCTACGATGCCCGGTACCAGGAGTCGCTCGCGACGGTCCTGGGGTTCCTCCGGGGGCTCGAGAACCTCCAGACGATCGGCCGGAACGGCCTGCACTGCTACAACAACATGGACGACTCCATGCTCGCGGGGCTCGCCGCGGCGGACAGACTGATCGCCGCTCGAGGCGGTGCGTCTTTGGAGTTGCCTCGGGCGTCGGATGGGGCGAGCGCTAGGGGCGGGGGCAGCGGGATCGGTTCCGATCGTGGTCAATCGTGAGCCGCGGGTGAGGCCGATCCTGGCGGGTGGCGATCCGGATCGGCCTTGCCTTGACAGTGCTTTGCGAGGAGCTCCAGGAGAGGCAAGGACAGGCGCAGTCCCGGCGAACCGGCGCCCGAGGGCAGGGCGAGTTCGAGGCAGAGCCGGCCGCGCTGGAGAGCGCCGGTCTCGTCCCCCCTCGCCAGCAGGGCGCAGGCCTCTGCGTGGACCGCGTGGAACCGCCCGGCAGAGGCGACAGCGGCCGGGTCTTCGCTGGCCTCCGGCCCGGCAGGGGTCCGGCGGCCGGCGGAGGCCGCCGGCTCAGGTGCTCCATCGTGCCGGCTCGAAAGGAGGGCCGCCACCGCGCCGAGCGCCACGACGAGGCCGAGCACCGCCCCTCTGTAGAGGCGGCCACGGGCAGGGCCGGCGCAGGCCGCGGTGTCGCCTCCCGCCCCGGCTCTCTGCCGCGCCGATACGGCCGTCAGCTGGACGGTCGGTGGGGCTCTCCGGACCCCGGGCCCCCGTTCCCGGACGGCCGAGGCTGTCCGGGCGCGCAGGATCAGATCCAGGTCGTCCCGCATCGCCCTGGCCGACGGGTAGCGGTCCCGGGTGGACTTCGCGAGAGCTCTGGCGATCACCCGGTCGATCGATGCCGGCAGCTCCGGCCGTGGCTTGCGGGCGCTGGGCACCCGGGCCTTGATGTGGCACTCCAGCAGAAGAACGGGATTTTCGGCCTGGAACGGCAACTGACCGGTGACCAGCTCGAACAGCATGACACCCAGGGCGTACACATCGGACGAGGCCGATGCCGCGTCTCCGGTGACCTGCTCGGGCGAGACGTACGCCGGTGTTCCGAGGATCATGCCTGCCCTCGTCCGCACGGCGCCGCCCTGCGTCCATTTCGCGATCCCGAAGTCCATGACCTTGTAGCGGCCCGGCTCCGCCTCCAGGACGTTGTCCGGCTTGATGTCCCTGTGCAGCACGCCGCTCGAGTGTGCCGCTTCGAGCGCGTCCGCCACCTGGATGGCCGCCTCGACGGAGCGGTCGAAGGTCAGGGTGCCGGTGTCGATGAGGTCCCGCAGACTCTGGCCGGAGATCAGCTCGTAGGCGATCCACGGGATTCCATGCTGCGCCCCGTGATCGATGATCTGGATGATGTTCGGGTGGGAGAGCGACGCGGTGATCCTGGCTTCCTGGTTGAAGCGTTGCACCTGCTCCGGCTCTTCCAGCAGGTCGACGAGAAGCAGCTTGACGGCGACCTGTCGGCCCAGGTCGATCTGCTCGGCCAGGAACACGGCTCCGTACCCGCCTGATGCGATCGGGCGGATCGGGGCGAACTTCCTGGCGCAATCCGCCGGGAACGGACACGGATCGTGGCGTCCCCCCGGGGGCGACGGCACCTGCGTCATGGCAACGGATCCTCCGCCGGGTCCGTGGCGCCCGTGCCCGACCCGGGCCGCGGCGCCTTCCGGGGGAGTATAGGTCAACGCCGGTCGGCTCTGCCACCGGAGGTGTCGGCTGGAGGCAACCTCCGAGCGGCCTCGGCCCGAAAGCCTCGCTGCCAGAGCCAGTGCCTGTCAAGCGGAACAAGCCGCCCGGAACGCGGTGTTGGCGACCATGAAGTCGGCGCCGGTGAACTGCCGGTCCTCGTGACCCCTGATCGAGTCGGTGCCGTCCACGGCATACCGGTCGATGAACCGCAGCGTGCTGCCGGTCTCCTGGGTGTGACCGCCGCGCACCCGGGCACCGAATGTGCTGCCGTGGAAGATCGTCAGCGGGACGTAGTGCCGGTGGTCCATCACGTACATGTTGAACCCGCCGATACCCTGGAGCCCCGCTTTGCATGGAGCTAGAGGCAATTTGACCGTGGATCGGCTCTCCGTCTTGATTTCCAGATACGGTGTCGAGGGGGATGCGCTTCACCTCGGGCAGGCGTAGCGCGGCCATGAGCCTGCAGCAGAGTCGGAACCGCGTCGCCCCTCTGCGCGGAATGATCCGGCCTGATGTGCTCAGTTCCCGTAAGACGAGGAGATGAAGCTCGGGACACCATCGTCTCGACCAGGGATGGCGTCGGGGTCCTGGCGCCCGTAGCACAACAGGGAGCTTTCCTCGTCGATCAAGCTCGCCGGCGAGATCCCCGGCCATCCCCCCTTCTGTGTGTCCGCTCACTTCACTTGCGGCAGCCACTCGTGCCTGATAGAGTCGGCAACGATGACCTCGCCGGAGTCGAGCCTCTGGCGGGAAAGGGGGCTCCATGTATCCTGGTCGATCCCTGGCGTTCGCCGTCGTTCTCTCCTTTGCTTCCTCTTCCTGGGCCCAGTCGGGACCGGCCCCGGACCCGATCAGCAAGGTCGAGGACATCGACAACGCCTTTCGTCAGGCGCTTCGGACGCGCAATCTGACCCCGCGCAAGATACGAAAGATGGAGACGCACCGGATCCTGGAGATCGATCTGGCGAAGGAGCTCGATCTCCGTACCGTGAGCCGCGACATCGTTGCCGTGCCTCGGCAGCGGCCCGCGGACGTTTCCCGCTTCGATGTCCTCATCCACTTCAAGATCGACAGCCACGAGCTGATCGGCAACGCTACGGTGCTGCTCGACCGCATCGCACTGCTGATGAACAGTCCGGACTTCAAGGCCGTCCGACTGTCCGTCAACGGCCATACCGACAGGTCCACCGGAACGCCGGAGCACAACCTTGGACTCTCGAAGCTCCGGGCCATTTCGGTTCTCAGGTACCTCATCGAGCGTTGCCGTGTGGCCGTTTCCCGATTCGAGGGGCGAGGGTACGGGCAGACGGCCCCCCGCTTCGACGAGAGCACCGAGGAAGGGAAAGAGAAGAACCGCAGAGTGGAGTTCGAGTTGCTGGACAAAGTGCAGTAGTCAGAACCGCGCGACGGAAGGGCGGTCGTGAGTGTGAGCCGTCTGCTGGTGGTCTGTCTCCTGGGTGCCTGCGTTGTGACGGCCGGGTTGCTCCTGGCACAAGATCGAGACGTGGTGCCGGTGGCTCGCCGCGCCTTCGAGGAGGGTCGCCGGCACGCCGTGGTCGTGGGGATCTCGCGCCATCGCGAGGAGACCCAGAACCTCAAGGTAGCGGCCAAGGACGCCGCGGCGGTGGCAGCGTTCCTCGAGAGGAAAGACCGAACGGGCGGGTACAGGGTCAAGATCCTCCGTGACGAGGAGGCCACGCGTCTGGAGATCGGCAACTCGCTCCAGGAAATGAGCCAGAGGGCCGGGGCCAACGATACGCTGCTCTTCTTCTTCGCGGGCCACGGGATTCTGGGGAGCGACGGCAAGCCATACCTGTTCCCGTACGACGGCAAGAGCTCCAACCTCGAGGACACCGGCTACCCGCTCTCCCGGGTGAAGGACTGGCTGGGAGGTTCGGATGCGAAGCAGAAGCTCCTGATCCTGGACTCGTGTCACAGCGGGGCGTTGGGCCAGCAGATGGTGTCGGCTCGTGGCGGGCCGGAGAGGGCCTTGACCCAAGAGGAGCTGAAGAAGCTGAGTGCCGGCAGCGGGTTGGTGATCCTCAGCGCGTGCAAGGAGAAGGAGTCGTCGTACGAGTGCGGGGATCACGGGTGCTTCACGAAGTATCTTCTCAAGGGGCTGGAGGGCGAGGCGGACGGGCCGTGGGGAGAAGGTCGAGGGAACGGAGACGGCTGGGTGTCGGCGAGCGAGCTGGCCTTGTACGTGAACTACAGGGCGAACGATGAGGCGATGCTCCTTCACGGGAAGCCGCAGCACGCAAGGAAATTCGAGGAATCGGAAGGAGACCTGCGCCTGGCTCGGATTCCGGAGGCGGGCCGCTCATCGGCCGCCGCCCCGTCGGGGCCCGACAGATCGAACTGGGGTGAACCCTACGAGACGGACATGGCCCAGATCCCTGCCGGGGAGTTCACGATGGGGTCGGACCAAGGCGCCTTATTCGAGAAGCCCAAGCACAAGGTCTACACAGACAGCTTCTGGATGGACAAGTACGAGGTGACGAACCGGCGGTTCGCCCGGTTCCTGCAGGCGACCGGGTACCGGACCGACGCCGAGAAGGGCGGGGGTGGCTGCTACAGGACCGGGGAGGAGCAGAAGCAGGACCCATCGGTGACCTGGAGGAGTCCGTTCCAGCCGGGTGACTCGATCCAGGACAAGATGGATCTGCCGGTGGTGCAGGTGAGCTGGAACGACGCCGCCGCGTTCGCCCGGTGGGCAGGGAAACGCTTGCCGACCGAGGCCGAGTGGGAGAAGGCGGCCCGGGGAGGACAGGAGGGGATGAAGTACCCGTGGGGCGACGGGGAGCCGCAGGGCAAGGCGTGCTGCGTACAGACGTCGGCTTCGGGTCGTCCGATGGTGGTGGGGAGCTATGCGCCGAACGGGTACGGGTTGTACGACATGGCTGGGAATGTGGCGGAATGGTGCGCCGACTGGTTCGGACTTAGGTTCTACGAGGTGAGTCCTGGACGGAATCCGCAGGGACCCTCGACGGGAGACGATGTCAACTTTCTCCGCGGCTTTCTTGATTTGTTTACTCTTGACTCTTCTTCCCATCAGCGGCCATACCGTGCCCGTGTGGTTCGCGGGGGGGGCTGGTACGGCCCCGACGACGGCTTGCGGTGTGCCTCCCGATTCTGGAGCGTCTTCTTGGGCGACCCCTTGGCCCGGAACAGCTTCGTCGGCTTCCGGTGCGCCAGAGGCTACATCAACGATGAGCCAGAAGTGCCACCGGCGACGCCTTCGCCACAGGCGGACGCCAGTGTCATTCCTCCGTTGCCAGCGCCCTCGCCAACGCCGGTCGCATCGATCGGGCCAGAGCCGGGAGATGTACCCCGATCGCCCGGAGGTGCTCCTCCGGCGCCCCAATACACGCCAACTCCACAGAGTGGGGCAGAATCCACTCCACCGGAGCAGGCACCAGTTGCTCCGTCCCGAGAGGATTCGATCCCCGCTGGAAGTGCAAGTTTCGAGGGGCGCGTCTTCGACGGCACTTCGAAGAGTCCCCTGGGGCAAGCCGAGGTGGCGATTCCGGAGTTGAGCCTCGAGACCTTCACGAAGGTCGACGGTCGATTTCGGATCAAGAAGATCCCGGCGCGAGGCAAACCGTACGAGATCATGATCATCCGCCCCGGCTACGAGCACCTATACGACAGAAGGACGATCGATCAAGGGCAGAAGGGCAAGGTCGACTACTTCCTGAAGAGGAAGGGCTTCTGAGCGCGGCGCGTTGCTGCAGCATGGACACTCTTTCTCCTTCATCAGCTTCATGCCGAAGGCCTTGATGGGAGACGTGCCTTCGTCCCCCGAACCGTTCTCCACTCCACGGAGCTGGACCCTGCTTTCGCAGGCGTTTGGGCGTCGTTTCGAACGAGCCCCGCCTCATTGACTCCGCGACAATACAATGTCACAGTGACGTCGCCGGTCGGTCGTCAGGTCGGCGACGTGCCGGAAAGACCGCCCCGGCTTGCGGAAGACGAGGAGGTGGCCCCATGATCGCTCGGACGCTCTCAGTCACGGCTCTGCTGGTCATGTTCGCCGTCGATGCGACGGCGGCCGACATAGGCAAGGAGCTCAGGCTGGTGACACCACCCAGCGAGCCACCCGCGCTGGTCGCCCCGGCGACGAAGCTCGAGCTCACCGCCTGGACCAACCGCGAGTCCGGCCACGCCAAGGTCGGTGACGACCTGGAGATCGTCTTGAGGGCCAGCTCCGACAGCTACGTCTACGTCATCGACGTCGGAACGTCTGGCGGCGCCGATCTCATCTTCCCCAACCGCAAGGCGCCGGACAACAAGGTGCTCGCCGGAAAGACGACCACCGTCCCCGAACGCGGCGTCTACACCGTTCGGGTCGACGGGAACCCCGGACAGGAGTATCTGGTGATCCTCGCCAGTCCGAAGCCGCTTCCGGTCTGGGACAACCTGCACCTCCTGGCGCCCCGCCGGACGCCCGCAGCGCTCGGCCTGGGTGGCGACCCGGGCAAGGTGCTGAGCGTGAGTTCGACAGGTTGTCGGCGTTTCTTAACCATGCGTCCCTGGAGATCCGCTCCAGATCATGGTCGTCTCCGCCGGACAACATGACACAGCATGACTTGTGGTGCCAAACTTCAATGGTGCGGGCAACTG
>JACQZM010000011.1 GCA_016213885.1 Candidatus Rifleibacteriota bacterium | reverse complement strand
CTCAGCCGGGAGGCGTTGAAGCCAGGAGGGCCGTTGCTGCGCACCGGCCCCCCTGGACCCCCCCCCGGGCCGTCCCTCGCGGGCCGGCCCTGGACCGGGCGGCACCCTTCGCGGGGGGCACGCCGATCGAGGGGGTTTGACCGGCTCTGCAGATCGCGGCACCACGCAGGCGTATCGGTGAGATCCTCGTCTCCCTTGGCTTCTGCTCGGGCGCGAAGATGCGTGAGATGCTCCGCAAGCAGGCGGAGATGAAGGAGCGCAAGGGGTATCAGCTCCGGCTGGGTCACATACTGATCGACGAGGGGATCATCACTCATCGCCAGCTGGCCATCGGCCTGGCCGCGCAGTTCGAGACCTCCTCGGTGGATCTCGTCGGCGCCGAGCTCGACCTCGGGATCCTCCGCAGGCTTCCGGGCCATCTCCTGGACAAGTTCTGCTTCCTGCCCATGTCGTTCGAGGAGGACGGCCTCAAGGTGGCCATCGACGATGTGCCGGACGCGGAGCTGCTGTCCGCCCTCGAAGAGGCGCTCCACTGCCCGATCCAGTACGTCATAGCCCCGAGCCCGCACCTCCAGAGAGTCTGGGCCTACTGCGAGCAGCAGCGACGCAGGGGGGCTTCTGCGAACATCACTCGGACGGCCTTTCCAGAGAAGTTCTTCCTGGTCGACGAGAGCGAGGCCGAAGCTCAGGCGGTCCGCCTCGGCCCCAACCGATCGGGCCTCGTTCCCCTGGGCGGCGGGGCGCCGCCGCGGGAGCCGCACGACGGTGAGTCGCCGGACGATGGCGGGGAGGAGTCGCCTCCGGACCGATCGGCCGAGGGCATGGAGTCGGTCGTGTCGCTGGACGACCTGACCGCGGCCAGCGCCGAGGCGTCCCGGGCGTTCGCCGAGCCGGCGTCGTCCTCGCCGACGACCGCGGTCACCCCGACGGAGTCGCCGGACCTGAGCGCCGGTCTGGACGCCTTGGTGCAGCAGGCGACGTCGGCTTTCGACTCGTCGGAGCCCGATCCGCTGGACCAGATGGCGGCCGCGGCCCGGGCCGCGGGGAAGCACGCGGCCGCCGAGCCGCCGCCCCCGCCAGCCCCGGTCCGCCGGCCGAGCCCCACGCCCACGAGGAAGATCCAGCTCCCGCGGGAGCCGCTGGTCGACGACAACGTCGGGCCCGGGGTCGTGGTGACCCCGCCGGAAGGTGCAGGGGACGCTTTCGACCCGCTGGACGAGATGATCCGGAAGCGCAAGGCCGGCGGGTCGGAAGGCGCCGGGGCCAGCGCCGCGCCGGCCCCGCCGCCGACCGGGACGGCCCGGCAGCCCACCACGGTACCGCCGGCGTCGAAGGTGCCCGGTGTCGACAGACCCGGGTCGCAACCCGGGGCGGTCCGGCCAACGACCCAGCCCGGCGGCGCCAAGCCCGCGACCCGGCCCGGCGCGGTGGAGGCCGCTGCGGACAAGCCGACCACGGCGCCGCCCATCAGCCGGCTGGGGGCATCGCTTCCGGAAGCGCTCCAGACGCTTCTGAAGGAGCTGGCCACCACCGAGTGCCACAGCCTCTCGCTGGTCCCGCACGCGCTGGGCGCCGACATCATCGTGTCCGACGACGAGGATTCCAGGCTCAGGTCCAGCATCGGGCTGGACGAGTACAAGCAGATCCTCTCCAAGTGCTGCGAGCTCCTGTCCACCCAGGATTCGGCTCTCACGGAGGCCGTGCGACAGAAGGTCAACGTGAAGCTGTCGGGGCAGCCGTTCACCTTCCGGCTCTGGGCTTTCCCTTCGTCGCCGCCGACCCTGGCGTTCTCCCTCTCCGAGAAGGAATCCTGGGCTTCCAGGCGACAGGTCCGGCTCGAGGCCTCGGTGCTGGAGGGCCTGGTCCGGCGAGCCCGACAGCGGCGCGGCCTGGTCCTTCTGACGGGCGGGCCCGACCTGGACCTCTCGGACACGCTGGCCGGCATCCTCGCTGCTCTCAAGCGCGAACGACTGCGGCTGGCCACCTTCTCCGACCGGATGAAGCACCGGCTCAGGGAGGTCAGCCATTTCGAGGTCTCCCCGGACCCCGACCGCTGCCTCTCCCAGGAGAAGCTCCTGTTCGTCACCGAGTCGGGCGTGGACGTGGTCGCCATCGACTGCCCCTTGAGCGACGAGCGGCTCCGGGACCTGGTCCCTCTGTCTGCCGTGGAGGCGTGCGTGATCATCGGCCTCAGGGAGCGGGACACGCTGGATGCGCTGGGGGCGCTGGTGCGGTCGAGGGTGCCACTGGAGATCCTGTCGACGACCCTCGAGATGGCGATCTCCGTGCACCGGGTCCCGAGGCTCTGTCCATTCTGCAGAAGGGCGTTCGTGCTGGCCGACGCGCTGGTGCCTGCTCCCCTCAAGGGCTCGAAGCTGGTCAACGCCGTGGTGTTCGAGGCGAGCGGCTGCCGGCTGTGCAACGACACGGGAGCCCGCGGCTCCGTGTGCCTGTTCGAGGTTCTCTCCTGGGACCGGGACAAGGCGTCGCCGGACACTCTGGGCCTGGAGCGGAGGGCCCTGATGAAGCGCTGCTACGAGCTGGGGCTGATGCGTCCCGTGACGCTGGAGGCCCGCAAGGCGTTGCTGGCCGGCGTCATCTCGTTCCCGGCCTACCTCAATCTGCTGGGTCTGGCGGGCAAGAAGGGTTGAGAGGCCCGGCGCCGCCCGCCGCCCGCTCCCCATGAACGACTCGATCGAAGCGAGGCTCGAGCAGACCCGCAGGAATCTCCTCGACCTCACCCGGCGCAACCGGTTGCTGAACTGCGGGGTCGCGCGCAGCGCCGTGCGGATCGTCGGCGAGCTCCCCGAGGAGGTATTCGAGACGATCGTCGTCGCCGGCAAGACGATGCAGTTTCTCTCCCTCGAGGAGGCGCAGCCCGAGGCGGCGGCACTGATCGACGCCGGCCGGTCCGCGAGACCGGACGGTCCCGACGCCCCGGGAGCGCCCACGGACGACCAGGAGCTCGACCCGGCCGGGACGCTGCCGCTGGCCCCCACAGCCCAGACCGAGGGCCCCCGGCACCGGGACCTCTTTCTGCAGACCGTCCTTCCGGGCGAGAAGCTCCAGAACCGCCTCGTCTACCTGGCCCGACAGGCCAAGAGCGTGCTGGAGGAGCAGGGGTGCAACGTCCTCTACCTGGCCCTCGGCACCGTGGAGTGGCGGGATCCCGACGCCAGGGGCGTGACGAGCCGCGCCCCGCTCGTGTTCGTTCCGGTCGAGCTCAGGCGGAAGAACGTCCACACGCGGTACGACGTGCGAGCCTTCGACGACGAGATTCTCACCAACCCGTGCCTCGTGGAGCTGGG
>JACQZM010000010.1 GCA_016213885.1 Candidatus Rifleibacteriota bacterium | reverse complement strand
CGCCCCGAGCGCCCGGAGCGACCCGAGCGCCCCGAGCGCCCCGAACGGCCCGAGCGGCCCGAGCGACCGGACCGTCCGGACCGGCACGACAGGATGGACCGTCCGATGCAGGATCCGCCGCGGCATCCGGAGTTCCGGGAGCTGCTCAAGCTGAGCCCCAAGGATCTCATCCGGATCGGCAAGGAGAACGGTCTCAGGCTCGACCCCAAGATGCGCTCCGAGCTGATGTCGTACCAGTGCTACAAGGCGATCATCG
This sequence comes from Candidatus Rifleibacteriota bacterium, assembly GCA_016213885.1. Classification (GTDB taxonomy): domain Bacteria; phylum Muiribacteriota; class UBA6191; order JACPRK01; family JACQZM01; genus JACQZM01. Next base: position 19,120 of record JACQZM010000010.1, on the reverse strand, counting down.
AGGGACACCTGAAAGGGGTCCAGGTGGCGCTGGGCACGCTGGAGATCCTCCCCGACGGGTACGGGTTCCTCCGCACCAAGACGTACGTCATCGACGAGACGGACGTCTACGTGTCTCCCTCCCAGATCAAGCGGTTCGGCCTCAGGACCGGCGACGTCGTGGTGGGGCAGGTGCGTCCGCCCAAGGAGAACGAGAGCTACCACGCCCTGCTGCGCGTGGAGGCGGTCAACTACATCGACCCGGACCTGGCCAAGAACCGCCCGCACTTCGACGAGCTCGTGCCGCTCTATCCCACCGAGAAGATCAGTCTCGAGACCGAGTCGGACAAGATCTCGGCCAGGGTGGTGGATCTGATCTGCCCGATGGGGAAGGGCCAGCGAGGTCTCATCGTGGCCCCGCCGAAGGCGGGCAAGACCACCCTCCTGAAGGAGATCGCCAACGCCGTGGCGGCGAACCACCCGGAGATGCACAACTTCATCCTGCTGATCGACGAACGGCCGGAGGAGGTCACGGACATGCAGCGGTCGGTCTCCGCGGAGGTCGCCAGCTCCACGTTCGACGAGCCGATCACCAACCACCTGCGGGTGTCCGAGATGATCCTGGAGAAGGCGAAACGGCTGGTGGAGCAGGGTGAGCACGTGATGATCCTGATGGACAGCCTCACCCGGCTGGCTCGCGCCTACAACATCTCGGTGCCGTCGAGCGGACAGACCCTGTCCGGCGGCGTGAACCCCCACGCGCTCCACAAGCCCAAGCGCTTCTTCGGCTCCGCCAGGAACGTGGAGTTCGGCGGGAGCCTCACGATTCTCGCCACGGCCTTGATCGACACCGGGAACAAGATGGACGACTTCATCTTCGAGGAGTTCAAGGGCACTGGCAACATGGAGCTCCATCTCGATCGCGAGCTCTTCAACAAGCGCATCTTCCCCTCCGTGGACATCAAGATGTCGGGTACCCGCAAGGAGGAGCTCCTGCTGCCCGACGACGTGATGAAGAAGATCGCTGCTCCTGAAAAGGCTGAAGGACACCAAGTCAAACGGCGAGTTCCTCAGCATGCTCAGCAAGGCCGATTTCATAGAGTAGTCCACCCGGAGGGTGCTTCGTCTTTCGGAATCGACGCCGGTTGACAACGCCAGCCGGCGATGATAGATTGGAAAAATCGCCCGAGAGCAGCCGGGCCGCATGCGGGGAGATTCCCGAGTTGGCCAAAGGGAACAGACTGTAAATCTGTCGGCTTATGCCTTCGGAGGTTCGAATCCTCCTCTCCCCAATCGTTCGTCAAGCCCACGTAGCTCAGCTGGTAGAGCGCGTCCTTGGTAAGGACGAGGTTCCCCGGTTCAAGACCGGGCGTGGGCTCTCTCTTCTTCTTGGCGCTGCTTTGCCAGTCATGATCCGTGGCTCTGGCCACCCGGCCCCACCGGTCGGTCCGTCGATCTCGATGTCATGACCTCCCGGGCGGTTCAGCCGGGGGCTGCAAATAATATTCCAACGTCGGCACAAACCCTTGACAACATATCTCTCCGGTGATAAAATCCGCGGACCTGTGTTGTGGCCGGCCATGGCCAGGGTGTCGTGATGCGCCTCGTTCGGCGGCACTTCGAATCGGACGGGTCTGGGCGCCGCGCGAGAACAGTCTGACCCGACAGAGTCACGGCCGGCGTTCGCCAGGACAGGAAGCCGTATGCGCAAGCAGATAACGATGGCTTGTACCACTTGCCAATCGAGGAACTACTCGACCTTCAAGAACAAGAAGACGACGACCGAGCGGCTCGAGCTCAAGAAGTTCTGTCGACGCTGCCGGGCGGTCGTGGTCCACAAGGAAACCAAGTAGGGGCTTTGGGGGGCGGTCGGCCCAAAGGCGGTGCCTCGACTCCCGTGGCCAGGGGGGTAGAGAGCCTCGCAGGGCCGATGCGCCGGTGGTACCGGGAGCGCTGCTCTTCTGGCACGATCCGGTTCGAGCCGGATCGCGTGGAGAGCGGACTCTCGAGAGAATACCTGGTCGAATCGAGGTGCAGGGCAGTAGCTCTAACGGTTAGAGCACCGGTTTCCAAAACCGGGTGTTGGGGGTTCGAATCCCTCCTGCCCTGCCAGCGATAAACGGTCGGAGCCCGAGCATCGCAGGCGTGATGTCTGATCGGCTGACCCACCAGAGAGGGAAGATCCCGTGATTGAGCAGCTGAGGACCTTTTGGAAGTTCCTTCAGGACGTCTGGCGCGAGATCCATCCGAAGAAGGGTCGCGTGACCTGGCCCACCACCAAGGCGGTGAAGGTCTCCACGATCGTGGTGATCATCTCGTCGGTCATCCTGGGGCTGTACATCACGGCCTGCGACTGGATTCTCCGCCAGATCCTGTTCCGTGGGGTCTAGCTCTGTCGATATGCAGGGTCGGTCGGCCCGGGAGGTCGCCCGGAAGATCGACCCAGAGGGCCGTTCGAGGGAGTGCTGGGTCTGGGGTTCGTGCGAACGGACCCACGGCGCACCGGACGCGGTGCAGGTTTTGAGGGAATTAGCCGTGAGTGAGAGCTCTGACAGGGAAGATCCGCGCTGGTACGTCATCCACACGAACACCAGCAGCGAGAACAAGGTGAAGGCCAACCTCGAGCATCGGATCCAGGTCATGAAGATGCAAGATCAGATCTTCGAGGTGCTGGTTCCGGCGGAGGCGCCCTCGGCGTCGCCCGGTGGCAAGTCTTCCAAGTCCAAGGACAAGGGCTCGAAGAAGATCTACCCGGGATACGTGCTGGTGAGGATGATCTTGAACGACGACTCGTGGGCCGTGGTGCGCAACACCCCGGGCGTCACCGGTTTCGTCGGTCTGGGCCGTCGCCCCACTCCTCTCAACGAGAAGGAAGTGGAGAACGTGCTCTACCAGATGGGCCTGCAAGAGGTGAAGCCGGTCAGTCACGCGACGTACCGCGAGGGTCAGCAGGTCAAGATCACCGAGGGGCCGTTCAGTGAGTTCGCCGGCACGGTGGACAAGGTGTATCCGGACAAGAAGAAGCTGTCGGTCCTGGTCCACATCTTCGGCCGGGAGACCGCGGTCGAGCTGGCCTTCAGCCAGGTCGAGGAGATGTGAAGCGTCAAGCTGGGAGTTGAGTTGTTATGGCTAAGGTGATCCAGGCGAAGATCAAGCTCCAGGTTCCTGCCGGACAGGCGAACCCGGCGCCCCCGGTTGGGCCGGCTCTGGGGCAGCACGGCGTCAACATCATGGAGTTCTGCAAGACCTTCAACGAGAAGACCAAGTCGCAGATGGGGATGATCATTCCGGTGGTGATCACGGTCTTTTCCGACCGGAGCTTCACTTTCATCACCAAGACCCCGCCGGCGGCGATTCTCCTGAAGAAGGCCGCGGGCATCGAGAAGGGCGCCCCGAACTCCAAGACCACCAACGTGGGCGAGGTCTCGCTCGAGAAGTGTCGCGAGATCGCGACCCTCAAGATGCCCGACCTGAACGCCAACTCGGTGGAGGCTGCCACGAGCATGGTCCGGGGGACGGCGCGGAGCATGGGGCTTCGCGTGAAGTGGGGGTCTGGCCCGGGCTCGACCGAGCCCGGGGACGCGACCCCCAGGGAGGCTTGCGCCCTCTCCCCGAGGAGAGGGGTCGTCGGGCCGCTGGACCTGGGGTGAGGAGACGTGATGAAGAGAGGTAAGAAGTACCGGGAGGCGGTCAAGTCGTACGACCCGAACAAGGCGTACTCCCTGACCGAGGCCTCCGAGATCGTCAAGAGGACCGCCAAGGCCAAGTTCGACGAGAGCATCGAGCTGACGGTCAACCTGGGCGTCGATCCCCGGCATGCGGACCAGCAGGCCCGCGGCACCGTGGCACTGCCCCGCGGGACCGGCAAGAAGATCCGCGTCCTCGTGATCGCGGGGCCCGACAAGGCCCGGGAAGCGCTCGAGGCTGGCGCCGATTTCGCGGGCGGTCCGGAGATCGTGGAGAAGATCTCGGGCGAGAACTGGATGGAGTTCGACAAGCTGATCGCCACTCCGGACATGATGAAGCACGTGGGCAAGCTGGGTAAGCAGCTCGGTCCGCGCGGTCTGATGCCCAATCCCAAGGTGGGCACCGTGACCCCGAACGTGGCTCCGGCCGTGAAGGCTCTCAAGGCCGGCCAGGTCGAGTACAAGGTCGACAAGGGAGGAGTCGTCCACCTCGCGGCGGGCAAGGCCTCCTTCGAAGCCAGGAAGATCGAGGAGAATCTCCTCGTGGTGTTGAACGCCATCCTCAAGGCCAAGCCGTCGGTCGCCAAGGGCACCTACATGAAGAAGGTGACCGTGGGCACGACCATGGGACCCGGGATCAGGGTGGACGTGAACCTGCTCAAGAACGCCATCGACGAGGCGAAGAAGACCCGCTTCCTCGCGTAGGTCGGGAGGACAGCCATGCCAATCACGAAACAGCAGAAAGCCGTCATCCTCGACGATGTCGCCAAGCTGGCCCAGGCGGCGAAGATCGTCGTCCTGGCGGACTACCGGGGGATCAAGGTCGAAGACATCACCCAGCTCAGGCGCAACGTACGGGCCGCGAAAGGGCTGTTCAGGGTCGTCAAGAACACCCTTTCGCGACGGGTCTTCGTCGACGAGAAGTTCAAGCCGCTGGCGCCCATGTTCAGGGGGCCGGTGGGGCTGACGTTCGGTCTGGAAGAGCCTGTGGAGCTCGTGAAGAAGCTCACGGAGTTCGCGCGGACCAACGACAAGTTCCAGTTGAAGGGCGCACTGATGGACGGGCAACTGCTGAGCACCCAGGATCTGTCGGTCCTGGCGACGTTGCCGTCGAAGTCCGTGCTGTATGCCCAGATCATGGGCTTGATCGACAGCCCGGTGGGCAGCTTCCTGGGGTTCCTGGACGCAAACGTCTCCTGCTTCCTGCTGGTCTTGAAGGGGCTCGAGGAGAAGCGCGCCGGGGAGCAGGAAGGTGCGCCGCAAGCGTGAGGTGTGTCGGTCGTTCGAGAGGCGATCGATCGGCCGGCGAAGAGTGTGTTCGGATCAGACTACGATGACACGGCGGCAGAGGTTTCAAGACAGCTGCGCGGTGTAGAAGGAGCGGTTTGAAATGGAACAGCAGCAAATAGAGCAGCTCGGTGAGAGCATCCTGAAGATGAGCGTTCTGGAGCTCGCGGCGCTCCGGAAGTACCTGGAGGAGAAGACCGGCGTCTCGGCGGCCTCCATGATGGCGGCCATGCCCGCGGCGGGCCCGGCGGCCGGCGCAGCGGCAGCGGCTCCCGCGGTGGAGAAGACCGAATTCGACGTGGTGCTGAAGGATGCCGGCGCCAACAAGATCCAGGTCATCAAGGTCGTTCGCGAGCTGACCAACCTCGGTCTCAAGGAGGCCAAGGCTCTCGTCGACGGCGCTCCTGCCAACGTGAAGGAGAAGGTCAGCAAGGAAGAGGCCGAGAAGGTCAAGGCCAAGCTGGTCGAGGCCGGGGCCACGGTCGAGGTCAAGTAGTCTCACGGCCGGAGGAGCTCATACACTGGCGTACTCGTTCCGTCGGCACAATCGAGGGGCGAACACAGTCACCACGCGGGCCGCTGGAGCCTCCGGCGGCTCGCGGGCGCACGGTTTCGCAGAAGAGGGGGACCGGGGCTCTGACCCCGGCTTCACCCTTTTGCTCGAGCCACGAGGGACGGCGCCGGTGGCCGTGGGGGCAGGCGACGGGCTCCCGTCGGGAGTCCGGGGATCGGGTGAATCGAAGAGGATCGGCGGGCGGTCCCCCTCATCTGGAAGGCATCGCGGTTTGCCTCAGTAAGGAGTGAATGTCTGTAATGGGTACGATCAACAGGACCGAACGAGTGAAAATCAACCCGGCTGCGGAGTTCGATTTCCTCATCCCGAACCTCATCGAGGTCCAGACCGACTCTTACGTCGACTTCCTCCAGGCCAGCAAGGCCCCCCAGGAGCGAGAGCGGAAGGGGCTCCAGGAGGCCTTTCTGGACATCTTCCCGATCAAGGACTACACCGGCAATCTCATCATGGAATTTATCGAGTACACCCTGGGCCTGGACCGGTGCAAGAAGTGCCCCGGGCCGGCTCAGGAGGTCCCACAGGACTGCCTGTTCGATGACTGCCGGTACGAGGAGAAAGAGTGCGGGTTCGTGCAGTTCGGCGACCGGTACTACCGCGTCAAGTACCGGCCCGAGGAGTGCCAGAAGCGGGACCTCACCTACTCGATCCCTCTGAACATGCGGGTCCGACTCATCAACAAGCTCTCCGGCGAGGTCAAGGAGCAGGAGCTGTTCGTGGTCAACCTCCCGCTGATGAGCGACAAGGGCACGTTCATCATCAACGGAGCGGAGCGCGTCATCGTGACGCAGCTCCACCGGTCCCCCGGGGTCTATTTCGACTACTCGGCCCGCGGCACGGCGAAGCTGTTCTCCGCCAAGGTGGTTCCCTACCGGGGAGCCTGGCTGGAATACGAGTTCGACGTGATGAAAGACCTGGTGTACGTGCGCCTCGATCGCAAGCGGAAGATCCCGGTCACCACGTTCATCCGCGCCCTGGGCTTCGAGAAGGACGACGAGCTCCTGGGGCTGTTCGACGACGCGGACTCGATCAAGCGCACGCTCAAGATCGACAAGACCACCAACGCCGTGGAGGCGCTGGACCAGATCTACCGGAAGCTGCGCCCCGGCGAACCGTTCATCGAGGAGAACGCCCGCAGTCTCATCGAGGGTCTCTTCTTCAGCCACAACCGGTACGACCTGGGCGACGTGGGTCGCTACAAGCTGAACCAGAAGCTGTCGATCAGCGAGCGGATCATCGGGCAGATCTCCGTGTGCGCGGTGGTCGATCCCCGCACCGGCGAGATCATCGTGGAGCCCGGCGAGAAGATCCGCCCGAGCATGGGTCAGCTCATCCAGGAAGCCAAGATCGACTCGGTGAGAATCCGGACCATGGACGACCTGGAGGTCAACGTCAAGCGGGAGCCTGAGACGTTCGAGGCGGACCTGCTGCTGGCCGACGAGGATCGCCGGGCCGCTCTCCAGGGGTACGTCGTGGCCGGGGACATCGTGGACCCGGAGACCGGGGAAGTCCTGTTCGTGAAGGGTCACGTCCTCTCGGAGAACTCGCTGTACAAGCTCGTGGAGCGCAAGGTCCTGAAGATGACGCTCTGCAAGGGCCGGGTCCTGGAGATCTCGGACATCATCGGCGTGATCCGCTACCTGATCAACCTGTCCTGCGGTATCGGCGCCACCGATGATATCGACCACCTGGGCAACCGCCGGGTGCGCCGGTGCGGCGAGCTCCTCCAGAACCAGTTCCGGATCTCGCTGGCCAGGATGGAGCGGGTCATCCGGGAGAGGATGACGATCCAGGACATCAACAGCCTGACGCCCCAGGTGCTCATCAACACCAGGCCGATCGTGGGCGTCATCGACGAGTTCTTCGGGTCGTCCCAGCTGTCGCAGTTCATGGATCAGGTGAATCCGCTGGCCGAGCTGACACACAAGCGGCGGCTTTCATCCGACCCACTTCGGCCGGATCTGTCCCATCGAGACCCCTGAAGGCCCGAACGCCGGTCTGATCGGCTCGCTGGCCATCTGCGCCCGGCTCGACGACCACGGTTTCCTCACGTCCCCGTTCAGAAGCATCCGGGACGGCAAGGTCATGCTGGACCCGCACTACATGGATGCTCTGCAAGAGGAGAAGTACGTGGTCTCCCCGTACGACTCGAAGATCGTGAGCCAGCTCATCGCCAGCCAGGACGACCTGGTGCCGGTGAAGCTCTACCACGGGAGCAGGCAGGAGCTCACCTACTCGCCGACCAGGGATCTGGACAAGATCCACGTGTCGCCGCTGCAGATGATCTCCGTGGCCAGCTCGCTCATCCCCTTCCTGGAGCACGACGACGCGAACCGGGCGCTCATGGGCACGAACATGCAACGCCAGGCGGTGCCGCTAATCGTGACCGAGGCGCCGATCGTCGGTACCGGCGTGGAGGCGTTCGCCGCCCGGGACTCCGGCGTCGTGACGCTGGCCCGGGCCGCCGGCGTCGTCACGTACGTCGATTCGGGCAAGATCATCGTGCGGCGAGACCAGCCGGTGGTGAAGACCCTCGAGGTGTCCACGTACTCCGCGGCCGTGGGCTACACCGTCGCCGAGGATGCCGTGAACGTGAAGACCGGGAAGCTGGTCGCCAAGGCCGGGACCGAGGTCAATCACCCGCTCATGAAGAAGATCATGACGACCCACGACGGTCCTCTGAAGGTGCGCAAGGAGCACTTCGACGAGTACATCCTCACCAAGTTCGCCCGGACCAACCAGTGCACCTGCAACAACCAGCACCCGATCGTCTCCGTGGGGGAGCGGGTCGAGGCTGTGCAGGTCATCGCCGACGGGGCGGCGACGGCCGGCGGAGAGATGGCGCTGGGACGCAACGTCCTCGTGGCGTTCATGCCGTTCCACGGCTACAACTTCGAGGACGCCATCGTGGTCTCCGAGAAGCTGGTGAAGGACGACGTGTTCACGTCGATCCACATCAGCGCCTTCGAGATCGACGCCCGGGACACGAAGCTCGGCCCGGAGGAGATCACCCGGGACATCCCGTCCGTGGGCGAGGACGTCCTGGCGAACCTGGACGAGAACGGGATCATCCGGATCGGGGCCGAGGTCCAGCCGGGCGACGTGCTGGTCGGCAAGATCACGCCCAAGGGCGAGACGGAGCTCACCGCCGAGGACAAGCTGCTCCGGGCCATCTTCGGGGAGAAGGCCCGGGAGGTCCGGAACACGTCGTTGACCGTCCCCCACGGGGAGAAGGGCAAGGTCGTCGACGTGATGATGTTCTCCCGGGAGAAGGGGGACGAGCTGCCCTACGGGGTCAACAAGCTGGTCCGCGTCTTCGTGGCGCAGCGGCGGCAGATCTCCGAGGGCGACAAGGTGGCCGGCCGGCACGGAAACAAGGGTGTCATCTCCAAGATCGTCTCCGAGGAAGACATGCCGTTCCTCCCGGACGGCACGCCCATCGAGATCGTGCTGAACCCCCTGGGCGTCCCCTCCCGGATGAATCTCGGGCAGGTGCTCGAGACTCATCTCGGGTGGGCGGGGATGGCCAAGGGTGTGCGGTACGCCACGTCAGTGTTCAACAAGGGGTCGGCCGTCTCGAACGAGGAGTTCGTGATGAACGAGCTGACCAGCTGTGGGCTTCCGGCGGGCGGGCGGACCATGCTCTACGACGGTCTGACCGGAGAGCAGTTCGACCAGAAGATCATGGTCGGCAACATCTACATCCTCAAGCTGGCCCACCTGGTCGACGACAAGATCCACGCCCGGGCCACCGGCCCCTACTCGCTGGTCACGCAGCAGCCGCTGGGTGGCAAGGCGCAGTTCGGCGGGCAGCGGTTCGGGGAGATGGAGGTGTGGGCGCTCGAGGCCTACGGGGCGGCCCACACGCTGCGCGAGCTGTTGACGATCAAGTCCGACGACGTCGAGGGTCGGGTGACGGTGTACGAGACGTGACTGTGGGGAGTTCGAGTCAGACGGTCGTTCGACGGGGGGCCAGAGCCAGCAGGAGTTCGCGACCGGTCCGTTGCCGGTGGGTTTGAGACAAGGAGCAGGTCTAACGTGGAAGGTTTCGACAATCTCAAAGCGATCCAGATCAGCATTGCTTCGCCGGAGCAGATCCGAGCCTGGACCCACGGGGTGGTCAAGAAGCCGGAGACGATCAACTACCGGACGCACCGGCCCGAGAGAGACGGCCTTTTCTGCGAGCGGATCTTCGGCCCCACCAGGGACTACGAGTGCTTCTGCGGGAAGTACAAGTCGCTCCGGTACAAGGGGATCATCTGCGAGCGCTGCGGCGTGGAGATCACACGCTCCACGGAGCGCCGGGAGCGGATGGGCCACATCGAGCTCGTGACGCCGGTGGCCCACATCTGGTACTCCCGGGGCACGCCGAACTACATCGCCATGCTCCTGGACATCTCCACGCGGGACTTCGAGAAGGTCCTGTACTTCAACTCGTACATCGTTCTCGACCCGGGCAATCTGCCGCTCTTGAAGAAGCAGATCCTCACCGAGAAGGAGTACCAGGAGTACAAGCAGAAGTACGGCGAGATGTTCAAGGCGGGCATGGGCGCCGAGGCGATCAAGTACCTCTTGAAGAACCTGGACATGACCAAGCTGATCGACGACCTGAAGCGGAAGCTCAGGGAGAAGACCGGCAGCCAGAAGCAGAACATCATCAAGCGGATCGAGATCGCGGAGACGTTTCTCCACTCGAAGTCCAGGCCCGAGTGGATGATCCTCGACGTGCTGCCGGTGATCCCGCCGGATCTGCGCCCCATGGTCCAGCTGGACGGCGGCCGGTTCGCCACGTCTGACCTGAACGACCTCTACCGGCGCGTCATCAACCGGAACAACCGGCTGACCCGGCTCATCAAGCTGAACGCCCCGGAGATCATCATCAAGAACGAGAAGAGGATGCTCCAGGAGGCGGTCAACGCCCTGATCGACAACGGGCGCCGCGGCAGACCGGTCACCGGCCCCGGCAACCGGCCGCTGAAGTCGCTGAACGACATGCTCAAGGGCAAGCAGGGGCGGTTCCGCCAGAACCTGCTGGGCAAGCGGGTCGACTACTCGGGCCGGTCGGTCATCGTCGTGGGGCCCAAGCTGAGGATGCACCAGTGCGGGCTGCCCCAGAGGATGGCGCTGGAGCTGTTCAAGCCTTTCATCATGCACAAGCTGGTGGAGTACGGCCTGGCGCACAACATCAAGTCGGCCAAGCGGATGATCGAGCGCGAGCAGAACGAGGTCTGGAACGTGCTCGAGGAGGTCGTCCGGGAGCATCCGGTCATGCTGAACCGGGCGCCGACGCTGCACCGCCACGGAATCCAGGCGTTCGAGCCGGTGCTCGTCCAGGGCAAGGCGATCCAGATCCACCCGCTGGTCTGCGCGGCGTTCAACGCCGACTTCGACGGCGACCAGATGGCGGTTCACGTCCCGCTCTTGCTGCCGGCCAAGACCGAATGCAGGGTCCTGCTTCTCTCGGCCCACAACCAGCTCTCGCCGGCCAACGGCCACGCCGTGGCCTCGCCGTCCCAGGACATGGCCATCGGGACCTACTACCTGACCATGCCGCTGATCTCCAAGCGGACCGTCAAGGTGACGTTCGGCAAGAAGGAGACCGAGAGCCGGACCAGCCTCTGGGCCTGGCTGAAGTCCGACAAGATGGCCGTGACGCTGGCCGAGGAGATCTACGACAAGAAGACGCGGCGGATCATCTTCAAGAGGGCCCGGGTCGTCGAGGAAGAGGACGTGAAGATCCTCGAGAAGGCCGGAATCCACGAGGTGCTGATCTACGACAAGGTCATGATGGAGTCTCCGGAAGAGGTCATCGTGGCGTTCGAGACCGGCAGCCTGAGCCTTCACGACCACGTCGTGGTGAAGTGCCGCACCAGGGAGAAGGGGGAGTGGGTCGAGCGCTACGAAGACACCACCGTGGGCCGGATCATCTTCAACCAGATCGTGCCGCCGGAGCTGGGCTTCGTGAACAAGACCGTCGACAAGGGAACGCTCATGGGGCTCATCGAGCGGTCCGTGTCGGTGTGCGGCACCCTGCGAACGGCCCAGTTCCTGGACGACATCAAGACCCTGGGGTTCAAGTACTCCACCCGGTCGGGTCTCTCGATCGGGATCCAGGACCTGGAGACTCCCCTGAAGAAGGTCGAGATCCTCCAGACCGCCGAGAAGAAGATCAAGCAGATCACGGATCGCATGGGGACCCACGCCGACCCCGAGGAGTGGCGACAGCAGGTGGTGGACTCGGCCACGGACGAGGTCACCGACGCCATGCTCCAGTACTTCAAGGCGAAGACCGAGGAGCGTCCATTCAACTCGGTCTACCTGATGGCCATCTCCGGCGCCCGAGGCAACACGGACCAGATCCGGCAGCTGGCCGGCATGAGAGGTCTGATGGCCAATCCGCACGGGGACATCATCCCGGTGCCCATCAAGGCCAACTTCCGCGAAGGCCTCTCCATGACGGACTACTTCATCTCCACGTACGGCGCCCGGAAGGGTCTGGTCGACACGGCTCTGCGGACCGCCGACTCGGGCTACCTGACCCGGCGCCTCGTGGACGTGGCGCAGGACACCATCGTCTTCTTCGACGACTGCGGGTCCTCCAAGGGGATCTTCGTGAAGCCGCTCCGGGAGAAGAGGACCCCCACGAACCTCATGATCGACGAGATCATCATCAGCCTCAAGGACCGGATCAAGGGCCGGGTCGCCGCCATGGACGTGTTGCACCCGGTGACCGGGGAGGTGCTGGCGAAGGCCAAGGAACCGATCTCCGACGACCAGGCGAGCGCCATCGCCAACTCGGAGAGCGTGGTGGCGGTCTCGTCGCTCCGGGAGGACATGGTGATCGGGGAGGTCGTGACCCACCCGAAGGAGCGGACGATCGTCTGCGGCGCCGACATCGCCGTGACGCCGTTCCTCAGGAAGAAGATCGTCGATGCCGGCGTCACGGAGGTCAAGGTCTACCCGCTGGTCCGGGTGCGCAGTCCGATCCACTGCATGGCCCGCCAGGGCGTGTGCCAGAGATGCTACGGCTACGACCTGTCCACGAGCCGGATCGTCGACACCGGCGTGGCCGTGGGCGTCATCGCCGCGCAGTCCATCGGGGAGCCTGGCACGCAGCTCACCATGAGGACGTTCCATCTCGGCGGCGTCGCCGTGGCCATGAAGACCTCCATCAAGGCCAAGGTGGAGGGCGAGGTCGTGTTCGACGAGCTGCAGTGGCAGTTCAAGACCGTACGCGGCAAGTACATGGTCGACGTGGGCACCACCGAGGAGATGGTGCCCCGAGATGGCGAGTTCGAGCGAAACGTCCGGAAGATCAGCCTCGGCGGCAACGTGGTCATCAGGACCGCCAGCGGCAAGCTGGAGCGCTACCCGATCCCGGTGGGAGCCACCCTCAAGGTGAACGCCGGCGACCGCACCCGGGCCGGCACGGTGCTCTCGGACTACAACCCGAACGAGGTGGTCACCGCTCACTCCGGGACCGTGTTCTTCGAGAACATCCTGATCAGGGACGGGCTCAACGTGTCCCAGAACGGGGTCATCGTCATCAAGGATGGCGAGAAGGTCCTGAGCGAGTACGACGCGCCCCAGCGGGCCATCATCAAGGTCGAGGATGGCGACACCGTGGTGGCCGGCGACGTGATCGCCGAGGTGGCGCTCGAGGAGAAGTCCGCCATCGCCGGACGGGAAGGGCGGATCGAGTACTCCAACATCAAGATCAAGAACCAGCGAGTCATCTCGGACAACGGCATGGTCTACGTGGTGCCGACCGACGAGGAGGAGATCTGCGAGGTCGAGATGCCGGCCGGGGTGAAGCACTCCGCCGAGTCGCTGGGTATCCAGGAGATGCCCACCGGCGCCCTGCTGATGGTCAAGAACGGCGACCAGGTCAGGGCCGGCGACGACCTGATGGTGATCTTCTCGGAGCTGGACGGCGTGGCGGAGCTGACGAGCAAGAAGTCGGTCTCGATCAAGTCCTCGTCTCCGAAAGAGTACTACATGACCGGTAACCTGGAGCACGAGCTGGACGAGGAGAACAAGATCGTCACGTTCACCTCGGAGGTCTCCGGTCGCGTGAAGATCATCTCCTACCGGTCGTCGTCCAACAAGACCGTGGACCGGCGCCGGGTCATCGTGAAGGACGAGCGGGTGTACATCATCCCCGAGGGCGCCCAGCTGAAGTTCGACAACGTGTTCGTCCAGACCGGCGAGGACTGCACCGCCAACCAGAAGATCACCGGTCCGATCCCGTTCGTGACCGAGGTCGACGGCAAGGTCTCGTTCCGGAAGCTGGCCCTGATGGATGTGGCCCAGCTGGTGGCGACCGACGGCGTCACGCCGGAGGTGCGGGCCAGCGAGCTGGTCGGCAAGGTGCTCGGCCAGGACGCCATCGTCGCCAAGACCGGCGAGATCCTGGCGACCATCGGAGAGACCATCACGGAAGAGCTGGCTCGCGCCATCATGGACGCAGCCGAGGAGATCGGCAAGCTGCAGATCCAGCGGGAGAGCCCGCAGGAGTGCGTGGTGGTCACCAGCGAGAAGGGCGAGAAAGAGTACCTGATCCCGGAGGGGGCCACGCTCAAGGTGGCCGAAGGGGACACCATCGCTGCCGGCGATCAGCTCATCGAGGCGTTCGCCCCGATCGAGGCCCAGACCGCAGGGAAGGTCAACTACATCACCCAGTACAACAAGCACACCGGCGAGGATCTCATCAAGAAGATCATCGTGTACTCCGGCCGGGACTACTTCCTCCCCGTCGGCATTCCGCTGGTGGTGAAGAACGGCGACGAGGTCAACGCTGGCGACCCGCTCACCGAGAAGGTGAAGTACGAGACGTTCAAGAAGGTCGACCGGGGCATCAAGTTCACTCGCCTGGAAGAGCTCGTGAAGAAGTACTACTTCAACGATGCCACCGACGTGTACGTGGCCGAAGGCGAGGAGGTCAAGGTCTCGAAGCGCGTGGCGGCGATCCGGGCGCCGACCGAGGGCGTGGTGAAGGTCCGCAAGGCCACCACGAAGTCCGGCAAGGTGCGCTCCCTGGTCGATCGCGTGGTGATCCAACCCGGCGAGGCCCATCCGATCGTCGACGGAGCAGAGCTCCTGGTGAAGGACGGCCAGACGGTCAAGCCCGGCGACATCCTCGCGAAGTGGGGCTCCGGCGGCAAGAAGACCACGGACATCATCCAGGGTCTCCCCCGCGTGTCGGAGCTGTTCGAGATCCGGAAGCCCAAGAAAGAGGCCAACATCGCCGCCGAGTACGGCGAGGTCCAGATCACGGGCTACAACATCTCCGTCCGGGGAGAGGAGTCGCAGGCGCTCCAGTACAAGTCGTCGGCCGGTGCCACGAACCTTCTGGTGCAGAACGGTGAGATCGTGGAGCCGGGCTCCAGGATCACCGACGGGAACATCGACCCGAAGAAGCTGGCGAAGGTGGCCGGCATCGAGGCGACGGTGCGCTACCTGATCGACGAGGTCCAGCACGTCTACAAGTCGCAGGGCGTGTCGATCAACGACCGCCACATCGAGGTCATCGTCTCGAACATGCTGACGAAGATCTCGATCACCAAGGCCGGCGACACCCGGTTCCTGCCCGGGGAGATCGTCGACGTGTTCGCCTTCCGCGACGAGAACGCCAAGGTGCTCAAGGACAAGGGCAAGCCCGCCCAGGGAACGCCGATGCTCCAGGGCATCACCAAGGCGTCGCTCACCACGGACAGCTTCATCTCGGCGGCTTCGTTCCAGGAGACGACGCGGATCCTGACCAAGGCCGCCATCAAGTCCAAGGTCGACTTCTTGAGGGGTCTCAAGGAGAACATCATCATCGGCAAGCTGATCCCGGCCGGCACCGGCCTGTTCACGAACAAGGTGCGGTTCAAGTTCGTGGACGAGAAGCCGGAGAAGACCGAGGAAGAGAAGAGACTCGCGGCGGAAGACATCCTGAAGCCGTTCCAGGACGAGAAGATCCTCGGCCTGACCGGGGTCGTCCCCGAGGCGCCGGCGTTGCCGGAGGAAGAGGGCGAGATCCCCGATGGGACGGCCGAGCACGACGCCGCCGACCTCGGCGAGGACGTCGATGCCGAAGGCGACGCGGAGGGCGACGCAGACGATCTGGACAGCATCGGCGGACCCGGTCTCGGCACGGAGCCCGAGCCGGAAGTCGATCCTGACGAATCACCTGACGGGGGAACGATCTAGGGTCTTCCACGGCGTCGCTCCATGGACCACAACGATAGCGATCCGTTCCCCAGGACCGGGCCGATCGCCCGGTTCCTGGAGGGCATCCATCCGAGGGCCGGCGAAACGCTGAAGCGACACGGCTTCGACGTGAAGGAGTCGGCCGCCGCGCCGGACCAGAACGAGCTGCGTCGCCTCGTCGCCGACGCCTCGATCGTGGGGCTGCGCTCCAAGACGCGCCTGCCCGCGGAGGTGGTCCGGCTGGCCGATCGACTGCTCGCCGTGGGAGCGTTCTGCATCGGCACCGACCAGATCGACCTGGACGCCTGTGCCTACCGCGGCATCGCGGTGTTCAACGCCCCGTACAGCAACACGCGGAGCGTGGTGGAGATCGTTCTGGCGGAGATCATCCTCTTGATGCGGAGGGCGTTCGAGACGAGCAGCGCGCTCCACCAGGGGCTCTGGCTCAAGACGGCCTCGGGCTGCCACGAGGTCCGCGGCAAGAAGCTGGGCATCGTCGGGTACGGCAACATCGGATCGCAGCTCTCCGTGCTGGCTGAGGGCCTGGGCCTGGAGGTCTACTACCACGACGTGGTGGAGAAGCTATCGCTGGGCAAGGCCCGGAAGTGCCGTTCCCTTCAGGATCTGCTGCGCAGGGTCGATGTGGTCACGCTGCACGTCGACGGCCGCGCCGGCAACGAAGGCTTGATCGGGGCCAAGCAGTTCGCGGCGATGAAAGACCGGGTCGTTTTCCTGAACTTCAGCCGCGGCAAGGTCGTGGACATCCGGGCGCTGGCCCGGGCGGTGCGAAGCGGCAAGGTGGCCGGCGCAGGCATCGACGTCTACCCGGAGGAGCCCGGGGGAAAGGGCCAGCCGTTCGTCAGCGAGCTCAGGGGGCTTCCGAACGTCATCCTCACCCCCCACATCGGCGGCAGCACGCTGGAGGCGCAACTCTCCATCGGGGAGTTCGTGGCGGCCCGGCTTCTCGACTACGTGAACACCGGGAGCACCATCGGCAGCGTGAACTTCCCGCAGATCAGCGCCCCGCGACTGCATCGGGCCCACCGGCTGCTCCACGTCCACGCCAACGTACCGGGCATCCTGGCCAAGATCAACGGCATCCTCGCCGGTCACCGGATCAACATTCTGGGCCAGTACCTCAAGACCACCGAGCAGATCGGCTACGTCATCACCGACGTGAACAAGAAGTACAACCGGTCCGTGATCGAGGAGCTGACGCACATCCCCCACACCATCAGGTTCCGCATCCTCGACTAGATCGGGCAACACTCCATCTAGCGCGGCGTGGCCGGGATGCCAGGCCGCATCGCGGACCCGAGGGCTCCCGCACCGAGCACCTCCCTCCAGCCGGGCCGTCGAGACGGCAGCGCCGCGAGCCACGGGCCCAGCGGTTCGCGACAGGCCAGGAACGCCTCCCGGGCCTGTCGTTCGTGGGTCTCGCTGCCGGTGTAGTCGGCCAGATCCATCTTCATCTCGAGGAACGGGACGGTGAGCCTCAGCCGCAGCCGATCGAGGGCCGAGCCCGGCTGGCCTGCAACGGGGAGCGCCCTGAGCCCCCGGGCGAGGGTGCCGCACGCCCTGTCCACCTTGCCCTGGCCCCGCTGCAGCCGGGCGAGGACGAGAGAGGCGTCTGCCAGCTCCAGCAGCTCGCCAGTTCGGGTCGACGGCCCGGACCGGGCCGCCAGCTCGTCGTGGATCGGCTGGATCAGGCCCACGGCCCGTGCGATCTCGTCCGGGGTCCCCCGCGCAAGCACCGACGCCAGGGCGATGGCGGCCGGCCGGTCCGGCAGCCCGGCAGCGGAGGGGACCGGTCGATCGAGCAGGGAGAGGAGCGACGTGCGGATCTGCTGACCGGAGAGCACGTCGTCGGAGGCCGCGCTCCCCCGGCCGAACGCCGCCCCCTCCTGGGCGTCCTCCACGGCGCTCACCACCTGCGCCGCCAGTGCGGCCGCCTGCCGGGCCGTCTCCGGGGTCCGGGTCGCTCGCGAGCCCGCGGCTCCCTCGACCCGGGCGATCAGCGCGACCAGGGCGCTCACGGCACGCTCGCCTCCCGCCGGGCGGCCAGCCTCCAGCGGCGCCATCAGGAGTTTCCGTACCAGGGCGAGCTGTGGCTGCAGCTCATCACCGGGCACGAGCGGTCGGTCGGAGGGTGTCCCGGTCGCCAGGGACGACCCGGAGGTCGCAGGTCTCCGGGGGGAGGGCTGCCAGGACATGAGGAGGCCTGCCACGCCTGCGATCAGCACCAGCACCGCTCCCACAGCGGCCGCCACGACGGGCCGGGCCCTGGCGGGGCCCACCGCCACCGGGTCGGTCGCCGTCTGCTTCGACCCGGCTCGCGACGGCCCGTCCAGGGTCAGCTCCCGGAGGATGTCGTCGAGGCGATCGGCCAGCTCGGCCATGGAAGCCGGACGCTGGGCAGGATCGACGCTGATGCTTCTCAGGATGAGCGTCTCCAGCTGTCGCGGGATGGCCTGGTTGTGCCTGCGCGGAGGATCCGGCGGCTCGGTGGTGACGCGCCGCAGGTAGTCCCAGATGTCCACGGCCTGGTGAGGAAGCTCCCCGGTCAGCATCAGGTAGAGCACCACCGCCATCTGGAAGATGTCGAGGCGATGGTCGCAGGGCTGGGAGACGAGCATCTCCGGGGCCAGGAACCCCGGCGTGCCCAGGACCGCCCCGGCCTCGGTCAACGCCGTCGCCCTGGGATCCTTGGCCAGACCGAAGTCCATGACCTTGAGGACGTTTCCGTCGGTGACCATCAGGTTGTCCGGCTTGAGGTCGCGATGGACGATCCCCAGTTCGTGCACGGCGGCCAGGCCCCTGCAGGCATCCCTGGCGAAGGTCACGCCGCGGACGAGGGAGAGCCGGCCGCTCCTCGAGAGCATCTGCTTGATGCTGGTGCCCCTGACCAGCTCCATGGCCAGCCAGATGACCTCGCCCTGGGTGCCGGAGTCGAAGATCCGCACCACGTTGGGGTGGGTCAGCTGCGACATGACCTGGATCTCTCGCTGGAACCGCCTGACCTCCTCGACGCTGCCGGCCAGGGAAGGCCGGAGGATCTTGATCGCCACCTGGCGGTCGAGCGCCGGCTGCCGGGCGCGGAACACCTGCCCCATGCCGCCCTCACCGAGGAGCTCCTCGATGAGGAATCCGCCCAGCTCGCTGCCCACGAGATCCATCGACCGTGATTATACAGACCGGCGCGACGCAGAGCGACCGACGAGACTGCCCGCGGCACCATCCGGACGGACCCGCGGACGAGGGAGGGCACGCCACCGGGCGGGGTCGGGCCTGTGATCGGGCCTCGGGTTGGGTGCGGAGTCACCGAGGAAGTGGAGGGGATCAGGTTGGAGGTTGCGCTCGGGAGAGAAGAGAAAGAGGAGGGGATCCGGATTGAGGTCGCGCTC
>JACQZM010000605.1 GCA_016213885.1 Candidatus Rifleibacteriota bacterium | reverse complement strand
GTCCCGGTGGACCACGCCCTTGTCATGGGCGACCCTGAGACCGCTGAGCGTCCGGAGCGTGACGAGCAGCGCCTGTCTGAGCGACAGCGGTGGCGGGGTGTGCAGTCGGTCTTGCAGCGACGCCCCCTCCACGTACTCGCACACCACGTAGGGCAGGGTCCCGTCGTAGCCGGCGCCGTGCACGGCCACGATGTTCGGGTGGTTCAGGGAGGCCAGGACCTTGGCCTCCTTGACGAGCCGGTGGATCTGATCGGTCGACATCTCGTCGCCCTTGACCACCTTCACGGCGACGAGCCGGTCCAGCTCGACCTGACGGGCCAGGTAGACCGTCCCCATCCCGCCCTGGCCGAGCATCTTGATGACCTCGTACTGGGCCAGAAAGGTCGGGGAGAACCGTCCGACGATCGGATCCGGAAGTCCCCCGCTGTCGAGGCCCCCCGGCGGAGTCGCGGCGGAGCGGCCGAGCCGGGCGGGATCTTCCGCGATGGGGGGCCCTTCGCTGCGCTCGTCCGCCGGGGCGGCCACGGAGGCGCCACAGGAGGGACAGACCGCCCGACCGTGGCGGTCGTCGACGAGCTCGACGGAGTCCGGGCACCGGGGGCAAACCAGGACGCGGCGGGCCATGGGGACTCCCGGGTGTCGTGACGTGGGCCTGAGCAGGCGAGGGTCAGTCCCCCTCTCTCCATCTAGCACGAACACAGGCGCAGTTCAACAGCCTGCGGCGTCACTGGACAGAGGATCGCCGGGAGAGTTACCCTCATGGAATCCGTCCGGTCTCCGACAGGGGCGAGCTATCCTCCACGGAGGAACCCTCGTCCTTAGATAAATGAGGCAAACCGACGCGGACTCGGGGATCCAGGTCCCACGAACAAGAGGAAAGAACCACATGAAGTCGATCAGCTACCTCCTCGTCCTGTGTCTGATCGCCGGCATGACCGGGTGCGGCGGCAACGTGCAGATCACACCCAGCGGCAACGGTGTCATCATCAGGGTCTCCGGCACCGGGCAGCAGGGCGCGACGCCTCCGGCAGCCCCCACCTCGACTCCTCAGAGCCCCACGAACCCCACGGACCCGGGGCCGAACCTCCCGCCGCCCACGGCCACGACCCAGCCGCCCAGCGGCCCCAGCCCCACCCCGCCTCCCCAGAACGGCACCGTGACCCCCCCGCTGGGCGCATCGTCCGGCGGTACCGGCGGTCAGTCGCCTCTGTCGGGGACGACCCAGCAGGCTGGCAACGTGAGCTACAACCTCATCGTCCCGTCGAGCTACTCCCGGACGCCGACCCCCTTCATGATCGTGTACAGCGGCGTGGAAGGGGCCGGACAGATGACCTCCAACCTCAAGCAGATCGCGCAGGCCATGGGGATCGGTGCCTTCATCATCGCCGTGCTCGACGGCAAGACGTACTACGGCGACGGCCAGGCCGGCGCCACGGTTCTCGATGACGTGCGGGCCAAGTACAACGTGGACAACGACCGCACCTACCTGCTGAGCGAGTCGGCCGGGACCAAGGCCGGCGAGCAGCTCGGCTTCCACCTGAGGCCATCGTACTTCGCGGCGTTCTGCGTGAACGACGTGAACAACGCCGACGCCCCGGCCCAGACCGCGGCGCAGCTCGGCTTCGCCCCGTGGGGCCAGGTGGGGCCCGGCGGCCAGACCGCCATCGCCCAGTCGATCGTCGACGGGATGCGCACCGCCGGCTACAGGCTGCCCTCACCGGCCCCCTACAACGGCCCGGGCGCCAACCAGCACGGCAACCCGCAGCAGTTCTACGAGGCGATCCGCTTCTTCCCCGGCAAGACGAGACAGTAGCGAGCTTGCCGACCCGTCGAGGGCCCTCGCCCGTCCCGGAGGCCGCACGCCGAGTGAACAGGGTCATCCCGGTTTCCAGGAGCGGTCCGGCTCTCGCTGATCGCGCCGGTCCGGGGACTCCTTCCCGGTCCGGGGCTCGTCGCGGCGTCGCCGTGCTGTGGCTCGCCGTGGGCTGCGTGGT
This sequence comes from Candidatus Rifleibacteriota bacterium, assembly GCA_016213885.1. GTDB lineage: Bacteria > Muiribacteriota > UBA6191 > JACPRK01 > JACQZM01 > JACQZM01. The sequence goes on along the minus strand of JACQZM010000605.1, from coordinate 3,604 downwards.
GGTGCTGCTGCTCTGGGGGTTCAGCCGCTCGTTCGTCACCTCCTCGACCCGGGCCGAAGCCCAGGCGAGCGTCGAGGCCCGGCTGGCCGAGGCGCTGGCCGAGTCGGCCGTGGCGGAGATGGAGGCCCAGATCGGGCATCAGGTGAACAACCTGGCCGGAGAGCTCTCCGGGTTGCTGCGCCGCCAGGCAGCGGCCCGGGAGACCGGAGAGCTCGACCTGATGCCGTTCATCCGCCTCAAGGAGCTCGACACCCTGCTGGCCACCCGGGCCTACCACGGCTATTCCGTCGGTGCGCTGAGCGCCAGGGTGGTGTTCCAGCGGCCGACCGACACGGTGCCCTACGAGAAGAACGGGCTGAGCCTGTTCACGGCGAAGGCCGCGTCGCCCGGTCTGGTTCGCCGGGCGACCCGCCGGCTGGAGCTCGCCCGCTGGGTGAAGACCACGCTCACGGCAGCGCCGAGGCCGTTCGGCGACAGCGGGCTCTTCCTGGTCAACGCCACCGGGCTCACCGACGTGGAAGCGGTGAACCGGGATCGCCTGAAGGCCGCCGACCTGTGTCGCCAGGTCCGATCGGTCCTGGCAGCGCTGATCGCCGGCGCCGGGGGCCCGTTCCGCCAGTCCTGCCAGGAGCTCCTCGACCAGTCGTTCGATCCGGCCGTGGCCCAGGCCATGCCGGAGCCGCTCAAGCTCCCGGACGGGTCCGCGGTCTACGGCCTGCAGCAGCCCGGCGTGACCCAGAACCTGAAGAACCTGGACCTCGCGGCCCGGTTCCGGGAGCTCACCGACAAGGCCGAGCGGGCTCAGCAGCGATTCGCGGCGCTGGCCGGGTCGGTCGGGGGGGCCCCCTCGGGCGACCAGCCAGCGGTCCTGGCTGCGGCGCGGCTCGCCTCGGCTGCGGCGGTGGCGCCGCTCTTCGAGCTCTGGGCGTTCCACCACACCTACGCCGTGCTGGCGCCGGACAACGCCCAGGGGTGGCGCGACCTGTCCCCCCGGCTCTACAAGCTCACGGACGGCTACTTCAGGCGACGGGCCCACTACCGCCTCACGGAGGACATCACCCGGAGAGACCTGAGCGACGCCCTGAAGAAGCTGCTGGATCGCCCGATCCACGGCGTCGTGGATGTGCAGAACACCTCGGCGCCGGTGAGCCTGTCCGGTCCGGTTCGCGGCCGGGTCATCGTCCTGGTCGGCCCGGGTGGGGCCACGGTCCGCGACCTGAACCCGGCTCCGGACTCGCCCGGGATGGTGACCCTGGTGGTGCCGTCGGGCCCGATCCGGGTCGCCGGCAGGAACGGCGTCTCCATCGTGATCGTCGACCCCGGGTCCGGGTCGGCCCCGGCCCAGCTCACCATCGCTGGCGACGCCCACATCCACGGTGCTCTCGTGGCGACCTCGATCCCGCCGGGCAGCCGGCTCGACGGAGAGCTCGAGCGGGACGACCGCCAGTTCTCCGGGTTCACCTCCGACGACGGCGAGGACCACGGCCTCCATGACCGGTACTTCGTGGGGCTCTCCCCCCGGATCCACTACCGGAGGGTGGTGAAACCGTGAGGCGACGATCGCCGGGCATGAGCTTCCTGGAGGTGGTGATCGCCACGGTGATCCTGGCCGCCCTGGTGGTGCCGACGTTCCAGCTGTTCTCGCTCCAGCGGCACCAGGTCGCGGCGGCGCAACGCGAGGTCTTCTTGCACGCCTACGGCCTCCAGCGGCTCGCCGAGGAGGAGAGCCGGCTCAACATCGCCCGCTTCGCCGCGGGCAGGACCGTGGCCCGCGAGGTCAACCCGCCGGGCGAGTCTCTCATGGTACTGGAGAAGCTCAGCGTCGGGCCGGTGGCCGGGTGCACCGGGCTGTGGCGGATGACCGTCGGCCTCTCGTACGCCGACGAGTCGTCCCGCGGCGCCGCCAGGAGCATCTCCCTCTCGAAGCTCGTGGTCGATCGGGGTCTGCCGGCGCGGCTGCCGGCGGCGCTGCGGTGACCGGATCGCAAGACGTATGGAAACGATGGCCGCCAGATCCAGAAGCGCCGGGGGGGGCGCCGCGTTCACCCTGGTGGAGGTGCTCATGGTGGCCGGCCTGGTGAGCGGGATCGTCCTGGGCGCCGTGTTCTACCACGTCACCGGCCAGCGGCAGTCCACGGCGCTGGACTTCCAGGCCGCGGCGCTCCAGTCGGCCCAGCTCGTGGTGGGCCACCTGCAGCAGGACCTGTCGAACCTGCAACCCGGCGTGCTGTCAGGGACGTACGCGGCGCCCACACCGAGCCAGGGCGTGGACCTCACCCGGGTGGTCGAGCGTTCCGGCGCCCGGGGCCTGCCGCTGGATGCCCAGGACGCGCCGCTGGTCGAGTCGGTGGCGTGGCGGTTCGACCCGGCGACCCACCTGCTGTACCGGAACGGCGAACCGATCCGGGGAGCGCCTCTCGAGTCGGTGGAGTTCACGTTCTTCCCCTGCCGCCCCGACGACCCCACGCCGCCCTACGGCGACACCCTGGTGGTGCGCCTGGTTGCCGTGCCGCTGGAGGCGCTGGGCCGCGCCACCGCCCAGACGCCCAGGGCGGTGTTCACGGCGGCGTTCCACTCGTCCCAGGGAACGGTGAACCACCTGCACGAGGACTGGGTCGGAGACCGGTGATCGTCCTCACCTAGGAAGAGAAAGAGGAAGGGATCCGGATCGAGGTCGCGCTCGGGGGGAAGGGAAGAGGAGGGGATCAGGATCGAGGTCGCGCTCGGGGCGCGACTCGGACCCGGCGAGGCGCCGGGTCTTGGCTGGCCCTCCGCCTCGGGCCCGCGCTATGATCGTGGGCATGAGGTCCGGAACCGATCGCGACTGGGGCGCGGGCCGGCTGTCGCCCGAGACAGAGGCCCGCATGATCGCCGGCATCGACCGTTGCGGGAGGTTCTTCATGGGGTCGGACGAAGCGCATCGGGCGCTGTACAAGCTGACCGCCATCCTCGAGGCCGAGAACCTGCCCTATGCGATCATCGGAGCGTTCGCGCTGATCGAGTACGGGCACAACCGCGTCACCGTCGATGTGGACCTCGTGATGCGCGAGGAGGATCTGCGCACGTTCAAGCAGCGCTGGCTGGGCAGGGGGTACACGGAGCGTGTGGCCGGAACCGGCAAGCTGCTCGACGTGGAGTTCGGGGTGAACGTCGATGTGCTGAGCACAGGCCGGTTCCCCGGCGACGACAAGCCCAAGCCGATCGCGTTCCCCGACCCCACCACGACGGCGATTCGAGGGAAGCGGTTCGCCATGCTGCCCATGCCCAGGTACATCGAGCTCAAGCTCGCTTCCGGCATGGTCGCGCCCCATCGAGGAAAGGACCTCGTGGATGTGCAGGAGCTGATCAAGAGCGCCGGCCTCCCGCGCTCCGTGGCCGACGAGCTCGACCCGTGGGTCCGGGCGAGGTTCCTCGAGCTCTGGGAGCTGGCGCAGGTGCCCGACCCCTTCTGAGAGGACCGGCCGGCCGGCGACCTCGACGGGATCGGAGGCGAGACCGGCCCGGGCCCGATCCGGTCGAGACGTACCGGCCTCCGGAAGCCCGGGATCCCCCCACCTGTTTCGCGGAGTCGGGCCTGTGATCAGGCCTCGGCCTGGCTGCAGAG
>JACQZM010000604.1 GCA_016213885.1 Candidatus Rifleibacteriota bacterium | reverse complement strand
TGTCTATCGTTTTCTTGCGAAACTTCTTTTTCCCAGGCCATCGCGGCGCCAGGCCCGGTCAGGCCCGCTGAACACGTGCGTCAGCGGTGGCTGCCGCAAGAGCCGTCGGAAACCGGGACATGGTACTCTCTGGACCGTCCGGCAGCCGGTGCCGTGACGGCTCCGCTCCAGGCGGACCGACGACGCCGTGGGTCGCGGTCGGCCGGCGTCCCGCGGCGCCCGGGCCGGACGGACAAGGACATGGACTTCCCCGAGGAGCTCGAGAGCGGCTACCGGCCGATCGAGATGATCGGCAAGGGCGGCTTCGCCCGGGTCTTCCGCGTCCGGAGCGCCCGGCTGGGCCGCGAGGTCGCGCTGAAGCTCATGGGTCCCTTCGACTCGAAGGACCCGGAGCTGTTCAAGCGATGCCGGCGGGAGATCGAGACCCTGTCGAAGCTCTCCCACCCCGGCCTCATCGCCGTCCACGAGGTCGGCTCCGCGGCGGGTCACCTCTACTACACCATGGACCTGGTCCACGGAACGAGCCTCGCCCACCAGCTCGGCGAGAATGGCGTGCTGACCCTCGCCCGGCTGACGGCCCTGGGCGAACAGGTCGCCGAGACGCTGTTCTACCTCCACGGGCAGGGCGTGGTGCACCGGGACATCAAGCCGGACAACATTCTCATGGATGAAGATCGGGGCCCGATCCTCGCGGACCTCGGTCTGGCCCACGTGGAGGAGGTCACGGCCATGACCGCCGCCTCGGCGATCATAGGCACCCCCTCTTACCTGACCCCGGAGCAGATCACCGGCGGGCCCGCCACCCCCGCGACCGACATCTACCAGCTCGGCGTGGTGCTGTTCCGGGCTGCGACCGGACAGGTCCCGTTCTCGAACAAGAACTTCACCAGCCTGTGCGAGGAGATCACGGAGCGGCCGCCTCCGCGGCCCACGGCGCTGGTCCGGCGCCTTCCGCCGGCGCTGGACGAGATCGTGCTCCGGTGTCTGGCGAAGCGCCCCCGCGACCGCTACGCCAGCGCGCAAGACCTGGCGAAGGCGCTCTCCCTGCTCCGCGGCGACACGTCCCGGCCCCAGCCGCCGGCCAAGATGACCGCGGGGATCCGTCTTGGCGCCCGGACCAGGCCGATCGAGGCCGAGGAGATCCGGCTCCCCGGTCCGGGCCGGCGGTTCGCGCTTTCTGCCGCCGGCGCCTCCGCGATCCTGCTGGCCGCCGGGGTCGCTTTCCTCGCTGTCCGGTCGGCCCCTGGGATCACGCTCCAGAGCACCCTCTGCGGTCAGAGGACCATCGTGGCGCGACTGTCGTCGGCTCCGGATCGGCCGGGTCTGACCCTGCAGGCGACCGTGAAGGGAACCGTGGTCCCGGGTCGACCCCGCGGTGATGCGATCGTGTTCGACGAGCTGACCCCGGACACGGAGTACCGTCTCGAGTGGCGACCGGACCGGGGCTCGTCCACGGTCCGTTCGCTCAGGACTCTGCCGGACCTGCGGGCCGTGGTGAAGCTCGAGATCGTCACCGGCCCGTCGGACGCCCTGGAGGTCCAGCTCAGGGCTGACGATGCCCGCCTCGCCGACACGAGGATGGCCGTCCTCCTGGGCGACACGGCGCTCGAGCGCCTGGACACGGACCGGTTCCGGTGCCCGCTGCCCGGCTCCGGAGAACCGTCGATGCTCCGGGTGTGGCTTCCGGACGTGCGGGAGACCGTCGACTTCGCGGTCATGCTCGCTCCCGGCGAGAAGCTTCTCCAGGAGCTCACCTTCATCGAGCGTGAGCTGGAGCGGCACCTGGCCCGCATCCGCGCCCCGGCCTGGATCTCGGGCCGGGCGCTGGCCGCCGGACCGATCGAGCGGTTCGCCCCGCGCCGGGGCTCCCTGAGCTTTCCGCTCCTGCTGCTGGACAGGCTGCGACGGATCGGACCGGCGGTCCGCGCCACCGTGGCGAACCCGGGCGTTCCGGGCCGACTCAGATGGGGTCTGGTCCACGCAGTGACTCGCCTGGTCGCGGCGGAGGCGCTGGCCGCCGAGCTGGGGCAGCCGCCGCTGGGTCTGATGCAATGGGCGGCCCCGCTGTTCCGGGTCGAACGGCGGAGCCAGTGCGCCGAGGTGGGCACGCCGATGCTGCAGCTCCTGAAGTCGACGGTCCGCCTGGGCGACCCCCGATTCAGCCGGCAGGGGATCGGCGCCGCCCTGGAGGTGGTCGGCGGAACCGACGACACCCGGGCCACCGAGGAGTTGTCGCTCTCGGCGCCGGTCTCCTCCGGGGTGTCGTGGTTCAGGGTGAAGATCTGCGCGCACGCGACCTCCACGGCAGCCGCCCCGGTGATCGAGCTGCCGGGGACCGACGCGGCGGTCGAGGTGCCGCTGATACTCCATCGCGACCCGGAGGACCGATCCCGGCGGTCCGAGAAGGATGTGCTCACCCCGCGGGTGCTGGTCGATCTGTACTTCCGGCTCGAACCCGGGCCCGCGCGGGTCAGACCGCTCACCCTGAAGCCGACCTACCGTCCTGACTCGACCCGGGTGAACCCGGTCTACATGTACGCCGTGGAGGTTCCGGTGCCGGGCGCACCCGGTCCCAGGTAGGCCCCGGCCTCGCTCCCCGGATCCGGGGAGGGGGATCCTGATCCCGGGGCGGCCGCGATCCCCCGCCTGTTTCGCGGCGTCGGGGCTGCGATCAGGCCTCGGCCTGGCTGCAGAGTCACCGAGGAAGTGGAGGGGATTCAGTTGACGTCGCGCTCGGGAGAGAGAAAGGAGGAGGGGATCCGGATTGAGGTCGCGCTCGGGGGCGCGACTCGGACCCGGCGAGGCGCCGGGTCATGGAAGGGGCCCGGTTGCACTCGAGCTCGGGGGAGGTGCTAGACTGGAACTTCAGGGACCTGTCGGTGCACGGGGTCGACAGGCCGCCGGCGAATCACCAGGAGGGCTCGGACATGGCCACCGACGACCAGGATCCCAAGCAGCAGGGTCCGGACATGGAGGGGTTTGCGTCCACGACGGGACGTGGACCGAAGACACCGATCGAGCTCCGCAGGGAGGAGCGGGGCCCCTCCCCCCAGGGACCGCTGGCCGGAGCGGCCCCTCCCACCGGCGGGTATGCCGCCGCGGACCACGGGGCCGCGCCGCTGCCTCTGGCGGAGTACACGCCGCAGGCGCCACGCTCCATCGAGGAGACCCGCCTGTCGCCGAGCTTCCTCGCGGAGCTCCTGGTGAAGGTGCTGTACTTCGGCGGCGACATGGACGGAGCCAAGATCGCCGACTACGCGTGCCTGCCTTTCGCCGCCGTGGTCTACCCGTTGTTGACGGAGCTCAAGACCGACCGGATCGTGGAGATCAAGGGCGGCACCACCCAGTACTCGGCGAGCTGGCGATTCGCCCTGACCAAGTACGGGTCCGAGAAGGCGCAGGAGGTCATGTCCAGGAACCAATACGTGGGGCCGGCTCCGGTGGGGCTATCCGACTACGTGCAGATGGTGCACCGGCAATTCACCGCCCAGGGAGTCACCTTCGACGACGTCCGCCATGCCTTCCGCGATCTCGTGGTCCCCGACGATCTCGTGGAGAAGGTCGGGTCAGCGGTGAACTCGTCCAAGTCGATCTTCCTCTACGGCCCCCCGGGCAACGGAAAGACCTCCGTGGCCGAGCGGATCGTGCGGATGATGCGCGGGGCGATCTACGTGCCGCACGCCATCGAGGCGTCGGGCCAGATCATCAAGATCCACGATCCGCTCGATCACCACCCCCCGGAGGGGATGAAGCCCCCGTCGACCTACGACAAGCGCTGGGTGCTGTGCAAGCGCCCCATGATCATCGTCGGTGGTGAGCTGACCTTGCGGATGCTGGACCTCATCTACAACGACGTGGAGAAGTTCTACGAGGCGCCGTTCCAGATCAAGTCGAACGGTGGGATGCTCCTGATCGACGACTTCGGACGCCAGCTGGTCCACCCCAAAGATCTGCTGAACCGATGGATCGTGCCTCTGGAGAAAGGGCTCGACTACCTGACCCTCCACACGGGCCAGAAGTTCGAGGCGCCGTTCCGGCAGCTGGTCGTGTTCTCCACGAACATGAACCCGAAGGACCTGGTCGACGAGGCGTTCCTCCGCCGGCTCCGGTACAAGATCGAGATCTCGGACCCGAGCGAGCAGAACTACCGCGCCATCATTCGCCGCACCTGCGATTCGAAGGGCGTGGCCTGGGCCGAGGAGGGGATCTCCTACCTGATCAAGGAGCACTACAAGAAGGACAACGTCCCGCTCCGGGCGTGCCACCCCCGCGACCTGGTGGAGATCATCCTGGACAAGGCGCGGTTCATGCGATGCGCCCCCACCCTGGATCCCCACTTCATCGACATGGCCTGGAACGCCTACTTCGTGCGGTACACCTAGTACATCGCTCTCGAGCTGACCAGACCGTTTCTCTGCTGCTCGTGCTTGGGTGTGGAGGGGATTCGTTTGAAGTCGCGCTCGGGGGAGAGAAGAAAGAGGAGGGGATCCGGATTGAGGTCGCGCTCGGGGCGCGACTC
>JACQZM010000643.1 GCA_016213885.1 Candidatus Rifleibacteriota bacterium | reverse complement strand
GCACCTCCGGGCGCCCTTTCCCGGGGTGGTCACGGACCGGTGGATCCACCCCGGCGCCTTCGTCCCGCTGCCGGGGACGGGGAGGGCCGAGAGCTCCCGACTCCTCCACCTTGCGAACACGTCTCACCTGCGCCTCACGGCTGCGGTCCCGGAGGTCGAGAGCCGGTGGGTCAAGGTCGGGACCCCCCTGAAGTTCAGGGTCGACGCGGTCCCGGGGCGAACGCTCGCGGCCGCCGTCTCGCGGGTGGCACGGGTGCTCGATCCCGTCTCGCGCGTCCTCACCATCGAGGCGGACGTCGACAACCCGGGCGGGATGCTGCCGGCGGGCGCGTTCACCCGCGTCGAGCTGCTGATGGAGGTTCACCCGAACGCCGTCGTGGTCCCCTCGGAGGCTCTGGTCCGGGTGCGGAAGGTGCCTCACCTCGCCCTCGTCCTCGATGGTAGAATCGCACGCAGGAAGGTGAAGGTGGGGGTGAACACCGGCACGGTGGTGGAGATCATCGGGCTCGAAGAGGGGGACGGCGTCCGGCCCGTCCCGCCCGGGAGCCTCATCGGCGTCCAGGTGCCCGACTCGCTGACCGACGGAGCTCCTGTCACGGTGGGGCTCGACCCAGCGGCTTCACCGCGACCGCCTGCGGGGCGCTGACGGGCAATAGGCCATCGGAAGGAGACTGACCTGACATCGTGGACACGTCGGACGACATCGCGGCGAGGGCCCTGTACGACGAGCTCGTCGGCAACTGCGCGGCCGACCTCTTCGCGATGGCGTACCGTCTGTCAGGACAGCGCGAGGTGGCCGAGGACCTGGTGCAGGAGGCCTTCACCGAAGCCTGGAAATCGCTTCCAGCACTCCGGGACCGGACCCGAGCTCGGGCGTGGCTGATGCAGATCCTCAGGTTTCGATGGCTCCACTGGCTCCGGGCCCGTTCGACCCGGCCGGTCGAGAAGGCAGGGCTCGACCTGGTCGAAGATCGCGCGGCCCCGAGGGCGGACCCTGCAGCTCCGCCCATGTCCGATGCCGTTCAAGAGGCGCTCGACAGTCTCGACGAACGCTTTCGCAGCCCCTTCCTGATGGTGTTCCTGCAGGGGATGTCGTGTCAGGAGGTCGCACGGGAGCTCGACATTCCGCTGGGCACGGTCCTGTCGCGTCTCCACCGGGCCCGGGCGGCGCTGAGACGTCTTCTTCCGGCGCGGTCGGCGGAGCCACCTGGCACCGCACCGCTCCGGCTGGTGCGCAGGGACGGTGAGCGGCCGTGAAGGAACGATCGCGCGAGGAGCTCGAGCGGGCCATGGCCGATGCGGCCCTGACGCCACCCGGCGACCCGCAACGGGAGCGGGTCGAGGCGGAGGTGGCCCTGGCCGGTCCCTGGGCCGAGCAGCTCTGGCTCGAGATCCTGGCGAGCGACGAGCACCTGCGGGTCGCCCTGCGCCAGGTTCGGCCGCCGCCCGGGCTCTTGGAGCGCCTGCGTGCCGTTCCGGACAGTGCACCCCCGTCGGCCCGGCCTCCGATGGCGTCGCTCTTGTCCAGGCCGCGCGCAGGAACGCGAATCGTCGCTGGAGTCCTCGTGCTGGTTCTGATCGGGGTGATGGCCTGGCACCGGGTCGCGTCGCGTGCCGAGGACGAACGCCGTCTCCACACGGTGGCGCTCCTGGCCATGCAGGATCACATGCACGAGGCTGACATGGTGGTCCGCGCCGCGGACCCGGCCCGACTCTCGTTGGAGCTCTCTCGTCTCGTGGAGTTCACGGTGCGCCTTCCGGAGATGGGGCGAGGCCTGAAGCTCCTCGGCGGTCGTCCGTGCCACCTGGGAAGTCACCGCGTCGCCTTGACGCTCTGGAGCGGCGGCGATCGGATCAGCTCGCTCTACCAGTTCGATCCCGGCGAACTGGGGATCGAACGGCCGGACCGTCCGGTGGTCGTGCGCCCGCACGGCCCGGTCGCGGGACGCACGCCCTGCGAGGTGCTCTTCTGGTCCGAAGCCGGAGCGAGCTATGCGCTGGTCTCCCGGCCGGCGCACGGGAGCTGACGGGCTGCCACCGTCCGGAAGGCCTCCCTCGTCCACGGCTCGAGGCGGCCGGTGTCGGAGATGAAACGTCCCACGTCTCGTTTGGCGTCCTGGCCGAGGGGGGTCACACCTCGAAGTCCGGAGGCAACCCGAGCACCGCCAGCACCGCCTCGCGGTCCATGCCCGAATCCAGCAGCTTGCGCGCGGCCGCTCGAAGTCCCTCGGCCTTGCCTTTCTGGACACCCTCGGCAGGCCCTCCTGGTGGCCCTCCCGGTGACCCTCCCGGTGGCCCTCCTCGCGGCCTTCCCGCCGTGCTCTGCTCATTCGCGTCGACTCGTCCAGGTCCGCCTTCCGGCGAAACGCGATCATCTCTCGAATCTCGTCGGTCGCATACGCCCGCTTCATCGCGCTCAGCGCCATCTCGATCCCCTCCTCCCCCTTCAGCTCCTCGGGCACCGCCGCGAAACCCTGCTCGTACACCTCTCCGAACTTCAACACGTGCAGCCACTTCTCGAATGGGGTCCGAAGCCCCTGCGGCTTGTCCTGCCGGAACTTGAACAGCTCGATGAAGTGGATCTCCAGGATGTCCGTCCCCGGTGGCCCTGACACGGGTTCGGCTCACCGCGCAGGGCAAGGTCCGGTACGAGACCGACCGGTTCCATCCCAAGCGCCAGACCAACTCACGGGAGTTCGACTCCCTGGAGTTCCTCGCCCTGCCGGCGCTCCACATTCCGGACCCGAACGATCGGCTCGTGGGGAGCGCGGACTGGTACTCCAACCGGTCCCGTGGGACCTGGCTCGTGAAGCGGCCGGATCGCCCTGCGCTACCAGTTCGATCCCCGCGAACTGGGGATCGAACGGCCGGACCGCCCTACCCTCTTCATCCCGCCCGTGCTCGCCGGCCTCTCGGTCCAGGTCGTCGCCGAGGCCGTGACCCGATGTCAGCTCACAGCGCAGGGCCGGCTCGAGTGCAGCCAGAGCTCGATCTGAGGGTAGGCTTCGGTCGAGAGGGTCAACAGGACCCTCAGCGCCTGGTCGTGATCCGCCGCCTCCGGTGAGCTCTCCAGGTACAGAGCCGCCGGGAGATCACGCCACCGGAGCAGCTCCCTTCTGAACGGGCGTCTTCCGGAACATCCGATGGTCAGATCGATCAGCGCCAGCACCCGTTCGTAGCTGCGGCGAAGCCCGGCCACGTCGGATCGTCCCAGGAGTTTCCGGGAGCGGTTCATCTCGTTGGCGATCATGAGAACCTGCTGGCCGGTGCTGAACGCCGCCCACCGTTGCGGGCTCAGACCTGAGTGTTGACCTCTGTCCACGACTCGGCTCCCCTGCCGACCAGGTCGAACGTCACGTCCCGGATGGACTGGCGGATCGCGGCACTCTGGACCTCCATGCTGCGGTTTCCCTGAGAGGGGCGGATGTTGATCAGCGCCGTGAACTCGATGCAGAGGTCCGGCCCCCGTCCCGGGTAGTAGTTGGCCCCCCAGAGGTCCTGCTGCCGGCTGCCCCGCTCGAGGAGAACCTCCTCGCCCTCCGCGTGGAGCTCTCCTCCGATGGCCACGATCCTCTGTCTCACATCGACCACGTACTTGACCATGTCGTGGAAGAAGAGACCCACGAGGCGCTTCAGATCGGGCTCGGTGATTCTCCTGTCCAGGACGATGGGCGCTTCACGATCCATCCAGGTCCGGTCTCCTTGAAGTCGCGGGCAATCCCACAGAGCTTATCACGGAGTGGCGGTCTGCGAAACGACCTCCGCGGCCGATGCTCCCGGTCGCCACGGTGGCGACCGGTCGGAGGCGTGATCGGCATGGACGGGCGGTTACAGCATGGCCCTTCGTGGCTGCCCGTCACGCTCCGGCATCGCCATCGCGTGGTTCTTCGGAGATCAGGCCCGGACCCGGTGGGCGGGGCCGGGCCAGAGCGCGACGTAGGTTGCGAACGCGAGCACGCCAACCCAGGGGTGGAAGAAGACAGGGTGGAGCGACGCGAGCCGATCCCAGGTCAGCGCGGAGAAGCCGCCCCAGTAGCTCGGCACGAGGCGGCCCAGCATTCCGTGGATCTCGCCGCAGGCGTACACCACGGTGCAGATCGGCGGCGGGATGAGCCGGAATCGG
>JACQZM010000009.1:7588-21242 GCA_016213885.1 Candidatus Rifleibacteriota bacterium | reverse complement strand
TGTCTCCTCTCTTCCTGGCTGGTCAGTGCCCGAAGCTGTGGTGAGTACTCTTCGGCGGATTCCAGCCGATCATCTCGGTGAGCCCCTGGGCCATGAGTCCCAGGGATAACCCCAAGGAGAGCACGATGACCACGTTCCACGCCCCGGACCACGGATTGGTCTTGATTCCCTTGTGCTTGAACGTGTCCTTGAACTTGAAGCCCTTCTGCTGCTTGATCACCCAGGGTTGAACGACCTTGATGGAGTTCGTTCCTTCCTTGAGCGCGCGCTTTCCGGAGCTCAGCTCCTCCGTGGTGATGATGCCGTTGGCGTGCCTGGGCAGGCGGTCACCCTTCTTCACGGGCACGGCCTGCAGGCCCTCGATGGCGGCGAAGGGGCCGACGGTGAGAACGGCAGGCCTGGCAGTCGTCGCGTCCATGAACGCGTTGGCGTCGACCGCGTAGCCGTCCGACTTGGCCGTGTGGTAGTACCATTCGACCATCTGTCCGGAATAGTAGGTGTGAAAGGCATACGCGAAGAGCAAGACCGAGATCGCCGTCCAGAATACGAACTGGATCGAGGCTCTCTTGCGACTGGGCATCGTCTCTTCCACGGCACTTCCTCCAGCTTGCTACGGGCGACAGTGTTCGGCCGCCAGGAGGATCTTGGTCATCAGTTCCTCCGGCGAATGAGGTTTGTACAGGTAGTCGAAGGCGCCTTTCTTCATGCACTGCACGGCTGTTTCCACGGTGGCATGACCGGTGAGCATGATCACTTCGGTCCGGGGATGGGCCTTCTTGATCTGCTCGAGGACTTCCTCGCCGGAGAGACCCGGCATCTTCACGTCCAGAACGACGACATCGAAGACGGATCCAGCCAGAAGTTCGAGAGCCTCCTGGCCGCTTCCGGCGCAGGTCACGAACAGCCCCCGCCGCGCCAGGACCCGTTTCATGGACGCGAGGAAATCGACCTCGTCGTCCACCAGGAGGACTCTTGCCACGCTCTGGGCCTCACCCCGGCGCTCGGGGGACGCGGCAGTGGCCGCGAGGCGGATGCGATCGGCCAGCAGGTCGACATCGCAAGGCTTGGAGAGATAGTCGAAGACTCCCAGCGCGCCCATCTCGAAGGCCTGGCGGATGTCTCCGTGGCCGGTGAGCACGATGATCTGGGTCTCGGCCCTGAGGCTCTTCAGTTCATAGAAGAGGTCGTGGCCGTCGACGTCGGGCAACCTCACGTCCACCACGGCCACGTCGATCGGATTGGCCTTGAGGATCTTGCGTGCCTCGTCCCCGCTCGTGGCCGTGAAGAGTGTGAAACCACGGCGAGCCAGCGACTTGGAGAGGCTTGCGACGAAGCCCTCCTCGTCATCGACGAGCAGAACGATGATCTTCGTCATGATCCGGGCCGTCACCGCGGCCTCGTCGTCCGTGAGGCTTGCGTGTGGTCTCACGCCAGCACCAGGAAACAAAGGAGCCCTGAACGCAGCATCAACTGTCTTTCATCGACCATCCGGGTGAATCACGTGGGTCATCAGAATCTCGCCTGGGTGCTCGCGCAGAAGAAGTCCGTGTCGGCGCCGCCCCCGGCCGGGAGTCCGGAGTTGCGTGGCAATCGATCGAAGTACGACCCCTTCCACCAGTGGCCGTACCGGCCCTCCACGAGGAAGTTGTCCGAGACGTTCCAGATGGCGGCCAGCTCGATGTCGTTTCCCAGGTAGGTGCCGGCGCGGCCCGTGGCGTCCCGGATCGCCGCGAAGCCGGTCACGTTGGCACCGGAGAAGCTGTCCTTGGCCTCGTCCAGGTAGCGGAAGGCGTGACGCAGGTAGATCCTGAGGTTCGCGCGCGGATTGCAGTGAACGCGCCATGCTGGAGACACGAGATTGGCGCGGTTGACGAGGCCGTAGATCCCGGTGGCGCCGAGGTCGAAATCTTTGAGCCCGTAGAGCTTGTCGAACGTCTGGTTCACCGGGCCGTTCGGGTCCTTGGTGCCGCTCGCGTAGTCGAGGAACACGGCCAGTCGCGGGTAGAGGTGGACGTTCCAGGTGTACCCCACCTCGGCGTGGACCATCCGGGCCCGGAAATCCTTCGGGCCCTTGCGGCCATCCTGCGCGGTCGCCTCGAGCTCGTAGTCGACCGTGCCGCGGCCGGTCAACTTCTTGAGCTCGCTGCCTCGCGGGACATCCCGGCGGACCCGGGCCCCGAGCGTGGAGAAGTTGATGCCCTGGGCCGGTCTGCGGTCCCTGTGGTCGTCGAAACCCAGGTAGTAGAGCTCGGTGAGGAGCCAGGGGTTCCTGCTCGATTCGTACACCGTCCCCCAGAGCGTCCTCTCGGCGTAGCTCGTGTCGCGCCCGTCGACGAACCGCTCGAGCGGTCGAGTGTAGAACGTCCTCGCGCGCCATCGCTTCTCTCTGCCGACGTTGACGTGCAGGCCCTCGAACGAGTTGGTCGCGTTGGGATAGACGTTGCGGCCGATCAGCCGCGTGGACCCGAACTCGAACGTGAACCGGCCCAGGTGCACGTCGGTGCGGAGCTTGGATCCGAAGGTGTTCGCGAACCTGGCCGAGATGAATAGCTGCAGCAGGTCAGCATGATCCTCCACGCTGGGGCCATCGAACTCTCCGCCATCGTGGAGCAACAGTCGGCTGTCCTGCCCCTCGGCGAGCACCCAGAAAGGCCCGCGGTTGAACCCGAGACGCAGTCGCAGACGCTTGGCGACCTGGGCATCGGTCTTGGGGGTCTGGCCCCTGCGCCAGGGATGGGAAACGGTCTCGAGGCGCTCCCGGTCGGTGAGGCTGAGCTCGACCCAGTCGGGAAGCCCGAACGAATCGTGGAGCTTGCGATCCCATCTCTGCTCCGAAAGCCGATACAGCACGAGGTCGGGTTGCTCGAAGAACGAGATCTTCTTTGCGGTACCCGCCTTCTTGGCGGAAGCGGAAGCCGCCAGCCGTCCGGGTGACGCCGGGCGTTCGGCGGAGGCTGCAGCAGGCGTGGCCGTCCAGGCGAGCAGCATGAGCGAAGCGGTCAGGGACCGAAGCGTGAGCAGCCGAATCGACACCCGGCTGTTGCGCGGCACGCTGGGTCGACCTCCGATCGTCTTCTCGACGTGGCCGAAAGAGAGCCCGATCGCCAACGGGACGATGCTCTCTTCGCTTTCGCCTGGGCCCATGCTACGGCCTCATCCCGAGGCACTTCTGTACGAGGCACCACCGTAGCACCAGAGGATGAAGAGAGCCTGAAGCCAGGATTAATTGTTCTTTATCGTTGGCCTCGCGAGGGGGATCTCCACGGTGAACGAGCTCCCCTGACCCACGGTGCTCTCGACGCGCACGGAGGCGCCGTGCAGGTCCGTGATCTGCTTGGCGATCGCCAGGCCCAGCCCGGTTCCTCCCTCGTCCCTGGAACGGGACGGGGCTGCCCGGTAGAAGCGCTCGAAGAGGTGCGGAAGATGCTCGGGCTCGATCCCCGGACCGGAATCCGTGACCGAGATCACGGCGCGGCCGCTTCCTCGGGCCAGGCGTACCTCGACCTGGCCCAGGCGGGGGGAGTACCTCAGAGCGTTGTCGATCAGGTTCGCCACCACGCGCTCCAGCCAGTCGGGGTCGCCCAGCACCGTGAGAGGCTCGGGAGCGTGGAGCACCAGGCGGATGTCCTTCTGGTCGGCCTGGGTACGGAACCGCCGCACCACGTGCGACAGCATCTCCCTGAGGTCCACCGCGAGCCTGCGCATCTCCAGCACGCCCGCGTCCGCCTGCGCGAGGCTCATGAGATCCTCCGCAAGCCGGGAGAGGCGCAGCACGTCATCGAGGTTCTCCCGGAGCACCTGGCGGTACTCCTCCTCGGGGCGGGCTTTCCTGAGCGCCACCTCGATCTGGCCCCTGAGCGACGTGAGCGGGGAACGTATCTCGTGAGCGACGTCGGTGGAAAACCTCTTCTGGCTCTCGAACGCGCGCTCCAGACGGCTGAGCATCCGGTTGACCACGACGACGAGCCTTGCGGCCTCGTCGCTCCTCTCTTCCACGGGAAGCCTCTCCTTCAGGTTCGCCTCGTCGATCTGCTCGACGCGCCACACGATCCGGTCCATCGGCGCAAGAGCGCGACTCGCGAGGATGAAGCTGGCCCCGAGGAGAAACAGGAGAGCCAGGGCGCTGCTGATGGCCAGGACGGCGATGCCCTCGCCCAGAGCACGCTCGATGACGAAGTGGGAGGCCCCGACTTCCATGACGAGCCATCGCCCGCCGGAATCGCGAAACGGCCAGGCGATCAGCCGGAGCTTCTCGTTTTGCCAGCGCACCTCCGAGGTGGTCGGCGACGCGCTGGCCAGGGCCTGGCGGACGGCCTCCGGTGCCAGAGGTCGGGTCTCACCGTCGCCGCACACGATCTTTCCGCTGGAGTCCTGGATCAGGAGGTGCCTGGGGAGGTGGACGCAGTCCTGTGCTCCCGGGACATCTCCCTCCGGGGTCGCGAAACACGCCCGAGGAAGGGAAGGCTGGGGCCCGGCCGGGCAGCCGCGGAGCGCGAACTCCTCGGAGAGGGTCCGGGCGAGGAAGATGAGATGCTCGTCGAACTGCCGGTCCAGCGACCGCCAGATCCAGAAGAACGTGGCCGGGCCGGCGAGAGCAAGGGCGCCGAAGACGACCAGCTGGAGGCCGATCAGCCTGGTCTTGAGGCTCCAGCCCCCCATGATCCGGCGCCTCGCCGGATCCGAGTCGCCAGACCCGGCGCCTCGCCGGGTCCGAGTCGCGCCCCCGAGCGCGACCTCAATCCGGATCCCCTCCTCTTTCTTCTCTCCCCCCTGGCGCGAATCCAACCGGACCCCCTCCACTCCTTCAGTGAGTCTCGATCCAGGCCACTCGGTGATCACACGCCGAGCTTCGGGAAACAGGCCCAGGATCCTGGCCCCCGCCTCGCCCGGCCCGTCTCACGAGTCGGCGTCCTCGCGCATCACATAGCCGGCGCCTCGCAGGGTGTGGATGAGCTGTTTGCCCTGCCCCTTGTCCACCTTGCCCCGGAGGTGGCTGACCGTGACCTCGATGACGTTGCTCTCGGAGTCGAAGCCGAGACCCCAGACGTGCTCCGCCAGTACCGCGCGCGACAGGACCTCTCCTCGACGGCGCATGAAGAACTCGAGGAGCGCGAACTCGCGGTTCGTGAGCGCGATCTCCCCTCCAGCGCGCCGCGCCCTTCGAGTCGATCGCTCAAGGACGAGGTCCCCGACCACGAGCGGGGCCGGGTCGCCCGAGGGGCCCCTTCTGAGGAGCGCCCGCACCCGGGCCAGGAACTCCTCGAAGGCGAACGGCTTGGTGAGGTAGTCGTCCGCTCCGCTGTCGAGCCCGGTGACCTTGTCGGCCATAGTGCTCCGGGCCGTGAGCATGAGGATGGGGGCCCCCATGCCCACCGATCGAAGCGCCCTGCATACCTGGATGCCGTCCTTTCCGGGGAGCATGAGGTCGAGGATCACCAGGTCGTAGTGGTAGGTGGTGGCGAACAGCTCGCCGTCGACGCCCGTGGCCGCCACATCCACGACGTAGGACTCTTCCTCCAGCCCTTTCCTGATGAAGGAAGCGACCTTGGGTTCGTCCTCCACGAGAAGGATGCGCAAGACGCTTCGGCACCTCCTTCCCCCGAGCGCGACTTCGACCGGACCCCCGCCACTGCCTCGGTGACTCTGCAGCCAGGCCGAGGCCTGACCACACGCCCGGCTCCGCGAAACAGGCGGGGGATCCTGGCCCACCCGCCGGGACGTTCCATGCTACCATGAACCAAGCTTCGAGGCCTCGGAGTATGTTGCTGGAAGGAGTCCACCATGTCCGTCATCACGATCGCGAGAGGTACCTTGAGCGGTACGACGAAGCTGGCGTCCAGCCTTGCCGACGATCTCGGGTACAGAGTGGTCATGCGGGAGGAGGTGTACGAGGCGGCGAAGGTCTACGGGATAGAGGAGACCGGCCTGGGCACCATCGGGATCGTGGACCAGCAGCCCCCTTCTTTCTGGCACCGGTTCACCGACCTGAGACGCCAGTACCTCGTCTGCTTCAAGGCCGCGCTCCTGGACCTGGCGCTCGCCGACAACCTGATCTACGTCGGACATCTCGCGCACCTGCTGCTTTCGGGGTACCCACGAGTCCTGCGCGTACGCCTGGCCGCGACCGATGCCTACAGGATCGCCAGGCTGAGGGAAGAGCGGGGAATCGACGAGAGGGAGGCGGTGTGCGTCATCAGGGACGTGGATGACCGGCGCCTGCGGTGGAGCCAGTTCCTCTACGGGGTCGACTGGCGCGATCCTGTGCACTACGATCTGGTCATCAACCCCGAGAAGATCGATGTGGCGACCGCGGCGAAGTTCATCGCCGACCTCGCCAGGAGCCCTGTGCTCAAGACCACTCCCGAGGACGTCGCGCTCCTTCAGAGCTTGCGGTTGACCGCGAAGGTCAGGCTGGCCCTCTTGAAGTCGCTCCGCACGCGCGGGATCGATCTGGGCATCACCGCCGACGCAGCGACCGGCGAGGTCAAGGTGTTGGGCAACCCACCCGGCCTGGGGGCTTCGGCCTGGGAGCGGGACCTGAAGGGCGTGATCACCCAGGTGGAAGGGGTCGGGAGCGTCGTCGTGGTGCACGGACCGCCCGAGTTCGGGGAGTAGCGAGGCCCGGAGCCTCCATTCCCGCAACGAGGCTCGAGCGACGAGCTTCTACAGGCCCCCCCCTGCCGCGAGGACGACCGTCGCCAGGATGATCCAGATCGGGTGCACGTCGACCCTGAGGGCCACGAAGGCACCCACGGCCAGGGCGGCGGTGGAGGGTCCATGGATGGAGGCGCTCGCCATCTGCCAGAGCACGAACACCAGCATGGCGATGAAAGCCGCAAGAAGGCCGCGAACGCAGGCTTTCAGGATCGGGGAGGACCTGATCCGGGCGAAGTGGGGGGCGAGCAGCACCAGCAGCAGGCCGGAGGGCCAGAACACGCAGAAGGTCGAGTAGATGGCGCCCAGCCATCCACCCAGCTTGTACCCGATGAAGGTGGCATTGACGATCACCGGCCCCGGGGTGATCTGACTCAGGGCCATGCCGGTGATGAACTCCTTGGCCGTGAGCCAAGCGTGGTGCGTGACGACCTGCTGATACATGAGCGCGATGGCCGTGTATCCGCCGCCGAACGCCAAGAGGTTCACCTTCATCATGGCCAAGCCCAGCGCCGGGTAGCCCGGGTCTCGCAACGCCCCCGCCGCCACGAGCGCCAGAAAGAGCGCGGCCAGGACGAAGATCGAGAAGGCCCCCGTGCCTCCCGGCGGACAGGGTCGGCCCGGTCGAACGGCCGGAGGCTCGGCGACCGGTCGGAACAGGTGCAGGGTGAGGCAAGCTCCGGCGATGGCCGCGCCGAGGAGGACGACCAGTGCGTCCTGACGAGTGAAGAAGGCGGCGGCGGCTCCGAGCGCGATGAGGGCGCCACGCCAGTCCTTGAGGGACGACCGGGCCATGGAAAGCGTCGCATCCGCCACGATCCCCGAAACGGCCGCGCCAAGCCCCTTGAGAATCGCGTCCACCAGCGGCAGGTGGCCGAACCTGAAGGTGGCCGCCGAAAGGGCCAGCATGAGCCCGAAGGCGGGGAGCGTGTACGAGACCGAGACCAGAAGAGCGCCGAGGCCGCCGTGGAGTCGCCAGCCGATGTGGGTGGCCAGCTGCACGGCCACCGGTCCGGGCAAGATCTGACAGAAGGCCACGGACTCCTCGAACTCTTCCTCCGTCAGCCAGCGCTTGCCGTGCACGATCACCTGGTGGATCCGGGCCACGATGGCCGGGCCTCCGTACGACGTGGCGCCGATCAGGAAGAAGGTCCCGAGGAGCTCCTTGCGAGTGACCACGTCCTCCTCGAGGTCTGCCATCAGAGCGGGAACGGGAGCCTGGTCAGGGGCTGAGCGACTTCGCGTCGACGGTCGACCTTGGACCGTCGGCTTGCGACTTTCGACGCTGTCTGGTGCGGGCGAAGAAGTCGACTCATCTGCAAGCGCCTGGCCGGCTCAAGACAGCTAGATCTCCTTCTTCGCGCTGGCCTTCATCTGCAGGCCCAGCCCGTCGCACAGCAACAGGATGGCGTAGCCCCACCACAACGTGTACAGGAGGTAGAAGACCAGGGACAAGACGAGGATGCCCGCGTGCTCGGACGCCCTCTTGGGCTGGATTCCGTAGAAGTTGTAGCCGACCTCGACCCCCTTCCTCGACACCTCTTCGATGAACGCCGCTTCCTTGAACTTCTCCTGCTTCGTCAGGGCCTTCTCCAGCCCCTTCAGTGCGGTCCACCAGAGGAACAGCGCCTCCTTCTCGGGGTAGCCGTACCTCGCCGCGACCTCCTGACCCTTGCAACGATCCACATGGGACCACACCTCCCCTCTGAGCGTCCTCAGATTGCAGAAGAACTCCTTCAAGACCCAGAGCGTGAACACTCCGACGACGATGAAGAAGATAACGGTCCCCGCGGTATCGAAGGCGGTCGCCACGGATCTGGGTATGTCGATCAGCTTCATCTCGTTCAGCTTCCCCGGCATGGCGAACAGCCTGTTGACGAACCCCGCGAGGATCGTCACCGCGTAGAACCCCCGGATGTAGATCCCCTTGACCACCTTGGTCGTCAGAGCGCCGAGCTGGATGCCGATGAGCGACCCCAGGAGCATCCCCATCGCGAGCGTATAGAAGATGAAGCCGTAGATCGCGTACTGGCTGATGCAGGCGTACCCGGCCGTGAAGATGATCTGGAGGATGTCCGTCCCGACCGTGGTGAACGAGGAGACTCCCAGAATATAGATGAACATGGGGAACGTCAGGAACCCGCCACCCACCCCCATGATCGAGGCCGCGAAACCGACGAACACGCCGCAGATCGCCACGAAGACGCCGGAGATCTTCTTGCCCCCGGGGATGAGGTCCTCGTCGAAGGTGATCATCGGGGGGATCTTGACGGCCTGGAGCCTGGCGGCGAGACCCACCTGTCCAGGGCTCACCGCCGAGCCGTGGGCCCCACCGTGAGCTGCTGCCGCTTGCGGCGCCTTTCTCAGCGTGAGGAAGTCGTTGAGCGCGTAGAAGCCCAGGAAGCCCAGCAGGACCACGTAGACGACGTTGATGAACATGTCGCTGAGCACCGGGTTCGATTCGTACAGCGTCCTGTTGATCGCGCCGCCAGCCGTCGAGCCGAAGCCCGACCCGACCAGGAAGGCGATCGCCAGCGTGACCGACACGTTGCCCAGCTTCTTGTGGACCACGGTGCCCATGATCGCCTTGGCGAAGATGTGGAACAGATCCGTCCCCACGGCCAGGATGCCCTTGATGCCGGCGCTCATGAGGGCAGGGGTGATGATGAACCCACCGCCGGCCCCGATGCAGCCGGTGATCAGGCCCGCGCAGAGTCCGATGAGGATCGACACCCCGAAGACCGCGGGAGTGTAGAACGAGGGCGTGTAGGCCTCCTTGCCCCCCAGGATGGCCGGAAGGT
Organism: Candidatus Rifleibacteriota bacterium; assembly: GCA_016213885.1. Classification (GTDB taxonomy): domain Bacteria; phylum Muiribacteriota; class UBA6191; order JACPRK01; family JACQZM01; genus JACQZM01. Next base: position 11,787 of record JACQZM010000009.1, on the reverse strand, counting down.
CGGCTGCCAGGAGACCGGAGACGAGCAAGATCGGCAGCACCATCACGAAGAGGATGCACCGCCTCCTCCGGCTTCCGAGGATGGTCGTGGATACCTCGAGCTCCCACCGTGCGTGAGCCTCCGAGGCCATCAGGATCGCCTGATACAATGCCCGTGCGCCTTGCATCGTCCGTCCTTTCCGTCGTGGCTCGTTTCGGGACCCTGGGTGCTCGCGCAAGAAGAAGTCCGTGCCCGTGCTACGTGCGGACCTGTGGAAAACTACTGAGCCGCTGGGGGAATCCCTCCACGGCCCGGGTCAAAGCGTCAGGATACTGGACTGACCAGCCGTTGTCACCAAGAAACGGACAACGGCGGTCGCCGGTCGGGCGGCTCGACGCGGGGGCGTTCTTCGACCAGGAAGCGAGGGCTCCGGGAGGCCTGTCGGATCGAGCCGATCGAACGTCTTAGAGTCCGCCGGAGCGGGAGCAATCCGGGGCTCGATGGCCAAGCTGCAGCTGTTATTTTATGGCGACTCAAAAAAAAACCTCGGAAATGGGGGAAAAAAGCTGGCAAAACCGATGCGTTTTCTGGTTTACTGACCTTGGCTCCGTAGGTAGCCGCGGGGTCGGTACGGGATTCACCGCACCCTTACGTCCTTGCCACGGGTCTCCATTCTTGCGACCGCCGGATCGTGGCGGGGTCTTCGTCGAGACCGCCGCCCGTGTCCGTCGGTTGCCAAACCTGTCTCTACTACTAATTATGCGCAAGAACACATCCTGGTTCTGGGCCGGAGTCATGCTGGTACTGGCGCTCTTCCTGGCACCTTCAGCGATGGCCGGCGAAGCGGACATCAAGATACCCCCCCTGTCCACCACGCAGTTCAACGTGCTCGGCGTTTCGGTCGGCGGGATGATGCTGCTGTACGCAGGGCTCGTCATCTGCGTGATCGGGGGGATCTTCGGGCTGTCGCAGTACAACCAGACCAAGGCACTGCCTGTCCACGAGTCGATGCGGAACGTGTCCAACATCATCTGGGAGACCTGCAAGACCTACCTGATCCAGCAGGGGAAGTTCCTGGCGGTTCTCTGGCTACTGATCGCCGTGTGTATCGTCTACTACTTCAAGGTGCTCCAGCATAACAGCGCGGGGCACGTGGCGATCATCCTCATGTGCTCGGTGCTGGGCATCCTCGGCTCCTACGGAGTGGCCTGGTTCGGCATCCGGATCAACACTCAAGCCAACTCGCGGACGGCGTTCTCCGCTCTGAAGGGCAACCCGCTGGCCACGCTGAGCATCCCGCTGCGCTCCGGAATGAGCGTCGGCCTGTTGCTGGTCTGCGTGGAGCTCTTCTTCATGATCTGCATCCTCGGGTTCCTGCCGCTGGACCTGGTGGGGCCCTGCTTCATCGGGTTCGCCATCGGCGAGTCGCTGGGCGCCAGCGCGCTCCGCATCTGCGGTGGCATCTTCACCAAGATCGCCGACATCGGTTCGGACCTGATGAAGATCGTCTTCAAGCTGCCCGAAGACGACCCGAAGAACCCGGGGGTGATCGCCGACTGCACCGGCGACAACGCCGGCGACAGCGTGGGGCCCACGGCCGACGGTTTCGAGACCTACGGGGTGACGGGAGTGGCGCTGATCGCCTTCCTGGCGCTGGCGCTCGCTGGCAAGCCAGAGGTCTGCAGCACCCTGATCATCTGGCTGTTCGTCATGCGGACGCTGATGATCGTGACCTCGCTGGTGTCCTACTTCCTCAACGAGTGGCTGAGCCAGTCGCTGTTCGCCGGCAAGAGCGACTTCGATTTCGAGGCGCCTCTGACGCACCTGGTGTGGCTGACCTCGGCAGTGTCCATCGGCATCACCTTCGTCGCGAGCTGGCTGCTCCTCTCCAGACAGGCCGGCATCGGTGGCGATCTCTGGTGGGTGCTGTCGATCATCATCAGCTGCGGCACGGTCGCCGGCGCGCTGATTCCGGAGTTCACGAAGATCTTCACCAGCACGAATTCCCGGCACGTCAAGGAAGTCGTGAACTGTTCGAGACACGGCGGCGCGTCGCTGAACGTGCTGTCGGGCTTCGTGGCCGGCAACTTCTCCGCTTTCTGGCAGGGGCTGGTCATCCTGCTCCTGATGTACGTGGCGTACGTGTTCTCGCAGAACCCGGCGCTCTGCTCCTCCGATGCGAAGCTGTTGAGCCTGATGCCTGCGGAGATGTCGTTCGCCGCGGCGATCTTCGCGTTCGGCCTCGTGGCCTTCGGGTTCCTGGGGATGGGCCCGGTGACCATCGCGGTGGACAGCTACGGGCCGGTGACCGACAACGCCCAGTCGGTCTACGAGCTGAGCCGGATCGAGGCCTTGCCGGGGATCAAGGAGGAGATCAAGAAGGAGTTCGGGTTCGATCCGGACTTCGAGAACGCCAAGTACCTGCTCGAGAAGGGCGATGGCGCGGGCAACACGTTCAAGGCCACGGCCAAGCCGGTGCTGATCGGCACGGCGGTCGTGGGTGCGACCACGATGGTGTTCGGTATCATCATGCTGCTCGAGAGCCTGCACAAGATCCATCCGACCCTGTTCGGCGCCGTCGTGCCCGCCCTGAGCCTGGTGCAGCCCCACATCATCATGGGGCTCCTGATGGGCGGCGCCGTGATCTACTGGTTCACCGGCGCGGCGACGCAGGCGGTGGTGACCGGCTCTTACCGGGCCGTCGTCTACATCAAGGAGCACATCAAGCTCGATGCCCAGACGGCCTCTCTCGCGGACAGCAAGGAGGTCGTGCGCATCTGCACCCTCTATGCCCAGAAGGGCATGGTCAACATCTTCGTGGTGATCTTTGCCATGGCTCTGGCTCTGCCGTTCTTCGATCCCTACTTCTTCATCGGTTACCTGATCGCGATCGCCTTCTTCGGTCTGTTCCAGGCCATCTTCATGGCCAACGCCGGTGGCGCGTGGGACAACGCCAAGAAGATCGTCGAGGTGGACCTGCGCCAGAAGGGGACCGACCTGCACGCGGCGACGGTGGTTGGCGATACCGTGGGCGATCCGTTCAAGGACACCTCGTCGGTCTCGCTGAACCCGGTGATCAAGTTCACCACGCTGTTCGGACTGCTGGCGACGGAGATCGCCGTGGCGATGATGATCGGTGGCCAGTCGCGCCTGATGCACGCCATCGGCGGCGTCTTCTTCCTCGTGGCGCTGGTGTTCGTCTATCGCTCTTTCTATTGCATGCGGATTCCGGAAGAGTCCACCGCCTCGTAGGGCGGCCCTGTCTGCCCCTGGACGGCAAGCCCTCGCCCTGCTGGGGTCGACGTCCGGGGGGAGACACCCTTCTGGCCGGGTGCGCGGTCACGACCGGGTGGGGAGCGCTGATGGAACCCAAGCCCTACCACAGCGTGCGGTTGAAGATCGTCGCCACGACGCTGGGATTCTCGATCATACCTCTCGTCGCGCTGGGCGTCGCCCTGCACTCCGAGTTCAGCTCCGCCTACCACAACAAGGTCATGGACGGCCTGAGGATGCTGATCGAGAACCGGCGCGGCGCCATCGAGCTGTTCTTCGAGGAGCGTCTCGCCCAGCTGATCACCGTGGCCCGGACGCATTCCCTGGGCCGGCTGAAGGACGAGAAGTTCCTGGGCGAGGTCTTCAGCACGATGCAATCTCGCTCGAAGTCGCTGATAGACCTCGGGATCATCGACGACCATGGGACCCACCTGGCGTACGTGGGGCCGTACCACGACACGTTGAAGGGGGTCAACTACGCGAACGAGCAGTGGTTCTACGCGGTCAAGTCGTCGGGAGTCTACATCAGCGACGTGTTCCTCGGCTTTCGCAAGATACCCCACTTCGTCATCGCGGTGACCGGGGTCGACGGCGGCAGGCCCTGGATCCTCCGCGCCACGATCAACTCGGATGTCATCGAGAGTATCGTGACGGGGGGTCAGCTGGGAAAGAAGGGCGACGCCTTCATCGTCAACAAGGGCAACGTCCTGCAGACGGCACCGAGGTTCAGCGGCAAGCTGCTCGGGCATCCTCAGGCCGCGGACTACTCCACCACCAGAGAGACGATCGTCGAGTACACCAGCGCGGGGTTCTTCGCTGCTACCCGGATCGTGGGCCCCCGGTGGGTCCTGATCATCAGGGAAGATCCTCAGGAGGAGCTGGCCCCGCTCTTCGGGGCTCGCCATGTCGGCCTCATCCTCGTGGTGGCGGGCGTCTTGCTCGTGGTC
>JACQZM010000009.1:0-7564 GCA_016213885.1 Candidatus Rifleibacteriota bacterium | reverse complement strand
AAGATGGCCGCGCTGGGCAAGATGGCTGCGGGCGTGGCGCACGAGATCAACAACCCGCTGCAGATCATCGGCGACCAGGCAGGATGGATGAAAGATCTCCTCGGTACCGAGGATCTGACCAGGAGCGAGAACCTGAAGGAGTACGAGGGATGTGTCGAGAAGATCGAGCGCCACGTGGATCGGTGCCGGGCGATCACGCATCGCCTTCTCCGGTTCGGGCGCAGGATGGAGCCGACCCAGGAGATGGTGAACGTCAATCTGGTCCTTGCCGAGGCGCTGACGTTTCTCCAGAACGAGGCCCATTTCAGGAACATCGAGGTCAAGACCCAGTACGACGAGCACCTGCCGGGCATCACCACCGACCCAGCACAGCTCCAGCAGGTCTTCTTGAACATCATCGACAACGGGCTCGACGCCATAGGGAAGTCCGGCGTGATCACGCTGAAGACGAGCCATTGGCTCGAACCCTCCAAGGAGGTCTCGATCGAGATCTCGGACACTGGTCGCGGAATGCCGCAGGAGGTTCTGGCCAGGATCTTCGATCCGTTCTTCACGACGAAGAAGCCGGGAGAAGGCACCGGCCTGGGCCTCTCCATCAGCTACAGCATCATCGAGAAGCTCGGAGGACAGATCAGGGTGGACAGCAAGGAGGGGCAGGGAACCACCTTCAGGATCGTCTTGCCCGTGTCCTAGCACCTGGATGCCAGGTGGGGGCCGCAGCAGGGCGCGAGGTCACGTCGTGGTGCAAGAGGACCCGGGGCGACCTCGCCGAGAGGGGGGCAGAGGAAGGAGTGGACTGGCATGGAGCGATTTCGAGTCTTGATCGTCGACGATGAGGCGGACTTCGTGGAGACGATCGTGAAGCGTCTGAACGCAAAGGGGCTCGACGCGGAAGGCGTGACCGGTGGGCGAGAGGCCGTGGCCCTTCTGGATGGGAAGAGCTTCGATGTCTGCGTGCTGGACGTCAAGATGCCTGGCCTGGATGGCCTCGAGACTCTGGCCGAGATGAAGAAGAAGAGACCGGGCATGGAGGTCATCATCTTGACCGGGCACGGCTCGGGGGAGGCCGGGGTCCGCGGGCTTCAGCTGGGGGCTTACGACTTCGTCATGAAGCCGGTGCCATTCGCGGACCTCCTCGGCATGATCGTACGGGCCTACGAGCGGAAGCTGGTCGAAGAGGAGAGGGCGCGCCCCGCCCGGACTCGATGATCCTGGGCCCGGTGGACCCGAGCTGCTGGAAGGAGAGACCAGAGATGCCCTCCAAGCCGAAGGTGCTGATCGTGGACGACGAGGAGCGCTTCAGGGCCACGATGTGCAAGCGCCTGAGGGTGAGAGGATTGCAGGCGGCAACCGCGGGAAGCGGGAGGGAGGCGCTCGAGGAGCTCCGTCGAGACCGCTACGACGTCGTGATACTGGATCTGAGAATGCCCGGGATGGGCGGCGTGGACGCGCTGATCGAAATGAAGCAGGCCGATCCCTCGATCGAGGTCATCGTGCTGACCGGGTACGCCTCGGTGGAGACCGCCGGGGAGATCACGAGGCTGGGAGGCTATGACTTCCTGCTCAAGCCTTGCGATGTCGACGATCTGGTGGAGAAGATCGAGGCCGCCCACGACAGGAAGCTGGCCAGGGCGAGGCTGATGGGCGAGTCGTCGTCGAGCTGCCCCCGCGAGGGGTAGGGAGAGCTCGAAGCTCCCTCGAGAGACGGTCACTCCCCCCGGTCGGGCTTTCTCGAGCCGGGTTCCAGAGAAGCCCAGAACCGGTCATCCAGATCGTAGACTCCCGACAGGAAGCGCTCGGCAAGCGCCTTCACGCTTGCCTCGGATCTCATCAGCATGTCCATCTGCCGGGTGAACTGCAGCATCCGCCCGACCATGTCCAGCTTCTCTTCGACGAGCGAGCGTTCGTGCTTGTAGAACCGCGCGTCGACTCTGTCTTCCCGCGCCTCCACGGCGAAGCCGAGCCTCTCCAGGATGTGGGCGATCGCCCGGACGCGCCGGTGTTTTCGAGTATCGTCGGCCGCACCGCCCTTGAAGAAGAAGGTGAGGTAGTTCTTGTTGATCGTGTCGGTGCAGTACGTGTCGAGCACGCTGTAGTGATACCCGATCCGAGAGCTGAAGTTGAGGTACGAGTCGGAGGCGATCGCGTAGCTGCGATCCCCGAACCTCTCGCCGAGGTCGGCCGGGGAGGCCATCTGCTCGGCCATGACGGACAGGAATCCCCCCAGATCGACCGGCCTGGGCCCCTGGACCCGCAGAGCCTCGTGGAGCGGGCACGTCAGCAAGGCTCTGAGCGGAAGGGACAAGACCTGATCGACGCCCACCAGCCTGGACTCCCGGGCATCTTCCCTCAGCGCCTGCCCGATGTCGATGATGTACAGGTCGAGACGAATCGGTGCGGTCAGCTTGAAGGCCCCTGCGCCGGCAGTGTCGGAGACGAGGTCGGAGGTCTGGAACATCTCCTTGTAGGAAAGCTCATGCACGAGCCGCAGGACATCGTGAAGCGTCCTGCAGGACTCCGGCGCAAAGCTCGAAGCCCTGGGATCCACGAGATTCAGCGGCACTATCCGGTCACCGACTCGTCTGAGGGTCTGGTGAACCGGGGTGTCCTTCATGACCGACTCCCGGGGTCTCCTGAGCGCGAGCAGCTCGGCCACGCACCCCTCGTAGACCCGCCCTGAGTAGGCGTCCACGGTCACTTCGCAGCCGGGTGGGATGTTCCCCGTGGCGCACTTGGCGTCCAGGATCGTCGGAATCCCGAACTCCCGCGCCAGGGAGGCCATGTGCCCTGTCACGCTCCCGGCATCGGTCACGATCGCCTGGGCCCGCGGCATTGCGATCACGAACTGGGGACTCGAGTGGCTCGCCACGAGCACCGCGCCCTCGGGGAAGCGCAGCAGATCCTCATCGGATCGGACATGGAATGCGGGCCCTTTGCCCACGCCAGGGAAGGCCACGGCTCCGTCGCCGATCAGGACGCGATACCCCTCGAGCTGTGGCAGCGCCTTCGCTCCGTTCACGCCGCCGCGCGTGACGTGGAGCGGCCGGGTCTGGAGTATCACCAGGCCACCGGCTGGATCCAGGGTCCACTCGATGTCCTGCGGATACTCGTGGTGCTTTTCGAGCTCGATGGCGTGATCCGCGAGGATCCTCACCTGTTCGGGCGAGAGACAGGCTTGGGTCTGGAGCCGCTCCTCCACGGGGACCTGACGGGTTCCCCCCAGTGGATCGAGGACCAGCTGGACCGGCTTCTTGGAGATCTTCGTCTCGACTATCTCCCTCCCACCGCTCTTGGCGACGACGTAGCTGTCCGGGGTGATGATCCCATCCATGATGTAGGGCCCAAGACCCCAGACCGACGTGATGAGGATCAGATCCTCCCACAACCTCGAGGGATGTCGCGAGTAGACCACGCCGCTCGCCACGGACTCGACCATCTCCATGCACGCCACGCTCATCGCGACATCCTCGGCTCGCATCCCCTTGCTGAGCCTGTAGGAGATCGCGCGAGGGTTGTACAGGCTCGCCACGATATCCTTGTACGTCGCGACGATCCTCTCGCCCGGCACGTTCAACACGGACAGATACTGGCCTGCGTACGAGAGGTCGCTATCCTCTCCGACCGCGCTGCTGCGCAGGGCGACCCTGGGTGAAGAGCCGCTCGTGCCGGGGGTGCGGCCAGCGCCCTGGGCCATCGTCCTGTAGGCTTCGTCGATGGCGCTCTCGAGCCTGGCGGGGACTCTCGCCGAGCCGATCAGCGCCTGGATCCTCTCGCTCACGGCGTTGATCGTGCCGGGATCGCTGGGGTCCAGATCCATGTTGACCCTGGCGATCTCGTCGAGAAGGTCGTTGTCGTCGACGAAGAACTCGTAGGCGAGGGTCGTTATGGCAAACCCGCGCGGCACTGGAACGCCCACCCTGTTGAGCAGCTCGCCGATGTTGGCGTTCTTCCCGCCAACCCAATCGACCATCTCCTTGGTGACCCGGGAATAGGGGAGGATCAGGTCGGAGATGGGGATCTCCTTTCTCCTGTCGAGCTCCTCTTTGATCTCCCGGTTGACTCTCTCCACCACCTCGAACAGGGACCGATACCGGTGGCCGGACAGGTCGTCCAGGCTCTTCACCATCCTGAGGATGTGAAAGACCGCGCGAGAGGCCTGCGATCTCACGTAGGACATGCCGAAGATCTCCTGCCCTCGCAGCTTCTCTTCCAGATCCGTTATGATGTTCAACGCCTCCGTGTTCGACGCCAACAGGTCTTTGAAGCAGGAATACCGGTACCTGAACAGGCGTGAAACGGCTTCCCCGGAAGGCCTGCGGCGCGGCGTCAGCCACCGTCTGATCCGGTCGAGGAAGTGCGAAATGGTGCGGAGCATGGTTCTTGCGGCCACAGGACGGCTCGGGTCGTCCCACTACGCCCCGGTCGAGACCTGGTCTGTCTCGGGTCGAGCTTCTCGCTGCTTGGCTCCCGAGCGCCTGGACCTGGCCCTGATGGCGTCGCCGCCAGGCCAGCGCTCGAGTACCCGTAGTCTACCAGGCACCCATCACCCGTGTCGCCATCGGTCGAAAGATCGCCACGCGCCGCGACCCCGGATGAACCCCCTCCGCTTCCCTGGTGACTCTGCACCCAGGCCGCGACCTGATCACAGGCCCGACTTTGCGAAACAGGCGCAGGATCCCGGTCTTGGACCCGCTCTTGCGTCCGTCCAAGAATCTCGCCATCAACGGATTCAGAAGTTGAATCCGGCGTCCGCTTCGGCTAATGTGGTTTCGACTCCGGCCCACCTCGCCGGATGCCTCGATCTCGTCGGTGGCGGATCGAGAACGCTGCTTCGCGGGTCGCTGCCCCTTGCCGCGACCGACCCGGTGAACGCCGGAGGGGAGAGAACAGTGAAGAAGCACCGAGCAGGGCCGCTGAGGTTGGCGGTGGCATGTCTTGCGATGCTCCTGCCAGCCTCCGCACTGGCAGCAGGGGACGGCGGTGCCGCTCCCCTGGTCCTCGTTGCCGACACCCGGCAGCTCACCGGGATCATGGCCTGGTGGGCCAATCTCTACAACGAGAGCCACGTCTACTTCACGATCTTGACCGTCGTTCTCATCCCGACGGTGGGAGTGATCTTCGGCGTCGTGGCAGATTTCGTCATGCACTGGATAGGCATCGACCTGACGTCCAGGGAGCTGGCCGAGCACTGAACTCGGGCTCCCGGGACAGAGGAGGGGTGGCGTGGACTGGCTCTACATTCTGATGCCCATCGCGGGGGTCTCGATATTCTGGCCTGGTCTGATCATCCTCGGTATCGGCGTCGGTATCATCGGCGGGTTCTTCGGCATGGGCGGCGCCTGGATGGTGACTCCCGGATTGAACATCCTCGGCTTCCCCATGGCCTTCGCCATCGGCACCGACATCGCGCACATGGCTGGCAAGTCGCTCATCTCCACGATGCGCCACGGCAAGTTCGGAAACGTCGACTACAAGCTCGGCCTGATCATGCTCGTCGGGACGATCGTGGGCTTCGAGGCCGGGGCGCAGATGGTGATGTGGCTCGAACGTCTCGGCAACGTGGAGAAGGTCGTGCGCTGGATCTACCTGCTTCTTCTGACGTTCATCGCCTGGATGGTCTTCCACGATGTGAGAAGAAGGCTCCAGAAGGAGAGAGCTGCCCTCGCCGCGGGAACCAAGTTCGACCCGCTGGAGACCGGGATCGAGTGGCACAAGACGCTGCAGAACATCAAGATCCCCCCGATGATCCACCTCCCGGTGGCCGGCATCTACTGCTCCGCCTGGCTACCCATCTCCGTGAGCTTCTTCACGGGGTGGCTGGCGGGCATCCTGGGCATCGGCGGCGGCCTGATCCGGATGCCTGCCCTGATCTACCTGATCGGCTGTCCCACGCACATCGCCGTGGGGACCGACCTCTTCGAGGTGATGATCTCCGGGCTGTACGGCGCCGGCACGTACACCTACAAGGGCCGTACCGAGCTGGTCGCCGCGCTCATCATGCTGATCGGGGCCGCGATCGGTGCCCAGATCGGAGCTGTCGCCACCAAGTACATCAAGGGCTACGGCATCAGGGTCGCCTTCGGCATCACCGTCATCGGCTGCGGCGTATCCATCGTGCTCAAGATGGCGCAGGCCTGGGTGCCCGAGTACGGGCGGTTCCTCGACGTGTCGGCAACGGTGCTCATCCTGGGGCTGGTGAGCTGCATGTCGCTGTACATCTTCGTGAAGATGGTGCAAGGCGCCAGGAGAGAGCTCGCGATGAAGAGGGGTCTCTAGCGTAAGGAGAGTCGAGTGAGATGCGCACGTGGCGGATGCTCCCGGCGAGCCTGGTCCTGGTCTTCGTGTTCGGCTGTCTCCAGTTCGGCAAGGTGGACCAGGGGCGGGTGATCGAGTACGACAAGGATGGTGCGGTCCTCACGATGATCCGGGACGTGGCCGTCGACGCCCAGAAACCGGACTACTCCTTCCTGCCACCCGTCACGTACAAGATCCCCGCGGACAGGGGGGAGATGGGGCCCGAGCCGAAGGCGGGCAAACGGATGAAGCTGGACGTCGGGAACAAAGAGATCGTGATCTTCGATACGGCGACCCGGGCGTTCAAGACGATCCGCTACACGCTGATCGACCAGCAGGAGAACGTCGGCAACGACAACCCGCTGGTGTTCGACCCGGCCCAGAAGAAGGCCAGGACCTTCCCGATCATCGACAAGCCCAAGAGGACCATCACGATCTACTCGGGCAGGCAGAGGATCCTGGTCACGTTCTCTGTCGCCGAGGAGCTCCTGTCGCTGCCGGCGAGCACCTGGGACTCCGGCGACGAGGTCCGGATCTACTACAAGGAAGAGGGTCGGGCGCTCCGGCTGATGAACGTCTCCAAGACGAACATCTTCAAGAAGTAGCCCTGCTGTCACGACCCGCCCGGAAACAGCGGCATCCGGTAGAGCAGCGGCCAGATCCAGCGGACGAACACCGCCAGGATCAGCAGCAGCAGCACGCTCGCCAGCGCGCCGGCTCCGAGGAACTCCCTGGTGGAAAACTGCTTGCTCTCGTAGGCGATGGCGTTGGGCGCCGCGCCACCCACGAGCAGGAACGGCATCCCGGCGCAGGCCAGGCAGGGGAAGAACACGACCTCCGGAGCGACTCCCACGTACCTGGCCAGGACGAGCGCCACCGGCAGTGCGATGGCGATGACCGCCACGTTGAGGACGCAGTTGGTCACGAGCAGGACGAAGAGGCTGGCGCCGATGACGAAGAGGGGCCAGTGCACCCCCTCGAGGAGCGCCACCAGCTTGACGGCGAGCCACATCGATGCGCCGGTCTCCCACAGGCAGAACCCCAGGCTCGCCGTTCCCCCGAACAGCAGGATGAGGTTCCAGGGCATCTCCTCCAGGTCCTTGATGGTCAGCACGTCGAACACGAAGAAGAGGACCGTCGAGACGAGGATGAGAGCGGACTTGTCCAGCCTGTCGAGAACCGGCACCGTGGACGAGACGAAGAGAGCGCCCACGATCGCGAGCACGATCGCGAGCGTTCTCCACTCGGCGGGCGTGAGCGGACCGAGCCG
>JACQZM010000642.1 GCA_016213885.1 Candidatus Rifleibacteriota bacterium | reverse complement strand
GGTCTCGAGGCGCTGGAAGCGCTGTTCACCGCTCCGGGAGAGATGGCGCAGCAGCAGCCGGAACTCTCACGGGGCGAGCCTCCGGTGGATGCGGTCCGCCTCGAGTGGGCGCTGGCACGCCGCGTCCCACGTCGGCCCGGCCCCGGGGGGCGGCGCCGGGTCGGCCGCGGAACCGCCGGGAAGGCGGGCGGCGGCGCCGGAGGCTAGGAGAGCCGGCCAGCTGCTGCGGGCCTCCAGGAAAGCGCTCGAGGCCGGTCCGCTGGATCCCTCCCGGAAATCGAACCTGGAGGCCCGGATCCAGGCGATCCGGGGTCCGCAGCTGATCGTCATCAGCGGGAAGCTGTCGGTCCGCGCTCCTCGATAGTGGAGAACTCCGGTCTAGCTCCTGGGCCCCTTGAACTCCTGCAGAACCTCGAGGGTTTGCGTCACCGGCTCCTCGGCGCTCGGCAGAGGCAGCACGTCGCCCTCGACGAGCACGACGATCGCAGTGAGGTTGTCCTCGCCCCCGCGCTCGTTTGCGAGGTCGATCATGCGATCGCAGACCGTGGCGAGCTCGGCGTCCCCCAGCAGCGCCCCCAACTCGGGGTCCGTGACGCCATTCGAGAGCCCGTCGCTACAGAGCAGCAGCCGGTCTCCGCGACGCAGACGAAGGCGCCCGATCGAGACCTGGACGTCCTGCTTGGCGCCCATCGCCTGGAGTATGACATTCTTGTTCTGTGCGTTGTTGGCCTGCTGGGGCGTGAGCACGCCGGCGTCGACGAGCATCTGGACGTAGCTCTGGTCCTTGGTGATCTGGCGGAACCGACCGGCCCTGAGCAGGTAGCCGCGCGAATCACCGACCTCGGCGACGAAGGCGTCGGTGTCGTGCACGAGCACGGCGGTCAGCGTGGCGCCCATACCACTCCTCCCGGCGGTACGCGCGGCCGCATGCACATCGGCGTTCGCCCTGTGGACGGCGCTGTCGAGGAGCCGCTGCAGCGAGGAATGATCGGCCGCCGGGTCGGACAGCGACTTGCGCAGCGACTCCCCCACCAGGCTGCTCGCGACCTCGCCCGCGGCGTGGCCGCCCATCCCGTCGGACACGGCCAGAAGGATGCCGCGATCGCCGACGTCGACGTCGATCACCGGAGCGTCAAGGCGGGCGCCCGACTCGAGATCGCTGATGAGGAATGTATCTTCGTTGTTGGTCCGCACGCGTCCCACGTCGGAGCGCGCGAAGACGGTAAGCCGAACGTCACCCATGATATCTCCTTCCTGCATCTCGGGTCTGTTCGTGATCTGCCGATATGTCGACGGAGCGCACTGAACCTCGGCTGGCGGCGCTCCTGTGCGAAGGTCAGACCTCCTGCCATGTCACGCGTGACCCAGCCGGACGTCTGAAGGTCTCGTTCGTTTGGTCTGCGGAGATGGGGGACCGGTACCTGGCCAGCATCTGATCAGTCTCGCCCGTATGGAATCCGGCGCGCGTTGTTCTCGGTCAAGGTCCATCGAGACGCACCCGACTCTGGGCCGGATCTCCGACCTCTGCCGACCTCATATTCTCATGTCGCAGCTCCACCGAGCACGCATTCTTCATTCAGGTCGAGACGCCCAGGCGCGCCAGGACCCAGAGCTGCAAGGCCACCCAGAACACCAGGAATCCCGGGAAGAGGAGCTCACCGGGCATGGGCATCGACCTCGCCATGGTCGACGTGACACGTCACAGGGCACGGCGTGCTGCATCGATTCCGCAGGGAGACGGCGAGGTCATCCTGACCGCGTTCGACCCCCGGCCGGGTCGGCGGGCTCGCGTGGGTCTCTCTTCGCTGGGGGTCGGCCTGGATGACGTCGACCGGCTGGGCAGCGTCGGCCGCGCCTGGTTGAGGTCGCGCTCGGGGCGCGACCCGGATCCGGCGGACCTCTGGAGCGAGCGCCGTCCGGTGTGCATGATGAGAGCCGGGGGCCGGTTCGCTCTGCGAGGAGGGGAACCGTGCCACCTGGTCGGCGTCCAGGCCCACGCCGCGGGGCGAGGGGGCCGACATCGACGAGGGGACTCTCTCCTCGGCGGCTCAATCACGGTTGTGGCAACGTCTCGAGAGGGCCAAGGTGATGGAGCTCCCGTCCAACACAACCCTCAGGCACAGGCTCAAGGACACGTGCGTCTACGAGGTCAAGGTCGTCCGGGGACCGCGGACGAACTGGTTCGCTGTCGATCAACCTCAGGCTCTCGACGCGGACCCCAGGTACCGGGAGGTGGTCGAGGCGATCCGCGAGGTAGCCGCCGCGAGGCCGGTCGAGTCCCGGTAGCCGCCGGGCGTCAGCCTCTCGGCGACCGGGTCGATCCGGACGATCGTACCGTGACCGCGAGGCTCACCGTCGCCAGGACGAGACCGATCGCTCCCGCGAGGCAGGCCCATCCCGCGATCGTTCCACCGGGGACGCTCGCCGGTGGAGCTGCGGCCGTTCGAACGCGGGCCGGAACGAGCCACGGGAGGTCGTACGCCTGGAGGTACGAGAGACAACCCAGCGCGCCGGTCAGGATCACGGAGTGACAGAACGTGAACCGGAAGATCGCCGACTCGTGACCGACCCTTCGCTTTCACGGAAGCGCGCGGCCTCGCCCCGAAATCCCCCCTTGTTCCTTCCCATGCGCCGAGTCGATGGGCCGCATGCGTGTCCCTGTCACGGTTGACTTCCGTGACCCTCGCCGCCATCATCACTGACCGCACATGGGGTATCAGCGAGAGCCACGGCGGGGGCCCAAGATGGGACCTCCACCGATCGAGGCCTGCCCGATTCCGGTGACCTCGATGGAACTGTCCGGAGGAGATCAGGAATGCTGGGCCAGCGTGGTGGGTACCCTCGTTCCGGTCTCGCAGGGCGAGCAGGCTCCTGGAGACTCCAGCTCGCAACGCTGGTCTTCATCGGTGCCGCGCTTCTCGGTCGGTACCACTTTCCCGACGGCGACGCCGGGTACCACCTCGAAACCGCGCATCGCATCGCAAGTGGACAGGTGCCCTATCGGGACTATGTGGCCTTCACGCCTCCGGGACAGGCCTACCTGCTGGCGGGTCTGTTCAAGCTCACGGGCCTGTCGGCCTGGTCCGTGCGACTGGTGTTCGCCTTCAACGCGGCGTTGCTCGCCTGGTTGATCAGCGGGCTGATCGTGCGGGTGACCGGGGCGTGCCTGGCCATCCTGTTGACGCTGGCCGGCATCGTGCCCTTCGGGCCGATACTGCTGCATCCCTACCCACGGCTCCTGGGCATCACGGGGCTCCTGCTGACCGTGCATGTGGGTCAGAGCGTTCGAGGGCGATTCGGGGCGAGGTGGGCCGGGCTGGCGGTCGGTGTCCTGTCGGGGCTGACTTTCTTCATTCATCAGGTACCCGGCTCCTGTGCGCTCTTGCTGGCCGTCGAGATGCTGGCGATCCAGACACTGATCGGGGCGTCCGGGCGCAACGACCGTTTCGTCGCCGGAGCGCTCGTTTCTCTCCCCATCGCCTTTCAGGTCGTATTGATAAGGAACGCCCTCGCCACGTCGCTCGTGTTCTACATCATCGTCCCCCATCTTCTGGCCCTGCTCGCGCTCGCGCGATGCCGTGGCCCGTCTTCTTGCGGATTCGCCTCGTCAGACCTCGCCCCTGACATGCCGGCTGGCGCAGAAGCACCGGTTCACCTGGGCGAGCTGCTCGGGTTCACGATGCTCGCGGCTCTCGGGTTCGTCTTGACGCTGCTCCTCTGCCTCACACCCATATCCATGGAAATGGGGTTGGGGAGCGCTCTCTGGGGGCTGCTGGGGAGTCCCCTGACCCGATCGGAGGCGTGGCTGTGGCCGCCGCCCATGCCCTCGGTCGCCTCTGCGGTGCTTCTTCTCGAGATGCTCGCGGTCCTGGCCCTGTCGAGCGCCTCCACGATCACCGCCGCATGTCTGCTCCTCGCTGCGACCGGCTGCGGAGTCATCCTCCACCAGGCGGAATCCTCGGTCGGTGCGATCTTCGATCGTGTGCAGGGGCTTCTGATCGAGGTTGGCTACCTGTTCGCGCCAGCGGCCTCGCTTCTCCTTCTGCAACGGCCACGGGGCGCCGTATCGAAAGAGGCCCACTCCGCACTCGAGCCCGTGTGGGGGCTCGTCCTGCTCACTGCCTGGATGTCGCTGTCCCTCTACCCACTCGGAGACGCGAATCACCTCTGCTACCTGCTCGTCACGGCAGTTCCTTCGCTGGGGTGTGTGCTCGTCGCTCGATGGGCCCGGAGGATTGGCAGGAGGCTCCTGACCTTGGCGGTCGCGGGCTGGCTCGCCTGGTTCACAGTGCCCGTGGTCCTCGATCTGGGTCTCGATCTCAGGGAGAGCCTGCGGCAGCGTGCCCTGGTCTGGGAGGGTTATTCGCGCCTCGAGTCCAGCCCGGTGGACGTGCTGCTGGACTCGGGAGGGCCGGAGTACGGGAGACTGCGCGACCTCCTCGCTTGGCGAGCCCGCTGGGGAGCTGAAGTCGGAAAGATCTGGAGCGAGGTCCCCGGCGTCTACTTCGCCCTCGGCGCGCCGTGCCGCTATCCCATCCACTATGTCGTGCCGAACCGCAGGGTCCACGGCGACCGGGAGGAACAGCAACATCTCAGCGCGCTCAGGCGCGATCCGCCGCGATGGGTCATCAGATACCCCTGTACGGCACCGGGTGTAGCGCTCCCTGCCGTCGACGTCTTCTTGAGACAGCACTACCGTGAGGTACCGCGGGCAGGCGGTCCGTATCTCGTGCTGGAGCGGCGCTGATCCTGATGGACCCGCCTCCCCTGCTCGCCTCGCCCTGCGGCAGGCCAGGTGGGGTCGGGCTACGGTACCGAGGCCGTGGGCGTGACACACACCAGGCCGTGCAGGTGGCGCGCGATGAGGAGGAAGTCGCGGGTGTTGCTCGTCACAACCCGCGCTCCGATCCGCCACGCCGTCAAGGCGATCAGGAGATCGTCGACCGCGCCCAGACGGTCCCCCAAGCCGCCTCCGGCGCCGTGAACGCGCCGGAAGAGCCAGCCGGCCCGGTCGTAGAGGTCGGGACCGGGGGCGACGATCCTGCTTTCGGGAAAGGCGCTCTTGAGCCGATCCACTGCCCGCTTCCTGGGAGGCGTGTCGGCGCCCAGGCGAAGCTCCATGAGAACGACCGCGGAGAGGAACCGCACGGTACCCTCGACCTGGCCGGCGACCCACTCGGCATGCGCTCCGGTGCGCAGATAGTCGATGAAAACATTCGTGTCGAGGATCACCCTGAAGCTCAACGGTACGGCCAATCCTCTTCGTCGCCGTCCAGCAGCCCCGCCAGAGGCTTGAGCCGGGAGACGATCCGCTCTTCATCGATCAGCAGTGCCAGCGCCCGGTCGATGGCCTCTTGATCGGACTTCACGCCGAAGTACTTCCGGGCGAAGTCGATCTTGCGCTGGTCGAGCTTCAGATGCTTGTGCTTGATCAGAGGGCTCGTCATGCAAGGGACCTCCGTGTACACGCCATGTACATGGTAGCTCGGGGCCTTGTTCGGGTCCACCGCCTCGAGGCGCCAAGCTCCTGGAGCCGCTGGGGGGCGCCAGGGGGGCGCAGAAGCCGCGGGCGGCGTGGGCACGCGGCGTCCGGACCGCTCGATGCTGGAGCAGCAGTCCCGCCAGGGTGGCCGGCCTGCCGCCGTCCGACCGCCGGTCCGTGGCCGGCAGAGCCGGTTCTCAGCGGCCGGGAGGGGTCTCCGTGGCCCCGGCGACCACGTCTCCCGCCAGCGGCACGGCCTTCCAGTCGATGCGCCGCTCGCCGACGCGGATGGCGACATCGTAGGTCCCGGCCGGGAAGACCAGCTTCTGGTCGACCGTGCCGTGCGCCACGACCCGGTCCGTCGAGCCGGCGGCCAGCACCGTCACCGTTCCGGTGAGCGGCTGGACCGACGCGGCCAGAGCCTCCTTCAGCGCACCCTGGAGCTCCGCCCGGTTCTGGGCGGGGTAGTACCGCCCGATGCAGTCGAGGAACCGGCCCTTGTCCTTGGTCAGACCGAACCCCACCACGAAGCTGCGGGTGAAGATCCCCCGGGAGGCCAGCTTGCGAGCAGCGGCGCAGGGGTCGCCGCCGCAGCTCTCGATGCCGTCGGTCACCAGCACGAGGGAGTTGTTGCCGCCCGGCGGAAGATCCTCCGCGGCGCGCTCCAGCGCCGTCGCGATCGGCGTCCAGCCGCGCGGCCGCAGCGTGGCGAACGCCGCCAGAAGGCCGGGCTTGTCCACCGGACCGAGCGGGTGCAGCCGGTGCACGTCGTCGCAGTCGCCGCGCTTGGTCGGCCGGGCGCCGTAGACCCAGAGCCCGACGTTGATCTCCGAGTCCGGCAGCTCCTTGATGACCCCGGTCAGAACCTCCCGGGCCACCTCCATCCGCGTGGACTCCTCGGTACGCGCCCACATGCTCCCCGAGGCGTCCAGGATGAGCAGCAGGTTGGGCGCGCCCGCGCCGGGCGAAGCCGGAGCGCTCCCGGAGGCCCGCGCACCGGGATCGTTTCCGGAAGCCTTGATGGTCAGGGAGGCCGTCTCGAGCTTCAGCTCGATGGTCCGCGCCACCGTGCCGGAGAGCGCCTGGCCCTTGCTCCAGGCCTGCGCGGTCACCCCCCTCTCGGTGTAGAAGCACCCGAGGTCGTACGTCCCGGCCGTGGTGCGCAACTGTCCGCCGGAGGGAGCCGTGGCCAGCGGATTGGTGGCGTCACCGGGCCCGAACAGGCCCCACCACGCCCCCGGGAGCGGCTTGCCACCCCGTGTGATCGTCACGGCCACGCTGGCCAGCGCCCCACCCAGCTCCACGCTCTCGCTCGACTTGCCCTTGAGGGTGGCGCCGGCGATCCAGCGGGATACCTTGAGCGCCCCGTCGTCGTAGAAGATCCCCACGTCGTAGGTGCCCTCGGCTGTCTTGATCTCCTGGCCGGACTGCACCCTCGCGATGCGGTTCGCCGGGTCGCGCTCGCCCGGCTGGAAGATCCCCCACCAGCCCTTGCCGCCCACGTCCGAGCCCTCGAGCGTGATCCGGTAGCTGGCCTGCGCCATCGGCACGGCGAGCTCCACCGTGCGCTCCACGGTCCCCTCGATCTTCTCGCCCGGAAGCCACTTTTCCGCGCTGGCGCCCGCGTCCTGGTAGAAGGCGCCGATGTCGTAGCTCCCGGCCTTGCAGACGATCGTGACACCCGACTTCCCGGCCGCCCCGCGCCGGTCCCGCGTCCCCGCCGGATGCAGCTCGAACCAGCCTCGGTGCTTCGCGTCCTGCCCCTCGTTGAGCACCGTGACCTTCACCCGGGCCAGCACGACCCCGAGCTCGACCACCTTCTCGAGCATCCCCTCGCACCGGAGCCCTTCCAGCCAGCGCACCTCCCGGACCGCGCCCTCCTGGAAGTCGATCCGCACGTCGTAGGTCCCCTCCGGCAGGCGTCGGGTCATCGACCCCCGGCCGTGCGTGATCTGCTGGCGATGCTGCACCACCGGGAAGACCGTGAAATAGGCCTTGTTGGGGGCCGGCACCCCACCGTTGGTGATGATCACCTTCAGCTGACAGATGGCGGGCCCGATCTCCACGGTCCGCTCGACCATTCCCTCGAGGCGGAGAGCCTCCAGCCAGCGCACGTCCCGGGCCGCGCCGTCCTGGAAGTCGATCCGCACGTCGTAGGTCCCCGCGGGAACGCGCCGGGTCATGGACCCCCGGCCGTGCGTGATCTCCTTGCGATGCTGTCCCACCGGGAAGACCGTGAAATAGGCCTTGTTGGGGACCGGCACCCCACCGTTGGTGATGATCACCCTCAGCTCGGCGTCGTTCTCGGCCGCCGCGCCCTCGCCGGCCAGAATCGCCAGGAGAATCGCGCACACCAGGAATCGCATCTCGATCACACTCCACTCGTCCGGTGATGGACGTCGTCGGGCTCCGGAGCGGGGGTGCCCCCGGAGAGACCGGCCACGGCTGGACCCGCCCAAACGCCATCGTTCGCGGGTCCTTCCGAACCTCCGAGGGAAGCTCGATGGAGCTTACCTCCCCTCACGCGCCCTTGCCAAGGCCAGCTCATCCACGTCGCGGGCCGGCCGCGGAGCGACCGGGGCGTGGCCCGGACGGCTCCGGGACTCCGGTCGGACCCTCACCTCGCGCCCGGGTGCTCCGTGACTTCCCCGCATTTCTTTGCCGATACTCCGCGGCCCCTTGCCCGCGGCGCAGCGCCCGTGGCAGTATTCATCGCGCTCCCGGACGAGCCAGGGGGCGAGGCCGTCGAGGAGAGGACACCGGGGATGATCCCGCCGGGCCTGGCTCATACGAGCCGACTGGGGCTGCAGGCCCCGTGACCTGTCCCACGGACTCCGGACCGAGCC
>JACQZM010000641.1 GCA_016213885.1 Candidatus Rifleibacteriota bacterium | reverse complement strand
CCAGTTCTCCTGTCGGTGGCCGGTGCCAACCCCGCCTTCGGTACCCAAAATTGCACGATGGCTTTCCTGGATTCCTGCGCACAACGATGCTGAATTGAAGGGCTTCTCCGCCGATCAACGGGAGTTTATGCGTCGGCTCTGGTAGATTCCCGAGTGCAGGGAGCGGCGGACGAGGTGCTCGCCGAGCGCGGCATCGCGTTGCCCCTGCCCGGGCAAACCACCACCACGCCCCAGACCCGGGCCGTGAAGGGACTGGCGATCGAGAAACAGATCATCGGGAATGAGGTCGTCGACAAGCTATACGCCACAGCACCCGCTGATGAGCAACATATCCAGCGTTACCTGTCGGCCAACTGCTTCGGCGACCACCTGACTCGTGCCGGCATCGACGTCCCCACGCGCGAGCTCCTCACCTTCAGCATGCTCGCGCCGCTCGGCGGATGCGATGCGCAGGTGAAGGGCCATGTGGCGGCCAACCTCAACGTCGGCAACGACCGGGCGCAGCTGATCGATATCCTGACCCAGTTGCTCCCGTTCATCGGCTATCCCCGGACGCTCAATGCGCTGCGGGCCATCGACGAGGTGACTGCCGCGTGATCGCCGCGCAAGCTGAACCCACCGGCGACGTGAAGTGCCGGTACGTGATCGACTCGAGTACCCTGGCGAAGGACAGCGTTTCGGCCGGAAGTGGCCACTGACCGGCCGTCGCACCGGCGATCTTTCGGATCGTCAACGAGGGGGCCTCTGCATGACATCCGTTCTCATCCTGGGCGCAAATTGTAACCCTCGGGCAAAGGTTGCGCCAGGCAACCAGGTACGCGAAGGCGTTGATCCTGTTGAGCCAGCACGTCTCGATGAGGCTCAAGAAGGGGTCGCCAGTAGCAGGAAGCTCCTGGTGCCCCTCGAACACCGTCGGTACCTCGATCCTGTTCGGGGTGACGAGGTAGACGATCCGGTAGTTGCCGACGATCGCCTCGCGGGTGTCGTCCCTCCCGAACTCCGGGACTACCCTTCCCGCGAACGGCAGGTTGGACGCCGCCTGCGCCCGCTGCCGCAGTTTCTCGACCCAAGCCCTCGCTGCCGAGGGGTCATCCCTGGCAATGAAGCGACCTATGGCGAGCAGGTCCCGCCGCCCCCGCTCGGTCCAGACGAGTTTCCGTTTCACTTGGAGCTTGATCCGAAGGCAGCAGCCAGTTCTCGGCCTACCGTTTCGTCATCGACTACCCGCCCCACGGCTGAATCTCTCAGACCCTCGCGCACGGCATCCTCGAAGCGAGCTCGCTCCTGGAACCTGTCGTAGTCCTCCGGGGTGATCAACACTGCGGCAGGCCGCCCGTTTTGAGTGATCACCACCGGTCTCTGGTCGCTGCGCAGCCGCCGGATCACCCGCGAAGCGTTGGTCTTGAACTCCCCGATGGGTAGCACGTCTTCCGAAAGCTTGAGCGCCTTCATGGCGACTCCTCCCTATGGACCTTGATTCAAGGCCAATGTTAGACCTGAATCCTGGTTTATGCAACGGGTTCATTGCCGCCCCGCTCTCGAGGCCGCCCATGCGGCCAGTTCGAGTCTTGGTTGGGCTGGCTGTCAGGGACAGTGATCCGGAGCCTCTCCCGAGCTGGCTGACCAGCCGGGACTCTCTTCGAATAGTCGTCCGCTCGCACGTACTCCGACGATGGTACCACTCCGCCGAATCGAAAACCCGGCCTGCCGGAGCGGGCCGGGTCGGGTCGACGAGGGCTGGCGGTGAGCCGGTCAGGGCTTGGCCGCAGGTGGCGCCGCCGGTGCCGCCTGCGGTGGCCGCCACACTGCCCTGATCGTCGATCACGCCGACCATGAACTCCACGGCCTTGGGGTGCCTCTGGTCCTTGGGGAAGTAGGTGAACTTGATGAGCGGCTCCACCGCCGAGTAGAGCAGGCCCAGGTAGAGCCCCGGATTTGCAGGCTCCTCGACGGTCGGTCGAGCCCTGCGGATGCTCCGCCAGTGGCCGGTCAGGTAGGCCAGCGGCTCGCCGAGATCGTAGGTGTTGATGTCCGGATCGACGAGCCTGTCATCGTCGGTGCCGTAAGCGTAGTCCTCCTTCGTGGCAAGAGACCCTTCGTGGCAATAGTCGGTTGGGCGCCCGTCATGAGGCGGACAGCGTGACGCGGGGGGCGCGGCTCCTTGCCGCCGCGGCGATGCAAGCCTGGAGTCGGGCTGACCGCACGATCGGGCGATCTTCTCGGGGAAGAGCAGAGCTCGCGATCGGCAAAGGCAAGTACTTTTCCTGCGGCTGCTCCGTGCCAGGAGGCCGCTGCCTTCGTTCCTCTGCTTGATCGGCATCCAGCCGAGCGAAGGTCGCCGGGAGGTTCTCCAGGCTGCCGCACAGGACGCTGACGTGGTCTGAGTACTCCAGGTTCGTCGCGAGCATCGCGGCTGCGGGCAGGTGTTCGAGGTCCCACGCCAGGTTCTTCCTCCCGGTGCGTCTGCGGACACCTTGCTTGGCGGAGCCGAATCGTCCCTCCAGGATGTTGTGGGTCCGATCCACCAGCCGGATGCCTCCTCCCGCCTCGTCGGGCAAACGGAAGGCGTGCCCCCACAGGGTGTCGGCGTAGCGATCGAGGTGAGCCAGTACCGTGTCGATGGCCTCTCGCACGTCCTCTGCGGGACCTCGTGCCGACCGCTCCTGCCGGAGCTGGCAGCGGAACGCCGCCAGCCGGCCAGAGCCACCAGGAGAGTCCCGCGGCCGTCTTCACCAGTGGCATCCACGTGGAGCGGCCAGCCCCCAAGCTTGCGCAGGACTTCCCGAAGGGCGGGCGCCCGTGTGATGTGGAGCGCCTCCAGGTAGGCGAGGAAGCGATGCGCGAGCACATCGACCTGCCGCGGCGAGATGAACACGTCGTGCTCGTCTGCAGGCGTCTTCCGGAACTCCTCTCGCTGTCGGTGCTCGAGGAAACGTCGGAGACCCACCCAGACGAGAACGTCGTACCCGAATACCGCGCCTGGAGCCGCCCGTGGCAACGGCATGGGCACGTGCCGTCACGAGCTCCCCAGTGGGATGCCGGCACTTCTTGGCGCAGGCGTAGATGGTATCGATGAAGGACATGTTGCCGAGTTCGAGAGTGACTCCACACGCACCGACAGGACGTTCCGCAACTCGGAGCATGACCACGCCATGCCCTGGGACGCCTGCTACCGCCGGAGCCGGCAGCGGGCCTGGCCAGCCCTTCCGACGGCTCCACGCGAGGGCCGATCCGGCAGCCATCCCGGCATGTTGAGCCACGGCCGACACATGGCGTCGACCCGGACGTGTAGCAGCCCACGCTTCCGCTGCACCCTGTCACGGACTCCCGGTCAGCCGGGTCCTTTTCGGAGGCAGGCGGTCTACCGGGCAGGTGCGGATGCGGGTGCGGCTTCGGGCTTCGCCTCTCCCGTGATCTCGAAGTAGATACTCGTTCCAGGGATGTTCGAGGCCGAAGAGGCGAGGGCCCGCTTCCTCCGGGAGGCTCGACTACAGGCGCAGATCAGCCATCCAAACCTGGTCACGGTCTTCGACGCAGGATTCGCTGAAGGGTGCGCCCACATCGTCATGGAGCTTGTCCGCGGCGGGAGTCTGAGAACCCTGCTGAACGAGCGCGGCCAGCTCACGATTCCCGAGGCGGTTCTCGTGGGTCGCGACATCGCGGATGGCCTGCAGGCCGCGCACGGGGCCGGGATCGTCCACAGAGACTTGAAGCCCGAGAACGTCCTTCTCACGGAGGAGCCGCGGGCCCAGGTCGCCGATTTCGGTCTGGCCAAGCAGACCGCCGGATCAGACTCTATCCAGACCGCCTCCGGGCTGATTCTGGGAACGCCGGGCTATGTGGCCCCGGAGGTCATCAAGGGCGAGTCCGCGGATCCTCGGGCCGACCTCTACGCCCTGGGGGTCATCCTCTACGAGTCGCTCACCGGGGGCGCGCCGTTTCGGGATCTCACCCATTCCGC
This sequence comes from Candidatus Rifleibacteriota bacterium, assembly GCA_016213885.1. Lineage (GTDB taxonomy): Bacteria > Muiribacteriota > UBA6191 > JACPRK01 > JACQZM01 > JACQZM01. The sequence goes on along the minus strand of JACQZM010000641.1, from coordinate 5,791 downwards.
GCTCTTCCACGCGCAGCTTTCGATCGCGCCGCCGAGGGCCCGCACCCTGTTCAATTCGTCCAGGCTGGGAACACCATCGCCCGGGGCTGCCGTCAGGGGGCCCAGCCAGCCGAACCCCAGCAGCACCATGAACGACACGACGATCGACGACGATTTCATCGGGGACCTCCAGGGCGACCAGTATCCCAGGCCGCCTCCGGGGTGACCGGTCCGACAGAGCGACAGTCGCCACCCGGCCGGCGGTCGCTCCAGCGCGACCTCGATGTCGCCCTGGTAACCGTCGTGCCGATCGACCAGGAAGCTCAGCGGCACTGCCGGCCCGGCCGGGACCTCGATGGCCGAGGGCGCGGCGTACACCGTGAACCCGGGGCGAGGCGGCGAGAGGCGGAGCTGGTAGGTGTACGCGAGGCCGCCCTGTACCTGGGCGTCGGTGATGGAGACCGTGTAGAGGCCGTCCGCGGGCAGGTCCGGCGCGGCGGGAACGATCGGATCGGGCACCACGCCGGGACCCCGGAGCTGGGCGAGCGGCTGGTCCTTCCACGGTCGCTCCGGATCCCGCGGCCAGTGGTCGGTCGGCGCGGAGAGGTCCTCCACCGTCAGCCGGTAGACGAAGTCGACCCGCCCCACCCTGGCGGCCGTCGCCCGGATCGACAGGAAGCCGGCCCCGCAGAGAGCTTTGAGCAGTTGCCAGCGCTTCGCCGTCAGCACCTTCCACAGGAGCTCGGGCGTGGCGAAGCAGATCTTCGCCTCAGGCTCCGCCCTTCCCGCCGTCATCGCCTCGGCGGCGTTCTGCAGGGTCTCCCCGAGAGACTGGACCTCGAACACGACCGTGCTCAGCATCCCACCTCGCCACATCGGCCTCGAAGTCAGCCACCAGCTGCTGCGGGGTCGTGAACTCGTAGCGGCCTGTCGTCGAGCCGGCGTGACGGTGGTCTCCTTTGCCACGCTCGTTGCAGGCGGGAGCTCCGACGGTCACACGGTCTCGATGACCAGGTCGGGGATCCCGGCGAAGTCCCTCGCGTTCCTGGTGAAGAGAGTGGCGCCCAACTCCGCCGCCGTCACGCCTATGGCGATGTCGGCCGCCCGGCGGCGCGGTGAGCCGAGGCTGCGAAAGACCTCGGCAGCTCTGGCCGCCAGTCCCTCCGAGAACGGGACGATACCGCCCTCGAGAAAGAACGAACGCGCGACGGCCAGTTGCTGAGGCGTGCGCGGCCCCCTGGAGAACTCGTACCAGGCCACGGCACTGATCTGGATCTCCGCCTCCGACCAGGCAAGCTGGGAGAGCCGCTTCCACTCGGCCCCTCTCTCGATGAGGGCGGCTATCAAGAAGTCCGTGTCGAGATGGGCGACGTTCAGAAGCCCTCGTCCTCCTTCTTCAAGCGAGCGATCTCCTCGGCCGCGTCATGACCCTCGAACAGCTCGGCCAGCCTCTCCAGGGTGCGCCCACGCTCCTTGCGGACCCGGAGAGGCACGCCGGAGGTCAGGTCGCGGAATCGCAGGATCGCACGACGGATCGCCTCGGAGGTCGAACAGTCGAGCCGGTTGGCAAGTTCCCGGGCGGCCCGTCGAGTCTCCTCGTCCAGCACGATGCTGGTCCTCTTTGCCATATCTTATGCATAGCTCCCTGTAATATTGTATGTCAAGGGGGCGAGCGTCCGCTCTCGAGCTTCTCCAGAGGATCCAGGGATTTCGGCGTGCCGTATTCGAAGCTGCTGGCCAACCGCTGGCCCGAGGCGACAGCCCGACCGTTGCGGGGCTCTTGCTGACGGCGCGAGACGAGGGCCGGGCCGCGGAGATCGGTGCCGCGTTCGCTCGCCGGTTCGACCTGACGTATCAGGCGAGGCGCGGGATCCTGGGAGTGCGGCACCGGTTGATGAGCTCACCCCAGGGGAGTGTCCTGGGTCGTGTTCTCTGGCCAAGGGATCGGTGCTGGAGGGCGACAGCATGAAGAAGAAGCCTTCGAGGGCGAACGACAGCGGAGTCAGGCGAAAAGGCCTGGCCAGGCGGACCGCAGCAAAGAGCGGGTCAGCGGGCGCGTCTCCCGTACCTCCCACGAGCAAGGCGGGTCGTCACGAGCGGCTCAGTTCCGACCCGGCGATCTGCGGCGGCAAGGTCTGCATCAAGGGAACCAGGATCTCCGTGGCCCACGTTCTCGGGTGTCTGGCCTCCGGCATGTCTGTCGAGGAGATCCTCGATGAGTACGAGACCCTCGAACGGGAGAAGGAACCTCATGGACAACACGTTCAAGACCTGGGCAGCGGTCTGTCCTCTGCTGGTGCCGGTGCTCCTCGAGGCCGGATGCGGCTCGCAGAGCGGCAGCGGCGTCGTCAAGTCCGAGAAGAGGAGCCTGCCGGCGTTCTCCGTGATCGAGGCCGGCGGCGCCTACGACATCACCGTCACCTGCAAGAAGGAGCAGAGCTTCGAGATCTCCGGTGACGACAACGTGCTGCCCCTGATCCAGACCGAGGTCAAGGACGGGCGGCTCAGCATCCAGTCCAAGGAGTCGATGTCGCCGAGCCGGTCCATCAAGATCTCCATCGACGTCGCCGACGTACGCCGGCTCACCCTGTCCGGGGCATCCAAGGTCTCGATCAGCGGGGTCAAGAACGACTCGTTGGCGGTGAGCGCGTCCGGAGCGGTCGAGCTGACAGCCTCGGGCGAGACCAAGACTTTGACCCTGGACCTGTCCGGCACCGGGAGGATCGGGGTCGGTGACCTCCACGCCCAGACGGCCCGCGTCACGACGAGCGGGGCCGGCTCCGTCGACGTCTACGCGACCGAGAGCCTGTCCGTGCAGATCTCGGGCGTCGGCTCCGTGACGTACTCCGGAAACCCGAAGAACATCCAGAAGAACATCTCCGGCATCGGCAGCCTGCGCCAGAGATAACCCGCCGGCGATCGGCGCCGCTTGGGGCTGACTCAGTGGCCGGTTCCCGTGCCGGGGGCGCTGCTCCGGTTGGTTCCGGTCCCGGTGCCCGAGCCACTCCCGCTGGTCCCGCTGGTGCCGGTCCCGGTGCCGCTGGACCGGGTCGTGCTGGTACCGGTGCCCGTGGCGGTGGTGCCCGTGGCGGTCGTCCCGGTGCCGGTCCTGGTGCCGCTGGTCCCGCTCGCGCTGGTCCCGGTGCTCGTGCCGGCAGCCGTCCCCGTGCCGGTGCCGCTGGAGCGGCTGGTGCCGGTGCCCGTGCCGTAGCCGCTGGCGCGGTTCAGGTCGCCCATGGGATCGTCGGGCGAGGTGCCGGTGCCGCTCCCTCGATTGCCCGTCCCCGTGCCGGTGCCGACTGACCCGGTGCCGGTCCCTGACGTGCCCGATCCGCCGGTCCCGGTTCCCGACCCTCCGGTGCCGGTGCCGGACCCGCCGGTCCCGGTGCCTCCGGTCCCGGTCCCCCCGGTTCCCGTGCCGGTCCCGCTGGTGCCGGAGGTGCCCGTTCCCGTGCCGGTGCCGGTGCTGTGGTACGGGATGGAGCCGTCACCGGTGCCGCCGTCGCCGGTCCCGGTGTACGAGAACCCGCCGTTGCCGGTGCCGTTGTAGCTCACGTGCCAGCTGGACCGCAGGGCAGAGCCGTCGATGTCCTGGTACCCGTGCATCTGGTAACGAAGAGCCTCGAAGTGGTTCAGGAACACCTGCTGCTTGTACCAGAGCGCATTGGAGAAGGCGACGTTGTCGTAGTACGCGGCCCTCCACGCGGCGTCTCGCCAGCTGCTGAAGGCGTCGCTCATCGAGTTGAGCTGCTCGAGGGCCGACGCCGCCGAGGGGCTCCCCTCGCTGGCCCAGCTCTGGAGCTTCGTCCGCAGGCTCGAGATCGCGCTGGTCAGGTTGTCGTAGCTCTGGAGCTTCATGTACCTGCCGTAGCCGTCCAGGTCGTCGTTGAACCGCGAGCGCGCCTGCAACCAGAGGTTCAGCGACGCGGTCAAGAGGTCCATCTGGGCAGGCCCTTCCCGGTTGAACGCGTTCTCGGCGCGATCGGCCCGGGCCTTCCGGGCCAGCTGCCGGAGCTGATCGATCTGGGAGGCCAGGCTGGGGTCGCCGCTGGCGTCCACGTACGGACGGGCGCGCTCTATGTACGATTCGATCGATTCGGGAGAGTCGCGGACCACGCTCTGCCCCTGCGCCAGGATCTTCGATGCCGTCTCGCCGGCGCTCCGCTGCGCCGCCGCGAGCTTCTGGGCGTCGGAGGCGGCGCTCTCGCCGGCCCTGTTGTGGAACCGGACGGCCGCCTGGTAGTCGCGGATCTTGGCCAGCACGTCGGTGTCGCCGTCCCCGGCCTGGCTGCGCGCCTGCGCCGCCTTGGAGGCCGCGTCCTTGATCTTCGCGCCCTCGTCCACGCCGAACTGCGTGGCCCGGTCGTAGTAGTCGAGAGCGGCCTCGTAGTTCTTCGACGCCGCGGCGCTGTCCCCCTTCTTGTCGGCGGCCACGCCCGACGCCGTGTGGGCCTCGCCGATCTGCTTGTCCAGGTCCGCAGTCGACAGGCCCGCCTTGACCGCCCAGTCCCTCGCCCTCTGGTAGTCGGCCTTCGCGCCTTCGGGATCGGACGCCATCTTCGAGCCGGCCCGCTGCGAGTAGTAGTCCACGGCGCTCTTCTGGATGCCCGGGATCTTGCCGGTGTACGTGGCGGGATCCATGCCGCCGTTCTGCGCGGTCCCGGCCGCCTGGTTGTTCAGGTCGATGGCCCGCTGGAAGTCGTTGTCGGCGAGCGCCTTGTCCGCGGCGCCGGCCGAATCGTTGGTCTTGCCGGCGTACGCCTCCTTCTTGATCTGCTCGAGCCGGTCCGTGCTGATCTTGTCGCTCTTGCCGGCGTTGTTGTACTTGTTGGCCGACTCGATCGCCGCGTTGGACTGCTCGATGGCGTCGTCCCAGTTGCGGTTCGAGAGGGCTGTCTCGGCGGCCTGCGCCTGCTTCCCCTCGTCCTTCTTGTACGAGCTGGCGCAGCCCGCCAGCACCACGGCCAGGACCACGCTCTGGACTACCGCGACGAGGCGCGAGGGATGTCCTCTGGTGAACATCGAAAACAGCCTCCCGATGGCCCCCGGCATTGCCAGGGCCCGCATGGATGGGGACGACGAACCCTCGAGAGATCGACCGATCTCCCCATGATCTCTACCTTGGAAGAGCCCCCGAGGTTGCGGGTTCCCCTCCGGAATTCCCTGGCCTGGAACCCTCACGAGCTCTGAAACTCCACGAGCAGAATCTCGCCGGGGTGGGCCGGTTTTCGATGCGCTGGAGCTCGAACCGTGAGACCCTCCCGGTTGCTCAGTGGTAGTTGGTCCAGAATCTGCATGTCCGATGGTCCGTTCGGCGCCCGTCGGAAGCCGACTTCGTCAGGAGGTGGGGACCGTCTGGCAGTCTGACCGGCAGGGGCTCCTCCAGGCCTTCCGCCTGTCAGCCGTCCCACGCCGCGCGACGGCTGCGCTTCTTCTCGGCGCGGGACTGCTTGGGCGCCATCTTGACGACCAGGTACTGCTCGTCGTCCTTCGTGGACCGGTAGGGCACCGTCTGGGGCCTGTACTCCTTGTGTGTGAACTCGATCTGCAGCTGGGTCTGGCGGGGCAGTTCGTTCCAGAAGAAGACGCCCGTGGGCTCCGTCTCGACCCTGAAGCTCGTTCCCAGGACCCGCACCGCCACCAGCGGGACGGCATGTCGGGTCTCCACGTCGATCACCCGGCCGCTGAGGCGGGCCGGCTCGTCCCTCTGCTCCTCGCGCCGAGCCCGACCCTTCCTGTTCCTCTTCTTCTTGTGCTTCCTGGGCCCGTCGACGGCCGTCCCGAGCTGCGGTTGGGCCTCGGGAGGCTTCGG
>JACQZM010000640.1 GCA_016213885.1 Candidatus Rifleibacteriota bacterium | reverse complement strand
TCGAACGCGGGCTGGAGCGGCTGCGCACAGAGCCGAAGCTGGGCACCGTTGGGCCACAGGGGCGGTGAGCCCCGGGGACCCCGGCGTGCCCCTCCTGTGAGCCTTTTGCAGAACAAGCCGGCAACGGACAAGAGGTCCGGCGCAGGCGTCAGTGTGCGTGTCAGCGTGTGCGCTGGAGGAGATCCGGCCGGCGCCAGCCGACGGGCACGCGGTCTGGCCCGGGCCCGGGCCGTCGGACGCGTGGCACCTGGGGTGAGCCCCCGCCCGCCCGCGCCAGGAGCCGAACCAGCGGCAGGTTTCACCCAGTGGGTGAAGCTGTCCGTCATGCGAGAGCCCCCCATCTTCCGCGGCTGGGTCATGGTTTCCGGCGGTTGGCACGCTCGTGCGCTGGACGATATAGCTCCGGCCCGGCTGCTGGCACGGGTCGGGCGGGGCCGGATACACTGCGCCTGTCACCACGGGCCGCGAGGGCTCCCCGGCGGCCGCTCCCGGGCACCGGGGCTCCGGAGGTCTCGAGCGGGTGGTGCTCGAGACGGCGCCGATCGATGCGCCCAGGACAGGCTCCCGGAGGAGGTCGCATGTCCCCGGACTTCTGGACCGCACGGACCGGCTCGCCGGTCCGCGTCAAGATCTGCGGAGTGACGAGGCCCGAGGACGCCGAGGACGCCGTGCGGTGCGGAGCCGATGCGATCGGGCTGGTCTTCGCGGCGGGACGCCGGCAGGTCGACCTCACCGTGGCGCTCTCCATCGTCGGCCGGGTGCCATCGACCGTGACGATCGTCGGCGTCTTCCGCAACCAGGAGGTCGAGTTCATACAGGAGGTGCTGGCCGGCTGTCCTCTGTCGGTTCTGCAGTTCCACGGGGAGGAGACCCCGGACTTCTGCGCCCGGTTCGACAGGCCGATCATCCGGGCTTTTCCGCTCATCGACCGGGCCGGTCTGGAGCGGGCGCTGGAGTTCGGAAGAATCTGTCCCGGGGCGGCGCTGCTGGCTGACGGAGCCGCAGGCGGGACCGGCTCGCGGTGCGACTGGCCACTGGCCGCGGAGCTGGCGGCGCGGACACCGCTCATCCTCGCCGGAGGCCTGACCCCGGAAAACGTCGCCCTGGCCGTGGCCACGGTCCGCCCCGGGGCCGTGGACGTCTCCTCCGGAGTCGAGAGCGCGCCGGGAATCAAGGACGCCGGGAGGATCGCCGCCTTCGTACGAAACGCCCGACCCGGATCGTGACGCGCCGCGCGTCTCGCCGCACGGCGGTGAACCGCGGGACCCGGGCTGATCCATGGGCCACGAGGGATGCGGGGGGATCTGGACCGGAATCGCAGGTCTGCCCGGGTCCAAGGCTGCGGTGGAAGAGGAGGGGATCCGGTTGAAGTCGCGCTCGGGGGCGCGACTCGGACCCGGCGAGGCGCCGGGTCGGGGAGCGCTGCGCTGTTGCTTTTCCCGGCCTGCCTGGCATATACTCACCTGCAAATCCTGGAGGGGGCCTGGGCGCGGCGCCGCCCACGTCGGCAGAGCGGCGGGCAGACCGCACTCGGCGACAGGGGCGGCCAGATCGGTCGGATCGCGGCCCGGGAGCCCAGTCAGCCGGCGCGATCGCGCCCGGTCCCGGAGTCAGGGCCGGCCGGAACCACCGACCGGCTCTCGGTTCGGTCAGACGAGACGCCCCCGACCTTCTCGTTCGATCCCGCACGTCCAGCGCTGCCCCCATCGACGACGGGTTGGCGCGGAACTCCGCGGTGCCGCTCGGGCCATCTCGAACAGCCCGGTACGCCGCGGACAGGTCGAGGCGAGAAGACCCGTTCAGACTCCGGGTCGAGCGGTCCGAGAGCCAGAGTCGGCGACCAGCAGACCACGCCATCAGGTGCCTGTCAGAGCAGCGGTCCGACGGGCCACCGGGCATCCCAGACTTCCCCGCGACGGGGCGGTCGGTCGTAGCCCCTCGCTCGGGGGCGAGAGAGCGCTTTGAGGAGTGGATCGATAGCGTGCACAAGGACAGGGCTCATCGACACTACGGGAGGGTCCATCAACCCTCCTACCCCTCCATCAACCCGCGTCAGGTGAGCGGCAAGACGCTCACACGGATCGTCGAACTTGCGGAGCCGAAGAAGACCGACGTGGTCCTGGACCTGGCTTCCGGTCCGAGCTACCTCGCCGTGACTCTGGCCCCACTGGTCACGCAGGCGGTGTCCACGGATGTGACCAGCTTCTCCATCGACGAGACGTGGAGGCTCGGCCGGGAGAAGGGGATCGCGAACCTGCACGTCTTCGGATGCGAGTCGGAGACGCTCCCCTTCAGGGACGGAACGTTCCCGGTGGTCTGCTCTCGCATCGCGGCCCATCACTTCTCCGACGTGCGGAAGTCCATGCACGAGATCGCTCGCGTGACCAACAAGGGCGGCCGGGTCATCATCGCCGACACAGTCGTCCCCGTCGACGACGAGATCGACCGGTTCATCAACCACCTGGATCACGTCCACGATCCGACCCATGTGAGGAACTACACGGTCCGGGAGTGGAGGGTGCTCTTCGCCGATGCCGGTCTGAAGCTGAAGCACGTCGAGGAGGACGTCTGCGAGGACGATCGCGGCGAGTGTCTTCGCGAGTGGCTGGGCCGCACCGGCGCCTCCGCGCAGACGATCCGGCAGGCCACGGGCCTCTTGGTCGCCGCCAAGGCGAAGATCAAAGATGCTCTGATGATGCGGGCCGAGAGAGGCGAGATCTACTTCCAGATCCGGCGGGTGATCCTGGCCGGCGAGAAGTAGGCGGCAGGTCACCGCATGGTGAACGGGTAGATCCCTCCGCCGACCCGGAACTCCAGGTACCGATCCCCACGACGGGACTCGGCCAGCCTGCCGTGGGGGGTGAACCCCCCGGAACCGTAGACCGGAGCGGCACCCAGGGCGAGGGCCGATCTGCCCGGATCCCATGGGACTCTCAGGGTCGCCTCCATCCCCTCCGGCACGTCGATCGTGAGGCTCGTCATGCCGTCTCCCCCGGCGCCGTGCCACTGGACCTTCACCAGGCCCAGCGGGGTCGGCGCCTCGCCGATCGCCCAGCTCAGGCCGGAGAACTGCGGGGCGATGAGCGTCCGCCCGAAGCCCGGGGCGACCGGCTGCACCCCCAGGACCCACCGGACGACGAACGACGCGGGAGCCGAAGCGTAGGCGACCGTACGGGCCGTCATCTCCCTGGAGTAGCCCTCCAGCGGCAACACGTGCTCGCCGGGAAGGTCGAACAGCTCCCCGAACGTGCCGCCCTCGTCGGCCAGGAAGCTGCCGTAGTGGCGGTCCACGGAGAGCACGGCGTCGGCTGTCCGGTCCATGACTCCGAACGTCTCGAGGACGTTGTGCATGAACCAGGGAGAGCACCGACCGGCCCGCAGCGAGGGGTACAGCGCCCGCTCGAAGACGGCGGTGGTGCACGTCTCGGGAACGACGGAGTGCTGGACGGCCAGGGTGGCGGCGAACGGAGACGGGGCCGAGAAACCGGGCTTCTCGTGATACATCCGCTCGCCGGGCGAGAAGAAGGCGCCGTCGATGCTCCGGGCCAGCGCCCGGGCCTGCTCCCGGTAGCGGGTCCCCCTGACAGCGGCGCCGGCGACCGGTGCCAGCTCCGCCAGGCAGGTCAGAAAACGGTGGTAGGTGAGGTTCAGCGTCGCCAGCTCGCCCGGCGCCGGGTCGTTCACGAACGGGTAGCCCCAGCACACGACGAGCCACTTGTCGGGCCATCCGGCGGTCGTCAACAGCCCCCTGGGTGTCAGGTGGCGGCTGAACCACCCGTCGGCCCGCTCCAGCGCCGGGAACACGTCCCGGACCAGTCCCCTGTCGCCGAAGTAGAGCCAGGCATGACGGAGCGTCTCCGCCAGCCACATGGTCTGCTCTGGCAGCTCGGTCCCCTGCGACCCGGGGTGAGGGAACTTCATCCTGCCGCTCGGTTCCTGGGAGAGGACGACCTGCCGGAGAAAGTGGTTCAGCTGGGGCGCATCCAGGAACGTGGCGCACGACTGGAGTGGCCACACGAGATCGGACCACTGGGCGTGCTCTCGCCAGGCGGCGCCGCAGTACCCCCAGTGAGAGCTGATCTTGTGAGTCCGCTTCGCGCCCTCGAACACCCTCGAGAGGACCGGGTCGGAGCATCGAAACGTGGCCTCGCTGGCGAAGCGGTAGCTCCGGACCGCGGTCCCCACCCGGTGGATGGTCAGCGGCCTGACGGCCCCGCGGACCGTCATCTGAAGCCACCGGAACCCCCCGTAGTCGAGGCGCTGCCAGCGCTGACGGCCCTCTCGAAGGGTGATGCGATCCACCAGGTGGGAGCACGCTCCACCGGGGAGGAGCGGTCTGAGCGCCAGCGGTCTCCCATCCCGGAGCCGTTCGGAGATCGCCAGGTCGAGCACCACGCCACCGGGGCCCTCCACCTCCACGAACGGACACCCGAGAACTGTCTCTCCCATGTCGAAGACGATCGTCGCGTCGCGTCCGTCGATCGGGGTCGTGACCGTGGCGCATCCGAGCCTGGCCAGAGCATCGACGCCGGCGAGCCGCACCGTCCGGGGGGCCGTGGGTTCCTCCGACTGGACCTGCTCGGCCGGGGTGCGCGGTGGTCGCTGAAGAGCTCCCCAGGGGCCCTCCCCGAACCGCGCCAGGGTCGCCGGGGCCGTCCAGCCCGGCATCGGTTCCTGGCCGGTCTGCCAGCCGGGGCGCTCGCCTGCCGCGACCTTCCACGCTCCATCGGTGCTGATCAGCTCCTCCTGGCCGTCTCTGAACCTCAGCCTCAGCACCGCGGCCAGGCCGGCCGGATTGGGCTCCGGATCGCCGGAGTTGGACGCGACGATCGCCAGGACGTTGGACCGCGGGGCGATCAGCCCCCTGACGTCGGCGGTGCGCGGTGCGGAGAAGTCGTGACCTTCCAGCGCCTGGACGCCGTTCACGAAGGCGACGAAGCTGTTGTCCGCCGCGACGGTC
>JACQZM010000607.1 GCA_016213885.1 Candidatus Rifleibacteriota bacterium | reverse complement strand
TCCGCCACCACGTGGCCCGCCAGCGCACCGGCCGCTCCGTCCAACCTCGGGGCCACCGCCGTCGGCGGATCCCGGGTCGATCTCGTCTGGAACGACAACTCCGCCGACGAGACCAGCTTCCGGATCGAGAGGAAGATCGGCCCCGGCGGCCCCTACGGCCTGGTTGCCGCCGTGCCTGCCAACACCACCACGTGGTGTGACACCGGCCTCTCGCCGTCCACGACCTACTTCTACCGCGTGCTGGCGTACAACAACGCGGGCGCGGCCACGGCCCCCTCCGAACCGTCGGCCAGGACCGGCGCTGCTCTGGCGCCCCAGGCGCCGTCCGGCCTGGCCGCTCTGTCCAGGGCCTCGTCGCGGGTGGATCTGAGCTGGCAAGACAACTCCATCGTCGAGGACGGGTTCCAGATCGAGCGCAAGACCGGCAGCGACGGAACGTACGCCGTGGTGGCGACGGTCCCGTCCGACACGGTCGGCTTCGGCGACACCGGGCTCTCCGCAAAGACCACCTACACCTACCGGGTCCGGGCCTACAACACGGCGGGCAGCTCCGCCTACACGCCCGAGGTGAGCGCCACGGCCCAGGCCGCTTCCGGCTCCGGCAGCGGTGGCAAGAGCGGGTGCTTCATCGCCACGGCCGCCTACGGATCGCCTCTGGATCCGCACGTCGTGGTGCTGCGACGGTTCCGGGACCGGGTCCTCGTGAGGACGCCTCTCGGACGACAGTTCGTCGAGGCCTACTACCGACACTCACCGCCGGTGGCCGATCTGATCCGGCGCTCCGAGGCGCTCCGGTGCGTGACACGCTGGGGCCTGGCAGAGGTCATCGGGGCGGTCCGCTGGATCGAGGCAGAGGCCGGGAGCGCGCCACGCCGGCCGGCTCCGGCAAGCGCCGGCAGATCGACCTCGAAGTAGCGGGCTGTCCGGTCACTGTCCGGCCGGTCTCAGGCTTGCGTGGGCTCACATCCAGCATGGCCGCGCCGGCTCGAGGGCCTTGTCCACCGGAGACGACAACGCGAGCGACGACCCTGGAGAGACCGCACGAGCCGCTGAAGCTGGCGGACCTGCCGCGGCCGACGCCGGGACCGGGGGAGCTGCTCGTCAGGGTCGAGGCCTGCGGCGTCTGCCGGACCGATCTGCACCTCGCCGACGGGGAGGTGCCCGCCCCGCGCCTGCCGCTGGTCCTCGGCCACGAGATCGTCGGCGTCGTCGACGGCGCGGGGCCCGGGGCCGGACGGTTCTCGATCGGACGCCGGGTCGGCATCCCGTGGCTGGGCACCACGTGTGGCGCCTGCGACGACTGCGGCCAGGGCCGGGAGAACCTGTGCGGCTCTGCCCGGTTCACCGGTCGCGACATCGACGGAGGCTACGCCGAGTACACCGTGGTCGACGAGCGCTACTGCTTCCCGGTTCCCGACCGGTACTCCGCCCCGGAGGCGGCGCCGCTGCTGTGCGCCGGCCTCATCGGCTACCGGTCGTTCCGCAAGGCCGGCCAGGCCAGGCGTCTCGGGCTCTACGGCTTCGGCGCGGCCGCCCACCTGGTGGCGCAGGTGGCGCGTCACGAGGGCCGGGAGGTATTCGCCTTCACCCGCCCCGGCGACGTGGCGCGCCAGCGGTTCGCCCTGGAGCTGGGCGCCGCCTGGGCCGGCGGCTCCGACGACGCGACGCCGGCACCGCTCGACGCGGCCATCCTGTTCGCGCCGGTGGGCTCCCTGGTGCCGACGGCGCTGAAGTCCGTCAGGCCAGGTGGGACCGTGGTCTGCGCCGGCATCCACATGAGCGACATCCCGTCGTTCCCGTACGCGCTGCTCTGGGGCGAGCGAACCGTCGTGTCCGTGGCGAACCTGACCCGACGGGACGGCGACGAGTTCATGGAGCTGGCATCCCGGGTCAGGCTCCGCACGGAGGTGTCGACGTTCCGGCTGGACGAGGCCAACGAGGCGATGGACTCCGTCCGCCGGGGCCGACTCCAGGGGGCGGCCGTGCTGGTGCCGGGCGAGAGGCAGCATCCCGCAAGGGGTCTTGTCGGACGGTCCGTCGGCGTGGAATAGTGTCCTGGCGATCGCATCGTCCAGAGAACGCCCCGGGGCGCGGCGTCTTCGGTCAGCCAGCGGCCACCTCGTCCGGCCCGTGTGTTCTTGCTCGTTCACGCGCCGCATCGACACGACAGGATCTTTGCTCGACGGCCGAAGGGAGAGTGCCTCCGATGGAGGGGCAGGTCAGGATCCTCATCTGCGACGACTCCAGGTTGATGCGCCAGCTCCTGGCGAAGATGCTGGAATCGGACAGCAGCTTCCTCGTGGTCGGCGAGGCCGACAGCGGCGAGGGGTGCCTCGACGAGATCCCCAGGTGTCGCCCCGATGTGGTGTTGCTGGACCTGGGCCTCCCCGGCCTCAACGGCATCGAGTGCCTGAAGCTCGCCCGGGAGCGCCAGCTCGACGCGGCGTTTCTCATCGTCTCCGCCAACGCCCAGAAGGATGCCCCGGTGACTCTGGAGGCGCTGACCGAGGGCGCTCTCGACTACGTCACCAAGGCCAGGGGGATGCTCCAGATGGGCGAGATCCAGGCGAGCGTCCTGGCCAAGATCCGGGACGCCTACCAGGTCCAGCTCCAGAGGCGCAAAGTGACCACGGGCCCGGCTGCCGGCCCCGCCGGAGCCGGGCCGCCGGCAGCGCCGCCGAGCGCCCCTCGGCCGACTCCGCCCGAGGCTCCGGCAGAGGCCTCTCCGACCGCTCCGGTTGCACCCGGACCGGCGACCCAATCAAGGGTGCGGCTCACGGTCGTGGGCGGATCGTCCGGATGCGTCCAGGTGCTGCCCACGCTTTTTTCCAAGCTTCCCGGACAGCTCAGGGGGACCATGATCCTGGTGCTGAAGCTCCCGCAGTTCCTCACCCGCCAGATCCCCACCCAGTACGGCCGTCTGTGCAAGATCGCCCTGGCCGAGGCCGCCGACGGACAGCCTCTCACGACGGACCGCATCTACATCGTCCCGGGCGGCAGCGGCGACCTGATCCTCGAGAAGGACAAGGCCACCGGAAGGATCGTGTTCCGGTCCGTCGAGGTCTCGAAGAACCCCGGAGAGGCACCGTCGATCGATGCGCTCATGTCGTCGGCCGCCAACCTGTTCAAGGACAGGTGTCGGGGCATCCTCGTGTCGGGCACGGGCACCGACGGGGTCAGGGGGCTGGCCTCCATCCTGGAAGTGCAGGGCGAGACCGTGGTGCAGGACAGAGCTTCGGCCATCGCCCCGCAGCTCCCGCTGGCAGCGCTCGAGGCGGACGTGGCCGGCAAGGTGCTCACGATCCCGGAGATCGCCGCGCTCTGGTGACCCCGTGGGCCTCGCGAACGGTCGGCCCGACATGCGCCCGGGTCGATGGGAGCTGACGCATGGATCGACGCGGGCTCGTCCGGATCGGAGCGCTCTCGGCGCTGATTCTCTTTCTCGAGATGCTGCTGGTGCGGTGGATCGGCACGGAGCTCCGGGTGTTCGCCTACCTGCAGAACAGCGTCCTCGTCGCCGCATTCCTGGGGCTCGGGGCGGGGTGCAACACCTCGAGCTCCCCGATCCGCTGCCTGCCGGCCGCCACGGCGCTGGCGGGCATCGCCCTGGTCATCAGGGACCCGTTCGGCTGGGCGATCGCCGAGGCGCTCAGCCAGGGTCTGGTGGTGTTCCAGGACTCGCTGATCTGGGGAGCGGTCAACCTCAGCTCCGGCCATGACGTGGCCTACCTGAAGACGGCGCTGCTCACGTTCTCCGTGATGGGAACGCTGCTTCTGCTCTACGCGGTGGCCGTGTCGTTCCATCCGCTGGGCCGGGCGCTGGGGCGGTGGATGGACCTCCATCCCCGGCCGATCGCGGCATACACGGCGAACGTCCTGGGAAGCCTGGTGGGGCTGGTGCTGTTCGACGCGGCGACGGTCCTGGCGACGCCGCCGTGGGTCTGGCTCCTCGCGGCCGGGATCGGCTTCGCCGTCGCTGCCCTGCACGGCGACGACGGCCGGCCGGCCCTCGTGGGGTCCATCGTCCTGTTCCTCGTGCTGCCGGTTCTCGGCACCGGCCGGACCGCGGGGCGCGTCGTCTGGTCCCCGTACCAGAAGCTGTCGGTGGAGCCGTTCGCCGGGCGTTCCGCCGCGGGTCCCGGGACCGTGCCGTGCGGGCAGCTCGTGCTGGTGAACAATGTCGGCTACCAGGGGATCTTCGAGATGGACCCCGCGAAGATGGCCCGGAGACCCGACGTCTATCCCCCCGACCAGATACGGATGTCCCACTACCTCCTGCCGTATGCGATGGTGGGGCAGCGGGACCACGTCCTGGTGGTCGGGGCGGGCGTGGGCAACGACGTGACGGCGGCGCTCCAGTCGGGCGCCAGGCGGGTGCAGGCCGTGGAGATCGATCCCGGCCTGGTCGAGCTGGGTCGCCAGCTGCACCCGGACGCTCCCTATGCGTCGCCGGCGGTCTCCGTGGCCATCGACGACGCCCGGGCGTTCTTCCGGCGCGACACCGGCCCCTACGATCTCGTGTGGTTCGGGCTGCTCGACTCGCACACGACCCCGTCGGCCTACACCAACGTGCGGCTCGACCACTTCGTGTACACCCAGGAGAGCCTCGGTGACGTGAAACGGCTGCTCAAGCCGGACGGCGTCCTGGTGCTGTTCTTCGAACCGCAGGCCAGCTGGATCGCGGAGCGGCTCCTCGGCATGGTCCGGGAGACGTTCGGCGCCGATCCGCTGATGATGATGGTCAGGCCGCCCACGGAGTGTCTGGGCTTCGGCGGTCTCCTGATCGTGGGCGGGTCGGCGCCGGTGCTGGACGCCGTGCGGACCCGGGTCCGGGCCGACCCTGCGACGCGCCGCCTCCTCGGCGAGTACGAGGCCGGATCGATCAGGACGCGGCCCACCACGGACGACTGGCCCTACCTCTATCTGGAGAGACCGTCCATACCCCGCTACCATCTCACGGTGGCGGCGCTCTGCCTCGTTCTGGCCCTCGCGTTCAGGCGGAGCCTGCTGCCCCGGCCCTCCCCTGCCGGGGAGGCGCCGCCTGGGCCGGCGGACGCCTCGCCCTCCGGGGGCCTGGATCTCATGATGCTGCTC
>JACQZM010000008.1:12323-27326 GCA_016213885.1 Candidatus Rifleibacteriota bacterium | reverse complement strand
GTCTGGGAATGAAGGCTCCGGAGCCCGTGGTGGTGGTCAAGGCCGAGCCCTGCGACCCGCTGGAGCCGTACCGGAGGCCGCGTCTGCTGGACCACGACCGCTGCGAGAAGGTCCCGCCGCCGCCCCCCCCGCCGCCCACGGAGGTCGTGGTCCTCATCCTGGCCCGCACCGTGCGCTAGGAGCCATCCGGACTCCGGGACTCCTCCCGCGGGTGGCGACAAGCTCGTCCCTGCGCTTCTCGAGCTTGGCTTCGAGCTTCGTCTTGTCGAGCAGCTCGCCCCGTGCCCTGGCCGCCAGATCGCTTCCCGATTGGACCTGAAATACGCAGCTTGGCTGCGGAGGACCGGCTGTGGCGGATCCCACGCTCTTCGCGGGATCGACTTGCCTGGCAGAGAGTCTCGGATGGCCGATCGAGTGAGCCTCTTCGGATTGGTCCGATGTCCGCGATCCCCACTCGAATGACAATTGACATCATCGTATCATTCTGGCTACACTGATGTCATGAAGCTCCGTACGCAGGTACAGCTCGAGCCTGAAGATCACGAGGCACTGTGTCGCTGGGCCCGGCGACACGGTGTGTCGATGAGCGGTGCTCTGCTGCTTCTCATCCGGCAGCACCTGACCGACAAGCTCCCCGCGGACAGGGTCTTGGCCTTCCTCTCCGCGGCCGGGAGCGTTCCGAGCTCCCTGGACGACGAGGGGAGCGTGGGAGAGGACCACGATCGATTTCTCTACGGGAGCCCCAGCGATCGATGAGCTCGTGCGTCGATACCTCAGCCTTCTATGCGTACCTCGTGCCACGGGACCGGGGTCATCGGGCCATCCGGAAGGAGTTGGAGGGACGGGCGAGACGCGGTGAGACGCTGTTTTCGTCCTCGTTCGTGCTCTGCGAGACGCTGGGACTGCTCCAGGCCCGCCACGGCAGTGCGTCCGTGACGACCTTCCTGGGGAGCGTGTTCCCCATGGTGGAATGGCGGTGGGTGGACGAGGCCTTGTTCGAGAGGATCCGTCAGATCCTGGGCGGAAGGAGTTCTCGCGCCTTCACCAGCGTCGATGCCAGCTGCGTGGCATGCGTTCTGGAACGACCGGGAAGCGATTGCATCGCGCTCGACGATGATCTGAAGGGATTCGGTTTCGAAGTCCGTCCCTGAGGTTCCGCATCCGCCAGCGTCCCGAGACGGGCGGTCTGCTCGTCTCAGGCGAAGGCATCTTGCTCACCAGCACAGCATCGTGTACGTTCCTGCATTGAGCGATCCGCAGCCCGGGTTCGGTACCGCTGGTCGCTCTGACCGGTCACGATGTCGAGCCACGATCGAGACTACGAGCTGGTCCAAGAGCTGGGCCGAGGTGGCATGGGGGTCGTGCACCTCGCACGGCAGCGGTCGCTCGACCGCCTCGTTGCCATCAAGGTGATCCTGGTGAGTCCCGAGCGTCAGGTGAGCGACTTCCAGCGGTTCCGGCGTGAGGCCGGCATCGTGAAGAGCCTCGTCCACCCCAACCTCGCTCGACTTCTGGACTTCGACCTCGCAGGCCCTGAGCCGTACCTCGTCTTCGAGTACGTCGAGGGTGGCCGCACGTTGGCCGATGTGATCCACCGGGGCAACCTCCCGGTCGGCGAGGTGCTGGCGCTGGCCGAGGAGATCTCGTCGGGCCTTGCGTACATGCACGAGAGAAAGGTGCTCCACCGGGACCTGAAGCCTGGCAACATCCTGCTGGATCCGGTGGGCAATCCCAAGATCATCGACCTGGGCCTGGCGCGGAGCCTGAACGCTGACGAAACCCGGGTCACGCTGGCCGGCCAGGTTCTGGGCACCGTGACCTACATGCCTCCAGAACAGCTCCTGGGGCAGGAGGTGGACGCGAGCTGCGACGTGTACTCGTTCGGGCTGATGCTCTACGAGCTGGCCGCGGGCTGTCCGGTGTTCACCTCGTTTGCCGCGAAGCCCGTGACGCCGATCGAGCGGCTCGCTGGCAGGATCCCACCCCGCGCCAGGCTGAACCCGCGGGTGCCTCCCACGATCGAGAAGCTCATCGGCAGGTGCATCGCCCGTGAGCCGGAAGCGCGCCTTCCGGACGGGACAGCTCTCCTGGCGGAGTTCGCGCGGATCGATCTGGGTCGGGCCAAGCAGAGGACAGTCACTCTCGAAGTCCGCTTGCCACTGGGGCCATCGGAACCACGGAGGGCCAGCTCTGGCCCGACCGCGGCTGGCCGGCCTCCGATCTCGGAACCCTCGGCGGATGATGGCTCTGTCCAGCGGGTGGCAGCCCTGAGGTGCACGCCTCTTTCGGCCACACCCGCTCGGGCTCGATCAGGGTTCTCGCCCCTCGTCCGGTTCGCGGCTGGAGGAGTTCTCGTCGCCATCGGCTGTCTTGCTGGTTTCTGGATGGGGCACCGAGAGAGTGCCTCATCCATCCAGGTGGCCTATGTACCGGGTTTCACGGCTCTCAGGATCGAGCTGAAATCCGGATCTCCGCGGCCGGGACTCGTGGCCGAGCTCACGGACGACACGGCGGCGCACCGCAGCGTGCCGCTCGCTTTTGCAGGGGAGCCGCAGGCTGCGACCGTGAGCGGTCTGATGCCGGGACATCAGTACAGAACTCGACTGGTGACGGCGGGCGGTGTTGCCACCGAGTGGGCCACGTTCGAGACGTGGTCGACGGAGCGCTTGCGTGTCCAGCTCGATACGCGCCCGGGTTATCTCCACGCCGCGCGTGTGGCTGGCGCTGACGTCGTGGCGGGCCGTCTTGAGCTGAGCGTCGAGGGCAAGGCGCGGACCCTGTCTCTGCCGTGGACGGCGCGGACGACTGCGGACGGGGTGATGCTCTGCCGGCTCGACGAGGCGCGTCTTCAGATCGAGGACCGGACGACGTGTACCTTGAGCTCACCGCTCAAGGAGTTCCTGGAGCGTGATCTCGCGCCGCTGCGGAGGGCGGCCTCGAGACTCCGCTGGAAGACGCTCGAGAGCTGCCTCCCCTTTCGCGACGGAGAGCCGGTGCGTCGGGTCGATGACAGGCTTCTGGCGACCAACCTGCCGCAGCTCCCGGCAGGCGAGGATCGACGCCGGATGATCCACGCGCTCAGGGTGTATCTATGCTCGCCGCTCGCGTCTCCCCGCGAGCAGATCGAGCTGTACAACATGCTCGCCGATCTGACGGCGCTGGACCTGGCGTTGTGGCGCCACCGCAGGCCTCAGGTGAGCGCGGACGTTCTCGCTGAGGCAAGAGTGGCGTCGATCTTGCCCGGGCAAGTATGGAACCGATACTTCCACTATCTGATGTCTCCGCTTCGGACTGCTCGACTACGTTCCAGGGAGGGCAAGGAGGTCCACGTATGGTACCTTCACACGGCTCAATGGCAGGTCTTGAATATCGCTCAGCCCGACTCCGTGATGGGCATCCGCAGGGAAGCGGATCTCCTCACGGGGGAGCCGGAGCGCCGATCCCTGGATCAGGTCAGCTTCGACGTGGCGCTGCCGTCCGGCTTCCGCGACAACCGACTGCCCTGCCTGCTGGGGCTCAGCACGACGCTCTTGGATCGCGGTGAGATCTTCGAGCTGGAGCTCGCCAACCTGCCGCCAGTGCGGTTTGCCGTGGGCCAGGCTGGCGTCTCGTTGCCCGAGGTATACCCTGGCATCGTCGGCGGCCTCCGCTGCATCGTCCTGCCGCCGGGATTCCTCAGGGCCGCACCTCGTTCGCTGACGCTGCGCATCCGGCTCCTGCCACATCCGCTGGTCCAGGACTTCAAGCCGGTACATCTCTGGTGCCAGGCCCTGATCCAGGGTCTGCCGGAACAGCTCGATCTCCTGGTTGCACCGATAAGTCCGGCCGGTCGCCGCGAAGAGGCCACGGCCGGTGTTGCTCCGGCTCGACGTTCGAAGTAGCCCATGGACGACAGAGAGGATGCCGCCATGCCTTCCGATACACCTGTCCCCGACTCCTTGGCGACGCCGACAAGCGGCCTCCGATCGACAGGCTGGTGGCTCGACCGGAGCCTCCTGGTCGCGCTCCTTGTCACGGTCCTTGGCGCTCTACCCCTGGTTCGGCCGGTCTCGGGCAGCTATGGCATGGATCTCTGTGGTCACCTGGCCGGTTGCTGGTACCTTGCGGAGCGGTTGCCAGAGCTGCCAGCCATGACAGAGGCGGTGGCGTGCGGCCGTGTGTTCCTCGCGGTTTACGGGACAGTCGGCTACGGAGTCGTGGGCGTGCTGGCCAAGCTGTTCGGCCTCATCCCCGGCTACCGGTTATACCTGCTGCTCTGTCTCTGTGTTCTCGCGACCGGGACTCTTCTTCTCGTGGCACGTCTGACCGGACATAGATTTGTGGCTGCGGCCACCGCTGTGACCTCCTCCCTCGCCTATACGATCACCTTCCCCGTGGGAGTCTGCGCCGAGTTCCCACACCTGATCGGCTACGCGATGCTACCCTGGCTCTTGATGGTCTGCTGCGAGACGGTGAGCGGCGCTGCGGCGTCCGACCCGACCGCCGGGCCGTCACCTCGGCGTGCGGTGTGGTGCGCGCTCCTCTTGGGCCTGATCGCTCTGAGCAACCCACCACTGGGCTACCGATGCGCTCTCACTTTCGCTCTGGTCCTGTGCGTCGAGGCTGTGGTCAGTCCGAACCTCGACCGAAAAGCAACGCTGCGCCTCGGTACATTCCTGGCTGCCGTCGGCGTCGCGTGCCTGCTGCTCGTCGTCTCGCGCGCCTGGCTGGCTCTTCATACGACTCACGCCATCGAGGCGAACACCCCGGGCTGGTCGCTCGGGTCGCCCCCCGCCTTCACCGACTTCTTGGCACGCAGGCTCCGATTCGCACCGTTCGATCGCGCCAATGTGGTGGAGCTTCCCTATCTCGGGCTCTTCGCATGCGTGCTCCTGGTCTGGGGCGTGGCGGCTGGTATCGCCCGAAGAAGCTGGATCCCTGGGGAGCGAGGGCTCCTGGCCGGGGCGCTGTTCTGGGCTCTCGCCTACCGATTCCCCCAGGTCTGGCACCTGGTGCCGCTCGCTGGACTCGACGGCGCCCCCTTTCGCTCGAGCTATCTTGCGGTGCAGCTCGCCACGGTCTGCGCCGGGCTCGCAGCCGCGCGTATCGCCCGCGGTAACGCACGCTTGCCTCGTGTGATGGCCTTGCTCTTGGTGCTTGGAATCGGGGATCTCTTCCACGCGCGCTGGATGGTCTTGAAGGATCTGCTCGACGTGGAGGCTCTTCCCCAACGTGTGGCTTTCCGGGAGATGGGACGGACAACGGCGTGTACCACCAATGTAACGGGCAGTTCCAGATGTTCTTCGGCACGTTTGTCTCGGGTCTGACGCGGGACAGCAGGTGGGTCTCCATCTCGCCGCGGGTGCTGGCTCTGCTCGGAGCAGACTGCATGCTGATCGACTGGGTAGAACCCAACCCGGCGATGGAGGCTTCGCTATCCCGTCTGAAGCTGGTGCCTGGCCTCTCTTGCCTGGCTGCCGGCGCGGTGCGCTCCTCGGGCAGAAGGCACCCCCTCGTCTACAGGTACACGATCCTCGGTGTCTCCAAACCGCCGATGGCCTTTGTACCGCAGCTGGCCGTGGGCGTCCGGGGAGCTCGAGGAGAGGTCGAGAACGCGTTCGAGGTCTTGCTGCTTTCGGGCCTCATCGACCCTCTGGATGTCGGCATCTTCGTGCTCGGCAAGGACGACTCCATCGCACCTACGGCGCTGGACGACACGTTGTCCCAACCATCGGCGCTGGAGGGGCGCTTGCGCCTGAGGCCGCCAGCGGATGAGCTGACGCGACGCCGCCTCGACCGAATGCTCGAGACCGTTCTCTATGACTGCAAGCCGCTGGCTCCGGAGACGTTCGAGATTCGACTGTCTTCCCCAGCTCGGCGGTGGCTTCCTGTGTGTGTCTCACGCCAGTACTATGCACAGTTCCACGCGACGACCGACCGTGGACAGACCGTCCCGGTCAAGCCCATCCAGGCAGGAATGACCGGGCTTCTGGTTCCTCCCGGCACGCGGCAGGTGACGGTGCGACACAGGGTCACGCCGTTCCAGAAGGGCCTTGACACCCTCAGTCAGCTCTCGTGGATCCTCGCTCTGGGCTCGCTCGCCTTCTTCTCCTGGCCGATGAGCCGTCGCTTCTCCGGGTCCGCGCCGTGAAGGAAGGAGGCTCCATGCCGCCTTCTCTGCATTCAGGGCCTCGAACCGGAGCCGCGCCGAAGCGCCCGGCCGGCCAGGATCCCCCACCTGCTTCGCGGAGTCGGGCCTGTGATCAGGCCTCGGCCTGGCTGCAGAGTCACCAAGGAAGTGGAGAGGATTCATTTGAAGTCGCACTCGGGGGAAGGGAAGAGGAGGGGATCCGGATTGAGGTCGCGCTCGGGGGCGCGACTCGGACCCGGCGAGGCGTCGGACCTTGGCCGGTCGGGTTCCAGGCGGCAGGCGGTGCGCTTGCGATCTCGTCAGCCGACCTCGATGCTCAGATCGAACCCGCACCCCCTGCCTCAGCGAAACAGCGCTGGCGCCCCCAGACTCGGATGCCGACCCTCTTTGCTGCTCAGGCTCATCGGCCCCCAGTGACCGATCGTGTCGGATGGACGCCGGGTCGACGGCCTTGGAGCCCGGAGCCCGGAGGAGTCTCGCTCCGACAGGTTCCTCTACATCACCTTCAGAGCGGCCACGACCATTATCACGTTGGCCGTGTCCTGGGTCTTCTGGATCTGGAGCCGGCGCACTCTCACGGCATGCCCCAGCGTCTCCATCTCCTGGAGGTACTTGATGATCTCCTCCAAGGCCATGCCGCCGATGAGAACCTCCACCGACTCCTCCTGGAGGTTGCCCTCCAGCATCTGGACGCCTCGAGGCACCAGGCGGGCCCGCTCCCTGGAGAGCCCTGCCCTCTTGTGGAACTGCTCGAGCGTGGTGGCCAGGTTCTGCCCCATCAGGGGCGATCGCCGGATCGTGTCCAGTCGAAAGGCTATCTCCTGGGCGTCCTTCTCGACCCGGGCCGCCACGGCGAGGACCGCCTTCTTGGCCGGAAGCTCGTTCGGCGAGTTGATCTTCTCGATCTCGTCCCTCATCTCACCGAGGACCAGGGCCTTGTATCCCCAGATGAAGGCGACGACGAGCGCGACGGCCAGAAGCTCGCGACGACGCCCCTTGATCACGTTCATCGCTTGCCGCCTCCCTTCTGGTCGTCCGCCGGCAGGGCGGCGAAGTGGAGCCGGAACACCGTCACCGGCTTGTCGTCCCGGGTCTCGTTCCGGGGCGGACGCACGTCGATCGGTCGCTTGAGCCCGGCCTTGAACGCCTCTTCCACCTTCTGGAGCGTCTCGAACGAGTCGGTCATGCCCTCCAGCTCCACCCTCCCCTGATCGATCGAGAGGTTGAGCAGCGTCACGTCGAGCCCCTCGGGCAGCGCCCTGGAGATGTCGTTCAGCAGGGCCAATCGGGACGCGCAGTCCTCGGTGAGGATCCCCCGGAGCTTCTTGAACTGGTCGGCCTTGGCGTTCAAGGTGGCCACGTCCACCGGCTGCCGGGTCAGCTTCCCGATCCGCTCGAGCTTCCGGTCGAGCTCGTGGACCGTCGTCCTGTACTGCTCCCGGAGCGAGGCCAGCTCCCGTCGGGTGACCACGAAGCCGCCGATCAGGATGGCGATGACGAGGCCCACCAGCAGGCCGATCTCCGTCTTGTGGTACCGGATCACGTTCGTCGGTCGGTTCAGCAGATCCACGTCCAGAACGGCTTTGCGGGCTCCGGACAGGGCGAGGCCGAAGCCCGGCATGAGCGCCGGGTGGTCCTCCTCCGGTCTCAGCGGCCCGAGCATCGGAGAGGAGTGGAGCGCCGTGGGGAGGCTCAGCCCGGCTCCGATCGCGCTGACGAGACCGCTCGTCACGGCGGCGCCGCCGCACAGCACCACTCGCTCGAGCTCCAGGGCGGGCCAGAGGTTCCGGGCCGAGAGGACCGTCACGTTCAGCTCCCGGACCAGACGCTTGAACGCCTCGGCCAGCGCCGTCCTGGCCGCCTCCAGCCGGGAGCTGTCGATCTCGCCTGACGGGTTGGTGAGCTGGCGTTTCAGCTGCTCCGCCTCGTCCTGGCCGATCTTGAGACCCGACGCGATGGCCGTGGTGAACGTCTCCCCGGCCACGGTGATCACCCGCGAGTAGACCAGCCTCCTCTTGTGGATGACCTCGATGGAGGTCTTCTTCGCCCCCAGGTCGACCAGCGCCACCGACTCCACCCCCGAGTCCTCGTACAGATAGGCGTTCACCATGCCGAGCGAGTCGATCGCCGCCGTGTACTCCGCGGAGCGGATCCCCTCTGCCCGGACCGTCCACTCGGCCAGGTCTTTCTTGTGGGCCACGAACGCCATCACGCGGGTGTGGTTCGGCGCCTCCGGATCGGCGATGGTGTGGGCGACCACGGCGTCTTTGAGCGTGAACGGCAGGTTCCGCTCGGCCTCGGCGGGCACCACCAGCTTGACCTTCTTCAGGTCTTTGAACGGGAGCTCCAGGTTCCTGGTGATGATCAGGTCCCGGGGGATCGAGAGGACCACCAGGTCCGTTCCGGGCGCCTCCTCCTCCAGCGCCCGCTGGATCTGGAGAGACAGCGGCCCGTCGTCGACCTCCCGGACGAACGCCTTTCTGAGCGTCAGCCCCAGGAGCGTCCTCCGGGCCAGCACGCCCTTGATCGTCCGGGTTCCAACGTCCAGGCCCAGGATCTCCACGGCCGGTCAGTCCTCCCGGTAGTACAGCGTCTTCACGAGAATCCCGGTCTTCGACAGCACCGCCTCGACCACCCGTCTCCTGACGCCTCTGAAGCCTGTCGCGCGGACCCTGAGCACCGTCGAGCTGGTCTTGAGATAGGCCGTGATCTGGCCCCCGGCTCGGGGATCCACCATCGCCAGGGCGTTTCTGATCTCGCCGGCGTCCCGGTACGGTCTGTGGTCCACCACCGCCTTTGCCAGCGCCTCCCGGGAGATGCTCTCGGCGATGCCCGGCATCGCCTTGAGCACTGTCAGCGGAGCGTTGTTGGCGTTCACCTTCCCGTCGCCCCAGACCGTGACGTACCCGGCCAGCCCCTCCACCTTCTTCGGCTTCTCCTTGTCGTTGTCGGCGTTCTTTCCCTTGTCCTTGACCGGAGTGTCGCTCTCGCCCTCTGCTTCCTTCGGCTTTGCGCCGCCCTCCCCCGGAGGCCCGCCCGGGCCGCCGGCACCGTTCCGGGACTCCTGGGGGGTCCCGAAGAACGACAGCGGGGTCATGTCCTTGATCAGCAGAAGCTCGTCGGGAACCTCGAACGGGGCGGAGCGCGACCGGTACGGCGGCTTCCTGGAGTCGTAGTACGTGTCGTCCCCCCCGCCCACGAGCTTCTGGCCCTCGGGAGAGCGCCAGTTGATCACGGACCGGGCCGCCTCGCGGCTGATGTCCTCCTCCACCACCTCGTCGAGAATCTCGAGCTTCTTTCTTCGCTTGAGCCCGACCACGGCGAACAGGCTGGCCAGCGTCGCCTCCGAGGCGCGGTTCAGGTTGATCAGGGCGTTCTCGTCGATGAGCTGGATCGAGAGGCGGCCCCCTTCCAGGGGGAAACCCTCCTTCTCGCTCGTGGCCAGGAACTGGTAGATCTCGTCGAGCTTGGTCTTCTCGATCTTCTTGGCCCGGGGCTGGTCGCTGGAACCGGACTTCGACTCCGGGGAGGTCTCTTCACGTGGCAGGTACAGGTACGATCGGGTCTCCGCCTTCATCAGGAGCTTCGCCAGGTAGAGGCCGCTTCTGGCCAGGGTCAGCGCCTCCGCGTCCAGCGCCCCCATCCTGGCGTCGGTGAGGCGCCCCGCCATCTGATCGTGGAAGCTGAACCCGATGCTCACCAGGAGGACCACCAGCCCGAGGACCAGCATCAGCGCCAGGCCTCGCTCCCGGAGACGTCGTCGGATCGTTCGATTCGAGTCGCTCATCCGCCCCCCGATCGCCCCGGGTTCGGACCGGTCGGCGCCGGATAGGGAGCCGGCACGGGCCCGGGAGCCGGCAGACCCCCCTGGCCCGGCACCCCGGGCTGCCCGGGGCCGGGGAGCGGTCCCTGGCCGAACGGCACGCCCCCGGTGATCGGCAGGTCGCTCTGGATCGGGAGCGCCACGTCGAAGGCGAAGGCGATCGGGCCGGACCCCTCGCCCTCGGCCTTCAGCTCCACCCGCACCCGTGCCGGGAGGCTGCCCTTCTTGGTGGCCTCCCAGTCCCTGATCCAGCCGTTGGTATCCCAGTACTGGAGCTTCAACGAGCGGATCAGGGGGAACTGCAGGCGCTGGCCCTTGGCCGGGTCGACCTTGTCGGTGAGGAAGTAGGTGGGGTGGCTCACCACGGCCAGCCCGTCCTCGGAATCGTGCTCGATGCGCACGTACGCGATGGGGCAGGGGTGATCCGGCTCGACCCCCTGCCGGTTCAGCGTGGTGAAGGAGAGGCGGCGATCGTCCCCGGAGAAGGTCGCCTTGGCGTTCCTCTGCCGCGACGCCGAAGCGCTGGCCAGGATGCGTCTCAAGACCTTCTGGACCTTGAGCCCCTCGCGGATGGGAGCGAACCCGGTCTGGCACCGCGCCACGATCCGCGTGACCCCGACGTAGCTCTGGTAGAGCACCACCAGCAGCATGGAGAAGATCGCCACGGCGATCAGCACCTCCATGAGCGTGAACCCGCTCCGGACGCCTCTCGATCTCATCGGCGGCCACCTGCCTCGGCGCTCACCAGCTGGACGAGCCGCACCTCCCGGGTGTGGGGAGAGTCCCACTGCACCACCACCGTGGCCCGGAGGATGCCCTTCAGATCGTCCTTCTCGAAGCCCGGGAGGGTGGCGTCCGACACGGTGACCGTGTAGCCGAACCGGGAGTCCTCCTTGAACCTCCCCGCTTCGCTGGACGGGCGGATCGAGTCCCGCGACGACAGGAGTTCGGCGAGCTTGGACTGCGCCAGGGTGGTGGCGGTCACGGTCTCCCGGGCGACCCGGTAGAGGGTGATCGAATGGTTGATGTTCCCCATCACGATCACCACGGCGCTGCCGAGGATGGCGACCGCCATCAGGATCTCGAGCAGCGTGAACGCCGGCCTTCTTTCGATCCCCCGGGGCCGGGGCCGGGTCAGTGGTGTGGCCATGTGCCACCGAATTCTAGCACGGCAACCGGGCCAGGGCCCCAGGATCCCCCGCCTGTTTCGCGGAGTCGGGCCTGTGATCAGGCCGCGGCCTGGCTGCAGAGTCACCAAGGAAGGGAAGGGGGTTCACTTGAAGTCGCGCTCGGGGGAAGGGAAGAGGAGGGAATCCGGATTGAGGTCGCGCTCGGGGGCGCGACTCGGACCCGGCGAGGCGCCGGGTCTTGCTCGGGGCGCGACGGGAGGCGGCCTCACCGGACCTGCGCCTGGTTCAGCTCCAGCATGGGAAGCACGATCGCCAGCACGATGAACCCGACCATGAGGCCCATGAAGAGGATGATGATCGGCTCCAGGATCGACGTGAACAGCGAGAGCGCCGCCTCGACCTCCAGCTCGTAGTCCTCCGCGAGCTTGAGCAGCAGAGTATCCAGCTGACCCGATTTCTGACCCGCGTTGATCATGTCCACGACCATGGGCGGGAAGATCCCCGAGGCCTTGAGCGGCCGGGCGATGGCGGAGCCCTGGCTGATCGCCACCTTGGCCTGTTCCAGCGCCCGGGCCACGATGACGTTCTGGACCACGTTCTTCAGGATCTCCAGCGCCGACAGGATCGGCACCTCGCTCCTGGTGAGCACCCCGAACGTGCGGATGAACCGGGCGATGAGCACCTGCCTGTAGAGCGGGCCCAGGCCGAACGAGTTCAGCTTGAGCGCGTCGAAGAACTCCTCTCCGCTCTCGGTCTTCGCATAGCTCCGGACAGCCAGGTAGGCGAGCACGAGCGCACCGACCAGGAGATACCAGTACCCGCGGAGGACGTCGCAGATGAGGATCAACACCGAGGTCACCCAGGGGAGGGTCATCTCCTCGCGGCGGAACGTGTCGACCAGCGGGGGGATGACGTAGGTCAGAAGGAAGATCACCACGCCGATGGCCATGAACAGCATCGCCATCGGGTAGGCCACCGCCGTGACGACCCGCGTCTGGAATCGCACCCGGCTGTCCAGGTAGCCCGACAGCTGCAAGAGAATCGTCTCGAGCTTCCCCGACTTCTCGCCGGCCTTGATCATCGGCCCGAACATCCCGGGGAAGGCGTCGGGGTAGTCCCGGATCGCCTCGGAGAGCGCCTTGCCCTCGCGCACCTTGTCCCGGATCCCCATGACCATCCGCTTGAATCGGAAGTTGGAGGTCTGCTCCGACAGCGTGGAGAGCGCGTCCACGATGGGGAAACCGGCACCCACCAGGGTGGCGAGCTGTCGCGTGAACGCGGCGATGTCCTTGGTGCCGATCCGGCTGAGCAGAAACCAGTCGCCGACGCTCTCCATCCCCTCGTGGATGTCGGTCGGATAGAGCCCCGACTCCCGGAGCTTGGCCCGCGCAGCCTCTTCGGAGTCGGCGTCGATGATGTCGGAGACCTTGTTGCCCGCCGAGTCGAACGCCTCGTAGGAGTATACCGCCACGCCTAACGCCTCACCTCTCGTCGACGGCGCCGTGCCTGTGCTCGAGACGCTGCAGCTCCTCCCGGGCGGCCACGAGGAAGTGAGGGAGCAGCCGTCTGAGCGTGGCCACCCCGCTGCGGACCTCGCCGCGGCGGAGCCGGTTCGCTTCCAGAGCCGCGTCGGCGGCCTTGCCTTTCACCAGCTTCATGAACCACTGGGTGGCTTCGGACTTCGACGCGACCCGTTCGTGTTCCAGCACGTACAGCGCCCTGGTCAGATCGGCACAGCCGTCGATCACGTCCCGGGGCTGGGCGCTCGCGTCGAGGTCGGCGACCCGGCCGGTCAAGAGCCGCACCTGTCTGCAGAGCTCCGGCAGCTGGGGCCGCCGGAGCGACGGGCGCAGGTCCGCGCCGTGGAGGACCGTGCCGTGATCGTGGAGCGAGTAGAGCTCCATCGGATCGAGCTGGACCTTGTCGCTGGACCGGACGCCCTGGCTGGACCCCCTCAACCCCTTCCCCGGTCTGGGCTTCGCCGCGAAGAGACCCGCCGGCCCGTAGAACACGTCGAGCATGGAGCCCCACGGCGCGAACGCCGGCGACGCCAGGTACCGGTGAACCGTGCCGATCTCGCCCCGAGCCGCCTCCCCGAGATCGCGCTTCACCAGGACCACCATGTTCAGGTCGCTCGTGTCCGGCACCAGGTCCCGGAGCACCGCCGAGCCGAACAGGTAGACCGTCTGGACATCCCTGAACAGCCGGCCGGTGATCTCCCTGAGGTAGAGCTCCAGCACGAGGTTGATCTCCGGTCTCGGGGACACCCACTTGAGCAGGGCACAGGTCTCGAACGCCGCGTCGGAATCGAGGGTCTCGTCGGATCGCATGGTGCCCGAATTATAGTCCGACGTTCCTCGAACGGTCCAGGGCACCTGGCGCGGTCGGCCCGACCACTGGCAGACCGCTCCGAAACGGGTGGATGTCCTGGAATCCCGGATCCGGCGCCTGTGTCGCGGAGTCGGGTCTGTGATCAGGCCCCGGCCTGGCCGCAGAGTCACCAAGGAAGGGGAGGGGCGGCATTTGGGGTCGCGCTCGGGGGCGCGACTCGGACCCGGCGAGCTGTCCGTTCCTCGCCCGCTCGTGGTATCCTTCGGCGCCTGATAGACGATCCTGGCCGCCAGAGCCCGGCAGAGCCCGGCAGAGCTCCCGGTCGCCAGCCCAAGGAGAGCCCCCATGCCCGTCACCGATCTTTCGTACGCCAGGAAGCGATCCGCGGAGCATCTCGTGATCCTGGGCGTGGAGACCCGGGGGTGGAACTGCGGCTGGGCGCTCGTCACCGATGGAAACCCGACGGCAGCGGGCTCCATCGGGGCCAGGGACCACGTCGACGGCAAGGTGGTCCCCCAGTCGCACCGCATCGCCAGCCTGTTCGGCAATCTCCTGGAGGTCGCCCGGGAGAGACAGCCGCTGTTCATCGTGGGCGAGGCCAAGGCCAAGCCAGGTCCGGTCTGGATGCTCCCGCCGCTTCTCGCCATGGCTTGCGGGGTGCGGTACGTCGAGATGAAAGACTGCCTGTCCCTGCTGAACATCGATGCCAGGTCGCTCAAGGCCTGGGCCACGGTCCAGCTGGGGAAGACGCCGGAGGACGACCTGGTGGCCCAGGCGCTGGCCCTGGCCACGGCGCTCTCCGGGTCTCTTCGCGGCCACGGCCACCACGTCCACGGCCCGGGCTGCGACCACGCCGACGGCGAGTGATTCTCCGCGGCCCGACCCGGCGAATCCGATCGCCGGATCCGTCGAGGCGCCGGATCGGGGTCAGGGCTCCGAGACGGGGCCCGCGTCGGCGGGCGGGGGCAGATAGGCCGGCAGGAGTCGTTTGCTCGATCGCATGCGGCGCCGAACCGACCTGGGAGCACTGGTCATGGGGCGGATTCCGGTGGCCGTCGCGGGTTTCACCGACGGGGGACGGACGAAGGTGCTGTTCCCCTCCAGCGGCGGGTTGACCCCGGCCAGCAGGATCTCCTGCGCGTTGATCGGCTGGGCGCCCTCGGGGTGCCGCCGATGGTACACGCCGTCCGCCGCCAGCACCCGGGCCTGGACGTTGTCGGCCAGGTAGAGCAGCAGGATCCTGTTGATCAGCCGGTCCATGACCGCGGTGTCGTCGATCGGGAAGAGGATCTCCACGCGGCGATCGAAGTTGCGCTCCATCCAGTCCGCCGACCCGAGGTAGACCTGCTCCTGGCCACCGTTGCAGAAGTAGTAGATCCGGTCGTGCTCCAGGAACCGGCCCACGACGCTCACGACCCGGATGTTGTCGGAGAGGCCCGGGACCCCGGGTCTTGCGCAGCAGATGCCCCGGACCACCAGGTCGATGGAGACGCCGGCCTGCGACGCCTCGTAGAGGGCGTTGATCATCCGGGTGTCCGTGAGCGAGTTCAGCTTCGCCACGATCCGGGCCGGCCGGCCGGCCCGGGCGT